>NZ_JBSGXZ010000036.1:0-101047 GCF_053610285.1 Lentzea sp. NPDC054927
CGCTGCAACCAGGCAGGGGTGTCAACTCGACACGCTTTTCGTCGAGTTGACACCCCTCCCTGGTTGTGGCGCGCTCTAGGTACGGCTTGTGACGGGACCACCCACCCGAACCGCACCACCTACGCAACGCAACTCCGCCCAACGCAACAGGCGTGCCATCAACCTGCTGACGGCGTGGAACCGGTCCTTGATCAGATTGGCGGGGTCCGGGGCGGAGCCCCGAAAGCTTGAAAACCGGCGGCCGACGGTGCCAACCCGAGCCCCCGCCACCCAACCTCCCCAGCCTGCGTCAAAACCACCGCCCGAGACGACCCGATCCGCTTGATCCACCCACGCTCAAAAAACACCGCACAAAGATGCGCCCCAGCAGCCCCCGCGACATGCGGCACCCGCTCAGTCCAATCCAGACAAGCCCGACTGACCACCCGCTTCGACGCCTCGAACCCGAGCTCCTTCAACCAGACCATCCCAGTCTCAGTAACCGCCAACTCCCCAGTCACAACCCCCAACTCCACCAACCCAGCCCTCAACGACACCCCAAGCCGCCCAGCCAGGTGGTCGTAACAGGTCCGCCCCCGAACCATCGCCTCCGAAGCCGAAACCGCCCTCAACCCCCGCGGCACACCCCCAGGCCCAGCAAACGCCGCCATCGTCTCCAACAACTCGGCAACATGCGGCCCAGCCAACGCCACATACCGATGCCGCCCCTGCCGGTGCTCAACCAGCACCCCACCCTCGATCAACCGAGTCAGATGCTCGCTGGCAGTAGAAGGCGCAACCCGAGCGTGCGCAGCCAACTCGTTGGCCGTCCACGCCCGCCCATCCAGCAAAGCTCCGCAAAACGCCGCCCGCGTCCGATCCGCGAGCAGCCCGGCAACCGCAGCAAGTCCCTCCACACGCCCCATTCTGCGACCAGAACACTTCGGCCCCCACCGAAACGTCCGCGCCATACGGTCACCCCATGACCGAAGAGCTGCTGAGCCTTCCCGTCCCCCAGGTACCCGCCGGAGACACCGGAGTCGCCTGGCTACGAGCCCACGTGGTCCGCTTCAGCAACGGCCCCGACCACACTCGCAGGCGCACGCTCACCACCAAGCTCCTCGAAAACATCACCGCCACCACTCTCGACGAGCTGGCCACGGCCCTGAACCTGCCCGGCTCACTCAACGACATCGCCACAATCGCCCCGGCTTACCAACCCCACGAACAGATCACCCCAGAAGCCGACGCCGCCGTAGAACGACTGGCCCCCACCAAATCCGAGGAATCCGCAGCCCGAATCGGCCTACTGGTCCAAGCCTGGGCAGCCACCCACACCCTCGCGGACCACCTCCGTACCTCAAACCCAGCCCCACCGGTCCCGATCACTCGCAGGGCCACCGATTCCGGCGTGATCGAGGTCAGCCTCGAAACCCACCCGTTCGGCCACGGCCCCCACGCCTGCCCAGGCCAGGCACTGGCCACCCGAATCGCCAAGAACATGGCGTTCCAAGCCCTCCACCACCAACCCGAGCCCTTGATCCTCCCCAACGCCTGGGACTACACCTCAGCCACCGCTCTGCACGCAGCAGGCTTCCCGGCGATCGGCACCACCAGCCTCGGCGTGGCGGCAGCACACGGCATCCCGGACGGCATGGGCCAAGCCGGAGCACAGGCCACAGCACTGGCCAGGCTGCTGGCGAATCTGCCCTGCCCGGTCACCGCCGACCTGGAGTCAGGCTTCGGCGCCACCCCAGCAGAACTGGCCGAAACAGTGGCCGGCCTGGGAGTAGCCGGCATCAACCTGGAAGACGGCAGGCCCCACGGCCTGGCCACACCCGACGAGCAGGCCAAGCTGATCGAAGCCGTCAAACAGCGAGCACCAGGCGTGTTCATCAACGCCCGCGTGGACACGCACTGGCAGGGCACAGCCATCAACGAAACCGTCGACCGCGCCAAGCGGTACGTCGACGCCGGCGCAGACGGGATCTTCGTGCCAGGCGTGACCGAGCCTCACGACATCGAAAAGCTCGCAACCCTGGCCCCGCTGAACGTCCTGGCCCAGCAACGCACGCCAAAAGAACTCGCAGACCTGGGCGTCAAACGCATCAGCACCGGCTCGCTGCTGTTCCGCGCAGCCCTCCAGCACACCGTCGCTACCGCGCAGGCAGTGCGCGACGGCCGACCCGCCGGCCCGGCGTTCAGCTACGCCGACGTGCAGGCGCTGATCAGCCCAGGAACACGTTCCGCCGCTGGGTGAGCAGGCGGTACAGGGTCTGCTGGATGGTCTCGCGGATCTGGTCGGTGAGGTTGAAGACCAGCATCGGGTCGTCGGCCGGGTTCTCGCCGAACACGTCGGTGCGGATCGGCTCGCCGAACTCGATGTACCACTTCGAGGGCAGCGGGATGGCGCCCAGCGGGCCGAGCAGCGGGAAGAACGGCGTCACCGGGAAGTACGGGAAGCCGAACAGCCGGGCCAGCGCCTTGATGTCGCCGATCATCGGGTAGATCTCCTCGGCCCCGACGATCGAGCACGGGATGATCGGCACGCCGGTCTTCAGCGCGGCCGACACGAAGCCGCCGCGGCCGAAGCGCTGCAGCTTGTAGCGGTCCTTGAACGGCTTGCCGACGCCCTTGAAGCCCTCCGGCCACACGCCGACGAGCTCTCCGGACGACAGCAGGCGCTCGGCGTCCGGGTTGCACGCCAGCGTCTGGCCGCCCTTGCGGGCGAGCGCGCCGAGCAGCGGGGTGCGGAAGACCAGGTCGGCACCGAGGCCGCGCAGGTGGCGCTGGGCCGGGTGCTCGTTCGCGATGCCGTAGGACGTCATCAGGGCGTCGAGCGGCAACGTGCCGGAGTGGTTCGCCACGATCAGCGCGCCGCCGGCCGTCGGGATGTTCGACATGCCGATGGTCTCGACCCGGAACCACTTCTCGTACAACGGCTTCAGCGGCGGCATCAGCACGTTCTCGGTCAGGTCGCGGTCGAACCCGAACTCGTCGATCTGGTAGTCGCCCGCGATCCGCCTGCGCGCGAACGACAGCAGGTCGGTCAGCCTGCGTTCCCAGTCCGGTGTCTCGGACTGCTGCTGCGCTGGCTCGGGGACCACCTCGACGTGGCGTGATCTGCGCGCGGCGTCGCGCTCCGGGTCGTGCAGCGGGATAACGCGTGCTCCTGCCACTGCGTTCATCTCCTCAAGGCAAAGATCAGCGGAAACGAGCGGCTGCGTCGAGGATTCCCCGTTCCGCCGACGCAATCGTCTCTGGATCGATGAACGGCCTCAGACCCCGGCCGCTCACGTAGTCGTCGAAGGCCTGTTGCGTGGTCCACCGCGGCGTGAACCCGAACTCCTTCTTCAGTGCGGTGGTGTCGACCACCCGGCCCCAGTTGAGGAACCTCATCTGGTCCGGCGAGAAGTCGACGAGCCGGGCGCTCCGGAAGAAGCCGCCGACCGTGGGCACGGCCATGCTGGGCACCGGCAGGTTCAGCCTGCCCGCCCGCCTGATGGCCTGCGACAGCAGCAGCACACCGTCGCCTCCCACGTTGTACACACCGGGCAGGTCGTGCAGCGTCGCGCGCTCCAGGACCGCCAGCGCGTCCTCGGAGTGCAGCAGCTGCACCCGAGCGTCGTAGCCCAGGACGGTGGGCACGACCGGTAGGGCGAAGTAGCGGGTCAGCACGGTGTCGATGCGCGGCCCGATGAAGTTCGTGAAGCGCAGCGTGGTGACGTTCACGTCCGGCCTGCGGCGGCCGAACCCGCGGACGTACCCCTCGACCTCGACCGCGTCCTTGGCGTAACCGGACGACGGCAGGTCCTTGGGGCCCATGTCCTCGGTGAACACCGCGGGGTCACGCGACGACGACCCGTACACGGCGCTCGTGGACTTCACGACGAGCTTCTGGACCTTCGGCGACTTCTGGCACGCGGCCAGCAGCTGCATGGTCCCGATGACGTTCATCTCCTTCATCGCCGTGCGACCGGTGGGGCCCGCCGGGTTGGCGGTGACGGAGGCGTGGACGACCGTGTCCACGTTCGCGGTGGAGATGACCTTGCTGATCAGCGGGTTGCGGATGTCCGCCCGCACGAACTCCGCCCTGCCCATGCGGCGCAGGAGGTCACGTGGCGGCGGCTCGGTGTCCACACCGAGCACGCGCTCGATGTCCGGGTTCGCGGCGAAGCGTGCGGCGAGGTGGCCGCCGAGGAAGCGGCTGACTCCGGTGACGAGGACGACCTTGGGCGTCATGCGACTCCAAGCAGAAGGGCGTTGCGATTGGTCGATGCTACAGACCAGATGTGAAACCGGAGGGGGCCGGAACGCCGTCTTGACGCAGGTCACGCAGGCTTTACCGGCTAATCACCCGATCGGCGGCGACCGTTCCCGTGTTTCCCGGCGCTCGTCTCACTGGGTGATATTCCGTGCCACTGCAAGCACCCGGCCAGGTCACGGACAGGCCCGGAAACGCAACCGCCGCCGATCCCCGTGAGGGGACCGGCGGCGGTAAAGCGCATGCGGGGCTTACTTGCCGCGCTTCCTGCGCTGGACCCTGGTCTTGCGCAGCAGCTTGCGGTGCTTCTTCTTCGACATGCGCTTGCGGCGCTTCTTGATGACCGAGCCCATGCGGGTTCCTTAGCTCTAGACGTTGCTTTGACTGGCGCGCCCCAGCCTTGGCCGTGTCAAGCACGGCGCGCCGGTAAGCACGATCGGCCTACCAGTCTACCCGCTGGGGTTCGCCAGCCTTCAGCCAGCGTCGAAGTACGCGTTCTCGAGGTAGGCATGCACCGCTTTTTCAGGCACCCGGAACGACTTTCCCACCCGCACAGCGGGCAGTTCGCCGGAGTGCACCAGCCGGTACACGGTCATCTTCGAGACCCGCATCATCGAGGCCACTTCGGCCACGGTCAGGAACTGGACCTGAGCGAGACCTGTTCGTTCGTTCTCCTTCGCAGGCATAAATCACCGCATCCTTCGACACGTGTCGTGCCGTCGGTCTTCCCCACCGACGGTTCGACACGCACGTGCTGCCTCTGAGAGTAGCGGGACTGGTGTGACTCCTGCGACGTCCAACCCAGTCAATCCTGGTCAGTCTTCGTGCTGACGGCCCAGCTCGACCGAGCGGTCACGCGCCGATTCGATGGCAGCGAGCAGGGCCGCACGGACGCCGTGCTTCTCCAGCTCCCGGATCGCCATGATCGTCGTTCCCGCCGGCGAGGTGACCGCCTCACGCAGGATGACCGGGTGGCTCGTGCCCTCGGCCAGCATCGTCGCGGCGCCCACCGCGGACTGGATGATCAGCGTCGAGGCCAGGTCGCGCGGGATGCCGAGCAGGATGCCCGCGTCGATCATCGCCTCGACCAGGAAGAAGAAGTAGGCGGGCCCGGAGCCGGACAGGGCCGTCACCGCGTCCTGCTGCGACTCCGGCACCACTGCGACCTTGCCCACGGTCGAGAGGAGCTCCTCGACGACCTTGAGGTGCTCAGGCGTGGCGTTGGAGCCGCCGGACACCGCGCTCATGGCCTCGCCGACGACCATCGGGGTGTTCGGCATGACCCGCACGACCGGCGTGCCCGCGGGCAGCCTGCGTTCGTACAGCGACGTCGGCAGGCCGGCGCACAACGACACGATGAGCGTGCCCGCGCGCAGGACCGGCTTCAGCTCCGTGAGCAACGGCTCGATGTCCTGCGGCTTGACCGCGACGATCAACACGTCGGCCTTGGCCGCGGCACCGGCGACGTCCACCGCCTCGAACCCGTACTGCTCGGTGAGCGAGCGCGCACGGGCCTCGTGCTTCTCGGTGAACATCAGATCGGCAGCCGAACGACCACCCTGCAGAAGCCCGGACAGCAGCGCCTCACCGATCTTGCCCGCGCCGAGCACCGCGATCTTCGTCATCGGTCAAGTCTCACACAGCAGGCGTCAACGCCAACTGCCGTGCCTGACACACCAGCCGGCCGGCTGAGTCGATCACCGTGGCGTCCTCGTCGAACCACTGCCCGTGCACCGCCTGGCAGGTGACGTGGATGCGCAGCCACCCCGGCGCCGGCCGGGCCCGCAGCAACGCGGTCAGCTGCACCGTCGGCGACCACCCGAAGCGGCCGAGGTTGAACGTCACCGGCATCGACAGATCGCCCGCGAGCAACGCGAAGTACGGGTCCGGCTGCTCGTCGATCGGCCGCGCCCACAGCTTCAGGGTCAGCGGGCCGTCCGTGCGCCGGTCGAGGAACGTCGCCGAATCCCGGTCGATCCGCAGGTCGCAGAGGCTGCCGACCTTGTAGACACCACCGGTGGGGAACGTCGCCAGCTCCACCGAACCGGGCGGCGGCGCGGCCGGGATCGCCGGCAGGTTCACGTAGTCGGCCCGGTGCTCGGGAATCCGTCCCGTCGTCACCGTCGCCTCGACGCACACCTGACCGCGCTGTTCCAAGGTCACCGCGATGACCGTTGCCGTCCGCCCCGCCTTGCGCACCTCGGTCCTGACCAGCACCGGACCGATCTCCGGCGCCCGCAGGAACTGGGCCGACACGGCGAGCGGATCGCCCTCGGCGACGTGGGCAGCGGCCCGCGTCATCACCGCGAGCAGGAACCCGCCGTGGGGTTTGGGACCGACGGTCCACTCGGCGGGCAGGGACGCGGTGAAGGTTCCGTCACCGAGCGACCGGACCGCACTGGACTTGGTGAAGGTCATGAGCGGCTGGCCAGCGACCGCAAGAAGAAAGTCACGTTGGCAGGCCGTTCCGCTAGTCGCCGCATGAGATATCCGTACCACTGCTCGCCATATGGGACATAAACACGAGTGCCAAGACGCCTCTGCTCTTCCGGCCGGATGCCGTAGAGCATCTGGTACTCGAACTCAGTTTTGTCATACCAGCGGGCCCGTTCGCCAATGATTTCGATCAACCGCGGATCGTGCGTGGCGAACATCGGGTAACCCTCTCCTGCGAGGAGAACGTTCAGGCACCGCACGTAGTTCAAGTCCACCTCGTGTGGATCCTGAATCGCAACCTCGGCAGGCTCCGCGTAGGCGCCCTTGACCAGCCTGACCCGTGATCCGGGCCCGGCCAGCGCCTTGCAGTCGTCCAGCGTCCGGTGCAGGTAGGTCTGCAACACCGCACCCACCCACGGCCAGGTGCGCCGCAGCTCCAGCAGGATCCGCAACGTCGAATCCGTGGTGGTGTGATCCTCCATGTCGAGCGTGACCGTCGTGCCGCACTGCTCGGCCGCCGCGCAGATCCGGCTGGCATTCGTCAGGGCGAGCGCCTCGTCGAGGTTCTGCCCCACCGCCGACAGCTTCACGCTGACCTCGGCGTCCCTGGCCAGCCCTGCGGCGTGCAACGCGTCGAGCAACTCCAGGTACGCCTGCACGATCTTCTCGGCCTGCGCCTTGTCCGTGGTGTCCTCGCCGAGGTAGTCCAGCGTCACCGGCAGACCAAGACCGCGCACGACGTCTACGGCGTCCTGCGTGGTCTCGCCCGCCACGAACCGCTTCACGACGTCACGGCTGATCGGCGCGCTGGCGACGAGATGACGGACAGTCTCGTTGCGAGACGCGGCCATGATCAACGCTCGCAGCGGGTTCACAGCACGAACCCTAACTCGCCAGTCGAATTACCGGTGTCTGGCCACCGCGACATCAGTGCGACAGCGACGAACGGCCCTTCCCCGTGCCACCCTCGGTCGGGAACTCCAGGTGCAGCCGCGCGAACAGCAACGACTCCGCGAGCATCTCCCGCCGAGCAGCAGGCGACGCCGCGCGACGGGTGTTGACCTCCAGCACGACCTGCCCGTCGAACCCGCCCCGAGCCAGCAGCTCACAGAGCTCGGCACAGGGCTGAGTGCCGCGGCCGGGGACCATGTGCTCGTCCTTGGGCGCGCCGGACCCGTCCGCGAGGTGGATGTGCCGCAGCCCGTCGCCCATCCGCTTGGCCAGTTCCAGCGCGTCCATGTGCGCGGCTGCCGAGTGCGACAGGTCCAGGGTGTAGTTGGAATGTCCCACGTCGGTGGGGTCGATCGAGGGCTTGAACGCGGTCATCTGCACCGACCGGCCCCGCCCCAGCGGCCGCCGGACCGGGAACATGTTCTCGACCGCGATCGCGATCCCGCTCTCGTCCTCCAGCGACGAGACGAGGTCGGCGAACCCGTCCGCGTACTTGCGCTGCCACCGGAACGGCGGGTGCAGCACGACGGTCGGTGCCCCGAGATCGGCGGCGGCCTGCACCGACTTGCGCAGGCGCTCGACCGGGTCCGGGGACCACACCCGCTGCGAGATGAGCAGGCAGGGGGCGTGCACGGCGAGAACCGGCATGCCCGATCGGGACGACAGGCGGTCGACGGCCCTGATGTCCTGCGACACCGGGTCGGCCCACACCATCAGCTCGACGCCGTCGTAGCCCAGGTCGGAGGCCATCTCGAAGGCGGCTCCGGCGGGCTGCGGGTAGACCGACGCCGTGGAAAGCCCGACCGGGATGCGGGCGGTCAACTCTTCACCAGCAGCATCGCCGCTGGTGAGACCGTGACGATGAGGCCCACGAGCACGGCCAGGACGGTGGTCTGCAGATCGTCTGCTCGGCGGATCTTGCGAACTAGCAACACCAGACCCACGGTAACGGCAAGCGCCACGACGAGTGCGGCGGCGGGTACGGAGCGCCACAGGAAGTTGAACGCGAGCCACAGGGCAGCACCGCCGAGCACGCCGACGGCGAGCTGGCCGATCATGATCAGCCATTCCTTGGCCGCAGAGCGCTGACCTGCGTCTTCCGGGTCCTCGTCGGTGACCTCTTCGGCGTCGTCGAGACCCGCGGGGCCGTCGTCTTCCGCCTCGTCGTCCTCGTCCGCGAGGTAGTCGTCCTCGGCGCGGTAGACGGCGTACTCCTGCGAGTCGTCGTCGTCCACGTACGGGGCGGGATGGGCCGCGGTCGACTCCATCGGCGGCATCGGAGCCATGGCCAGGTCGGTCTGGGCGGCCATCTCGTCGTCGGAGAACCAGGCGTCCGGCTGGTTGTTCGGCAGCGGTTCCGGCAGCCGCGGCGGGGCCGGCGGCACGATCAGCACGGACTCGGTCTCGAGCGCGGCGATCTGGTCCACCGGCGCCTTGGCCGGGATGCGCGGGAGCTGCTCGGTCATCGCCTCGCGCGGCGGGCCCGGCGGAGCGGGCTTCGGCACGGGAGGCGGTCCCGGCTTGGGCGGCCGGGCGATGTTCGTGCGCGACGTGGCCGGCGGGGCACCCGCCTCCAGGCGCGAGCTCACGTCGGGCCGGGGCATGTCGGAACGCGACGGTGCCTCGGGACGTGCGGCCTCGGGACGCGGCATGTCGGAACGCGACGGCTGGTCGCGGACCTGCGGCACCTGCCTGGTCTGCTCGGCGGCGGCGACGGGCGGCGGTACGACCGGCGGGGCGGGAGGCGCGGGTCTGCGGACCTGCGGCGGACCGGCGGGCGGCGCGACCGGCGGTTTCGGCTGGTACGCGGTGCGCTCGGCGGGCGGCGGCCCGACGGGAGGCGCCGGAGGTTCGGGTGCCGCGCGACGGCCCGGCTGGGGCTGGTCGTCGTCGCGGATGGCCATCAGCCGGCCGCTGTCGGACAGGACCCTCTCGATGATCGTCTGGGGTGCGGTCTCCGGCTGCTGGACATCGTCCTCGTCATCAGCCGCCCGGCGGCGTCGCCGACGAGGCGCACTCTCTGCGCTGCCCCCGTACTGGGCGAGCAGCTCAGCGACTGTGCGCTGCGTCTGGTCCGATCCGCTCTCTCGACTCATCAACTCCACCGTGCCCCGGTCTGGCCAGTCCGTCCAGTATCGCTCTGGTCCGTCCCATCAGTGTGGTCCAGCCGCCGGAGGATGACACCCTCCCGGAGTGCCCAGGGGCAAATCTCCAGCTGCGTGAGTGACAGGGCTCGCATTGTTGCCTCCGCGACCAACGCGCCCGCGACGAGCTGATGGGCGCGCGAGGTGCTCACGCCTTCCAGCTCGGCGAGGTCGCTGGCCGACATCCGGGAAATGAACGCGATCAGCTGCCGCAGGCCGGCGTCGGTGAGAACCCGGCGCGCCCTGGGCCCGGCAGACGATGGCGCGGCCCCGGTGAGCCGCGCCAGCGTTCGGAAAGTTTTTGAGGTCGCAACCACTCGATCGGGTTCACCCGCGCGTTTCAGCTTCCGCGCGACGGGCGCGAGCTGTTCGGCGAGCCAGTCGGTGGTCTCGCGGACCTCCGAGCGCCGGGGCGGGTCCTTCTTGAACCGGGTCCTGGTGAGCCTGCCCGCGCCCAGTGGCACGGAGAAGGCCATGTCGGGGTTCTCGTCGCGGCCGACGGCGAGCTCCAGCGAGCCGCCGCCGATGTCGAGGCTCAGCAGCTTGCCCGCGGACCAGCCGTACCAGCGGCGGACCGCGAGGAACGTGTACCGCGCCTCGTCCTCGCCGGACAGGACCTTGAGGTCGACCCCGGTCTCGGTGCGCACCCGGTCGAGCACCTCGGCGGAGTTGCCCGCCTCGCGCACGGCCGAGGTCGCGAACGCCATCAGGTCCTCGCAGCCGGACCGCTTGGCCGACGCCTTCGCGCCGGCCACCGCACGAACCAGCTGGTCAGCGCCCGACTTGGAGAGCTGACCCTTGTCGTCGAGCTGCTCTGCGAGACGCAGGATCGTCTTCTCGGACGTCGTCGGAATCGGGTGGGCACCACGATGTGCGTCCACCACCAGTAGGTGGACGGTGTTGGACCCCACGTCTAGAACGCCCAGGCGCACGCCGGAAACGGTACCTGGTCGTGTCCGTCAGGACTCGAACTTGTAACCGAGACCCCTCACCGTCACCAGGTGACGAGGAGCCGACGGGTCCGGTTCGATCTTCGACCGCAGCCGCTTGACGTGCACGTCCAGCGTCTTCGTGTCGCCCACGTAGTCCGCGCCCCACACCCGGTCGATCAACTGACCGCGGGTGAGCACGCGACCGACGTTGCGCAGCAGGTACTCGAGAAGGTCGAACTCCTTGAGCGGGAGGCTGATGTCCTGACCTGCGACGGTGACGACGTGGCGTTCCACGTCCATGCGCACCGGACCGGCCTCCAGGATCTGCGGCAGCAGGTCCTCGGACTCGCCGCCGCGGCGCAGCACCGCGCGGATGCGGGCGATGAGCTCGCGGGCCGAGTACGGCTTGGTGACGTAGTCGTCCGCGCCCAGTTCCAGGCCGACGACCTTGTCGATCTCGCTGTCCCGCGCGGTCACCATGATCACGGGGACGGCGGAGCGCTGCCGCAGCTGCTTGCAGACGTCGGTACCGCTCATGCCGGGCAGCATCAGGTCGAGCAGCACGATGTCGGCGCCGTTGCGGTCGAACTCCTCGAGCGCCTCCTGGCCGGTGGCCGCGAGCGCGGCGGTGAACCCTTCCTTGCGCAGCAGGAAGGCGAGCGGATCGGCGAAGGACTCCTCGTCCTCCACGATGAGCACCCTGGTCACAGCTCTCCTCCAGTGTCGCCCGCGCCGGTGGGGACGAGGGTCGGGTTGGGTTCGGTTGCCGCGGCCGGAAGCCGCAGCGTGAAGGTGGACCCCGTTCCTGGCAGGCTCCACAGCTTCACCTCGCCGCCGTGGTTGGCGGCGACGTGCTTGACGATCGCGAGCCCGAGACCGGTGCCTCCGGTCGCGCGCGACCGAGCCTTGTCGACGCGGTAGAACCGCTCGAAAACCCGTGTCTGCTGGTCCTCGGCGATGCCGATGCCGCGGTCGGTCACGGCGATCTCGACGTGCCCGTCCACCAGTCTGCGGCTCACGCTCACCGGGCTGCCAGGAGGCGAGTACGCGACGGCGTTGTCCAGCAGGTTCGTCAGCGCCGTGACCAGCAACGACCTGTCACCCGGCACGACGAACCCACTCGGTTCGTCGGTGGTGATCGAGATGTTGACCGACTCGGCGGCGAGCTTGGACCGCGACAGCGCCTCGTTGATCACGACGTCGATCTCGGTGTCGGACAGCTCCGGCAGCTTCTCCGCGCCCTGCAGGCGGGACAGCGCGATCAGCTCGGTGACCAGCACACCGAGGCGAGTCGCCTCCTGCATGATCTTCGCGCTGAACCGGCGGACCTCGTCCTGGTCGTCGCTCGCGTCCAGCACGGCCTCGGCCAGCAGCGCGAGCGCGCCGACCGGGGTCTTGAGCTCGTGGCTGACGTTCGCCACGAAGTCGCGCCGGGTCTTCTCCAGCCGCACCGCCTCGGACTCGTCGCTCGCGTCGACCACCGTGAAGCCCTCGGTGAGCAACCGGACCTCGGCGTGCACCGCCGCCGGCTGACGGCCCTTGGTGCCCGTCCCGTCCGGTGGCGAGATGTCGACGTAAACGATCTCGTTGCTGCTGCGGACGGCCTCCGCGGCCTTGCGTGCGCGGTCGTCGACGCGGTTGTTGCGAACGACGCCCAGCTCTTCTGCCCTCGGGTTGTGCAGCACTACGTCACCGAAGTGGTTCAGCACCACGATGCCGTCGTGGGAGTCCTCGACGATCCGCTGCATCAGGTCGGCGACCGTGAGGCCCTCGGGGACCTTCGGTGCGCGCGGGGCGGTGAACCGGCCGACGAAGAAAGCAGCGATCACGCCGATGAGCGCGAGGCCGATCGACACAGCGAGGTAACCCGTTGTGGTCACGAGGCGAATGGTAAGCAGCTCAGAGGTGTCTTGGCCTAGTGCGGAAGCGTGAACCGTGACACCCGCGACACCTCAGTGGACGGTTGTTCCCGCCCTGGTCAGACCGTGTTCACCCAACCGTGTCCTTAGACGCGAAAAGCGCACCCGAACGCCGGGTGCGCTTTTCCCGAAATGTGGTCAGCGGCCTTGGTTCGCGACCGCCGCGATGGCGTCCTTGGCGGCGTCCGGGTCGAGGTATTCGCCACCCGGCTTGAGCGGCTTCAGGTCCTCGTCGAGGTCGTAGCGCAGCGGGATGCCGGTCGGGATGTTGAGGCCCGCGATGGCCTCGTCCGAGATGCCGTCGAGGTGCTTCACGAGCGCGCGCAGCGAGTTGCCGTGCGCGGCCACGAGGACCGTCTTGCCGGTGCGCAGGTCCGGCACGATCGCCTCGTCCCAGTACGGGAGCATGCGCTTGACGACGTCCAGCAGGCACTCGGTCAGCGGCAGGTCGGGACCGAGGTCCGCGTAGCGCGGGTCGGTGTCCTGGGAGTACTCGCTGCCGGGCTCGATGGGCGGCGGCGGAGTGTCGTAGGACCGGCGCCAGAGCATGAACTGCTCCTCGCCGAACTCCTCCAGCGTCTGCTTCTTGTTCTTGCCCTGCAACGCGCCGTAGTGCCGCTCGTTGAGGCGCCAGTCGCGCTTGACCGGGATCCAGTGCCGGTCGGCGGCGTCGAGCGCCAGGTTCGCGGTCATGATCGCCCGGCGCATGAGGCTGGTGTGCAGGATCTCCGGCAGCACACCGGCTTCGCGCAGCAGCTGACCGCCGCGGCGGGCCTCCCGCTCGCCCTTCTCCGACAAGGGAACGTCCACCCAGCCGGTGAACAGGTTCTCCGCGTTCCACGTGCTCTCGCCGTGGCGGAGCAGCACCAAGGTTCCGACAGACATGGCGGCTAGCCTGCCATGCCGACCCTCCTGCCGTACCCCGGCCGGTCACCGTGATCCACGCCATGGGACTCGTCGGTGTAGACGTGGATCTCCAGCCCGTCCGGGTCGTTGAAGACCAGCAGCCAGCCGATGCTCGCCTCGATCTCCGGCGAGTGCGGGATGTCCAGCTCGTCGAGGCGCTCGATCCACTCGTTGAGGTCCTTGCGCGTCTCCACGGCCCAGTTGACCGGGTCGAACCCGGCGATCGCCGTGGCTTTTCCGGGGTTGAGCCTGAGGCTGAGCCCCGCCGCACCGTTGCCCACCGTGCCCGCGACGCCCCTCACCACCTCGTCCGCGTCCGCGAACTCCCACTCGACCTGGAAGCCGAACACCTGGCCGTACCAGTCGATGCTTCGCGCGAGGTCGGTCACCGGGATCTTCACGCCTCTGATGCCTCTGAGCTGCGCCATCGCTGTTGCTCCTTTTGACTGCAGACGCTATGCAACGAATACAGCTAGACTGCGCTCGATGAATGACGAAGTCAAGCGTTCGTACAGCTCACCGCTGCGAGAGCAGGGGGCCGCCTACACGCGCCTCCTGGTGCGCGACGCGGGCCACCGCCTGTTCGCGCGGGACGGGTTCGTGGCGACGTCGATCAAGAAGATCGCGTACGAGGCGGGCGTGTCCGAGCGGACCGTGTACACGCACTACCGGAACAAGGTCGAGATCTTCCAGGACGCCCTCAACGTCGCCATCGCGGGCGACGAGGCCCCGGTCGCGATGCGGGACCGGCCGGAGTTCCAGGAGGTGCTGGAGGTCTCGGCGGGACGCGAGATGATCGCCTCGATCGTGCGGCGCAACGCCGCCGTGCTGGAGCGCGCGGGTGCGTTGATCATGGCCGGCATCGAGTCGTCCGGGGCGGACGCGGACATGCGGCGAATCTCCGACGAGGGCGAGGTGGCGATGCGCGCCAACTGCCTGGCGCTGGCCACGGCGCTGGCCGGGACCGGGGAGGTGGTGGCGGAGCTCGACGTCGAGCGGGTGGCGGACGTGCTGACGACGATGTTGTCGCCGCACGTGCACCAGGTGCTGGGATGGCCGGCCGACCGCTACCAGGACTGGCTGATCGGAGCGCTGCAGAAGACGCTGCTGACCTACTCCTCCAGCTGAGCCAGGACGTCCGCCGCGTCGCTGCTGCCCGCGTCGGCGAGGCGGCGCAGCTCGTCGAGGTCGCCGCGCTCCTGGGCGAGCTCCACGAGCTGGTCCACGGCGTCGCTGGACCCGGCCGCAGCGAGCCGGCGCAACTCGTCGAAGTCGCCGCGCTCACCCGCGAGCATCACCAGCTGGTCGACGGCGTCGGACGAACCGCCCGCGGCGAGCCGGCGCAACTCGTCGAGATCGCCGCGCTCACCCGCGAGTTCCACGAGTTCGTCCACGGCGTCGCTGTCACCTTCCGCAGCCCGCCTGCGCAGGTCCGCCAGTTCGTCGTCCATCCCAGCCCACCTTCCCCGAGAAAGCCGAGAGGCCCCGGCAGCATCCTGCCGGGGCCTCCTCGACTCTGCCGATCAGGCCTGTTCGCGGGCCCTCAGGTCCTTGCGAAGGATCTTGCCCGCGGCCGACTTCGGGATCGCCTCGATGAACTCCACCGCGCGCACCTTCTTGTGCGGCGACACGTTCTCGGCCACGAACGCCATCACGGCGTCGGCGTCGATCGCCGAGTCGGCCTGCCGGACCACGAAGGCCTTCGGGACCTCTTCGCCGTCCGCGTCCCGCACGCCGATGACCGCCGCGTCGGCGATCTCCGGGTGGGTGAGCAGCACGGCTTCGAGTTCGGCCGGTGGGACCTGGTAGCCCTTGTACTTGATGAGCTCCTTGACGCGGTCGACGATCGAGACGATGCCGTCGGCGTCGATCACGGCCACGTCGCCGGTGTGCAGCCAGCCCTCGTCGTCGATGGTGGCTGCGGTGGCGTCGGCGTTGTTGAGGTAGCCCTTCATGATGTTCGGGCCCTTGCACCACAGCTCACCGCGTTCGCCGACGCCGACGTCCTCGCCCGACGCCGGGTCGACCAGGCGGCATTCGAGGTTCGGGATGATCACGCCGACGGTGCCCACCGAGATGTCGTCGCGGTCGTCCGGGATCGCGTGGCTGACCGGGGACATCTCGGTCATGCCGTAGCCCTGGGAGACGCGGCAGCCGAGGCGCTTGCGGACCGCGGCGGCGAGTTCCACGTCCAGCGGTGCGGCGCCCGAGAACAGCGTGGACATGGCGGACAGGTCGTAGTTGTCGACGATCGGGTGCTTGGCCAGGGCGACGGCGACCGGCGGTGCGATGTAGACGCGGTCGGTCTTGTGTTCGGCGATGACGCGGAGGAACTCGGGCAGTTCGAACTTCGGCAGCGTCACGACGACACCGCCGATGTACAGGCCGTTGTTCATCAACACCTGCATGCCGTAGATGTGGAAGAACGGCAATACCGCAAGAATTCGGGTGTGCGGGCCAACATCCGAAAGAATTGGGCCGCATTGCACGAGATTCGCGACCAAATTGCGGTGCGTCAGCATGACGCCCTTGGGCAACGCGGTCGTGCCGGACGAGTACGGCAGCACCGCGATGTCCTCGGCCGGGTTGATCTCGACCGACGGCACCGGGTGGTCGTTCGCCAGCAGCTCCGGCAACGACGGGTAGCCCTCGGCGCCGTCCAGCACCACGACGTCGGTCACGCCGGCCTTCGCGGCGCCGGGTGCGGCGTTGGGCAACAGCACGGACACCGTGAACAGCATCTTCGCGCCCGCGTCGTGCAGCTGATGGGCGACGTCGTCGGCCGTGTAGAGCGCGTTGATCGTGGTCGCCGTGGCGCCCGCACGCAGGATGCCGTGGAACACGACGGCGTAGTAGGGCGTGTTCGGACTGAGGATGCCGACCACGTCGCCCTTGCCGATGCCGCGCGCGGCCAGTGCGGCGGCCATGCGGTCGATCATGCCGGCGAGTTGGCCGTACGTGATCGAGGCGCCGGACATGCCGTCGATCAGCGCAACCCGGTCCGCCCGGTCGGCGATGTCGCCGAACAACAGCTCGTGCAGCGACACATCAGGGATCTCGACATCGGGGAACGGACTGCGAAAGACCATGCGGCGACCTCATTCACTCGCTGTACACCCAGCCTGTGGGGTCATCGTGAGCCAGGCCACTGAGCAGGTCAAGGACTGCTCGATCGCTACAGATGCGTTACTTAGCAGGTCTAAATACACTCGAATGGAGTAATACAAGCACTTGTGAACGCAATGATGTATCTGAGAAGTTGATACCGCCTCCGCGAGTCGGCTCCCACGCTTACTCGACGAGCGCGAGGCACCGAGCGCGGTTCGTCATCCCCCGTCGAATCGCGTGGCCCGCTTGGGATCCGCAGGCACCCCCCGTCCACGGATCCATGCAGCGGGGACCTTTGACGCGGGACGGCTCGATGCGACTCCCCCTCTCTCCCGAGCCGTTCCGCGCATCAACGAAGGACCACTCTCAGTAGAACTCGATCACGCTGCTTCGTTCATTCGAGTGACACGCTTCCGGCGGCGCAGCAGGTAGATCACCGCCGCCGCGGGCACGCCGAGCGCCACCACGAACGGCAGCACGGCGCCGACCGCGATCAGGATCCCGCCCAGCACCGCGAGCAGCGCGTTCCAGCCACCGGCGAGAGCGCTGAGGAACCCGGCCTTCTCCGGCTCGGGCGCCGCGATCGGCACCGTCGCGACCTGCACGGTCAGCGTGGCGAGCGAGACCTTGCCCTTCAACGACTCGCTGCGCCGCTGCATCGACTCGAGCTCGCTCTGCCGCTTGGTCAGCTCGGACTCGATCTGCGCGATCTCGGCCGTCGTCCCCGCCCGCTCGAACAGCACCCGCAGCCGCTCGACGCTGGCCTTCTGCGTCGCGATCCGCGCCTCGACGTCGACCAGCTGGTCGGTGACGTCCTCGCTGCGCACCTCGCTCCGGGTGACCTCACCGACGTTCGCGAGATCCCGGACGACCCTGTCCAGCTCGGAAGACGGCACCCGCACGGTCACGGACCCCGAGCTCTTGGTCGAGTTCTCCTGTCCCGCGAACCCGCCCACGGCCTGAGCGCGGTCCTTCACCTGACCGATGGCCTTCAGCACGTCGTCGGCACGCAGGTCAACGGTCGCCGTGCGCACCAACTGCCGTTCCTGCTGCTGCACCGGCTGCACGCCCTGTGCGTTCTGGCCGTTCTGTGCGTTGTTCTCCTGCTGCGGCGCCTTTTGCTGCGCCGCCTGTGGTGGCGCAGCGGCGTCCTGCGCCGACATGCCACCACTGTTCTTGCTGCTGCTACACCCCGTTGAAACCAGGGCCAGCAACGCGACTCCCACCCACAGCACTGGTTTACGCATGTCTGTCCGACGGTGCGGGCGGGACCGGGGGTTGCCGCCTAGGCCGAAACGAGTTGCCGCCTACTCCGAAACGAGATGTTGGAAGGCCTGCAGGTTCGCCAGCGACTCACCGCGCGACACCCGCCACGCCCACTCCCGCCGGATCGCGTCGGCGAACCCGATCTCCAGCAACGGGTTGAAGTCGCCGTCGGCGGCCTCCAGCACCTGGCCGAGCACGCGGTCCAGCTCATCGGCCGTCACAGCGTGCTTCCCGACCCGTCCGACCAGGTAGATGTCACCCTCGCCGTCGATCGTGTAGTGCACGCCGTACAGCCGTGCGTTGCGACGCAGCAGGAACCGGTAGACGTCCTCGAACGACTGGTCCGGCCTCCGGCACACGAACGCCTCGACGACCAACGCGTGCGTCGTCTCGACCAGCCACACGTTCGTCTGCAGCTTCTTGGTGCCCGGCAGCGTCACGAAGAACTTCCCGGGCTCACGCCGGTCGTACTTCAGCTCCCGCTCGTCCAGGAAAGCCTTGATCACGTCGTCAATCGAGTCGCTCAAGCGAAAACCTCCCGGCGGAACACGTCTGCCGCCTCTTGATACCCCGCCAGCAGAGCATCAGTCGTGCGATCCCACGAGAAGCGTCGCGCATGCCCCACCGCGTTGCTCGCCAGGTGCTCCCGCTGCGGCAACGCCACCCCGCTGATCGCGGAGGCCCACTCACCGGCCTCGTGCCCGTGCACGAGCACCCCGGACACCCCGTCGTTGACCGCGACCGGCAACCCGCCGACCGCCGCCGCGACCACCGGTGTCCCACAGGCCTGGGCCTCCAGCGCCACCAGCCCGAACGACTCGTTGTAGCTCGGCACGGCCACCAGATCGGCCGCCCGGTAGACCTCCGCCAGCGTCGGGCCCGGCTGCGGCGGCAGGAACCGCACCACGTCGGTGATGCCCAGCTGCACGGCCAGTTCTTCCAGCGCCTTCGGCCGTTCCGTGCCACTGCCGGACGGTCCGCCGACGATCAGCACGACCAGCTTCGACCGCAGCCCTGGATCGCGCACGAGCATCTCCGCGGCGGCGCGCAGCAGCACGTCAGGAGCCTTCAGCGGCTGAATGCGGCCGACGAACGCCAGCACGATCGCGTCGCGCGGGATCCCGAACCAGTGCCGCGCCTTGTCGCGGTCGCCGGGGGTGAACCTGTCGAGGTCCACACCGGGCGGCACCACGGCGACCTTGGACGGTTCGGCGTCGTAGAGCTTGATCAGTTCGCTGGCCTCGATGTCGGTGTTGGCCACCAGCCGGTCCGACTCGTTGACCACCTGTTCCTCGCCGATCACCCGCATCCGGGGCTCCGGAGTGTCGCCCTCGGCCAGCGCCAGGTTCTTCACCTTGGCCAGCGTGTGCGCGGTGTGCACGAGCGGCACGCCCCACCGTTCCCGCGCGAGCCAGCCGACCTGCCCGGACAGCCAGTAGTGCGAGTGGATCGCGTCGTAGTAGCCGGGCTCGTGCCGTGCCTCAGCGCGTAAGACACCCGCCGTGAACGCACAGAGCTGACCGGGCAGCTCTTCCTTGCCCAGCCCTTCGAACGGTCCCGCGGCGACGTGCCGGACGCGCACGCCGGGCGCCAGTTCGGCCACCGGCGGCAGCTCCGACGACGTGGCGCGGGTGAAGATCTCCACCTCGACGCCGCGCTGGGCCATCCGCGTGGCCGTCTGCACGATGTAGACGTTCATCCCGCCCGCGTCGCCCGTGCCCGGTTGTTCCAGGGGCGAGGTGTGGACCGAGAGCACGGCTACGCGCTTCACCGGACCACCCGCTTCAGGTCGGAGAGGAACTGCGCGGGCCGCTCCAGGAAGGGCGCGTGCGCGGTGTCGGGGTACAGGCTCAACTCGGCTCCGGGGATCAGGGCGGCGGAGTACTCGGCGGCGGCAGGGGCGACCACCTCGTCTTGAGTTCCGTGCACGATCAGCGTCGGCACGTCGACTGCCTTCAGCACGTCAGCGCTGCCCACATCCCTGCGGAACAGCTCACCTCGCACTTTATGGCTCACCGAAGTCGCTGAGGCTGTGAGTTCGCCGACCGTCCCGGCAGCCAGCGCGGGTGCCATGGCCTGGCAGAACGTCGCCATCACGGCGTCATCGGTGATCGCGCCGGGCAACGCGGCGCGCATCACGGGGCCGGTGGCACCGCCGGGGCGGCCACGGCCGATCTCGGTGATGGCGCTCACGAACACCAGCGCGTTGATCAGCGCGGTGCCGTGGAAGCGCAAGTAGTCGGCGATCACGAGCCCGCCGTAGGACCATCCGACGACGGTCACGGGTCCCGTGTGATCGAGCACGGTCTTGAGGTCGTCGGCCCACCGGGCGGAATCACGGTAGTCGCCGAAATCGTCGGACTCGCCGTGTCCTCGCAGGTCAACGGCGTAGGTGTGGAAGTCCGGCAGGTCCCAGACCGCACCTGTCTGCGCCCACCCGTGGATCAACACCACCGGCGGCGCGTCGGACGGTCCTGCCTCACGGACGGCCAGTCGTCCCCCGCCGGCCGCCGTCACGTGTGTTAGGTGCACACACCTTCAAACGACCTGGTCGGGGGACGCATTCCCGCTAGTCCGCCTACTTCACGGCGGACTTGGCCTTCCACTGGTCCCACGGGATCTGCCAGTCGTACCAGTCGAACTGCGGCGGCAACGTGGTGATGGAGCCGGTCACCTCGACCGGGTCACCGACCAGTGCCGAGTCGTAGTAGGCCTTCGCGTCGGCTTCGAGCAGGTTCGCGCAGCCGTGCGAGGTGTTCGCCTTGCCGATGTTGGCCGCGTTGTCGTTGTTCTCGTGGATGAACTCGCCGTGGTTCGAGAACCGGACGGCCCACTTCTTCACGACGTTGGTGTAGCCGTAACGCGGGTTGTCGAACGAGAACGTGTCGTTCTTCGACATGACCACGAACGTGCCGTTCGGCGTGGTCAGCTCCGCGTCGGCGTCCTTGCCGAACGACGCCGGGTACGAGGCGACCTGCTGGCCGTCGCGCAGGACCACGAGCTGGTGCGTCGGGTTGTTGATCTGCACGACCTGGTTGCGGCCGATGGTGAAGTCCGAGGTCACGTCGGCCTTGCCGAACGCGCCACCGCCGTAGTTCACGCCGTAGAGCTTCGCCTCGACCTTGACCGTGGTGTTCGCCGGCCAGTACTTCTCCGGCCGGTAGTGCACTTCCTGGGCGTTGAGCCAGGCCCAGGTGCCGGTGACGTTCGCCGAGTTGGTGACCTTGAGCGCCTTCTCGACGGTCGCCTTGTCCTCGACCGGGGCCTCGAACTTGACCATGATCGGCGCCGCGACGCCGACCGTCTGGTTGTCGCTGGGCCACAGCGTCGCGCGGGTCTGCGAACCAGGCGCGACGGTGGTGAACGAGCCCTTGAGCTCGACCGGCCTGCCGTCCTTGCCGACGACCTTGCCGGAGTAGCTGTACGTCTTGCCGTAGCCCAGCGGCTCGGCGGCGGTCCAGCCCGACTTGTCCTCGGTCAGGGTGCCCTTGACGTCTTTGCCCTCCGGCGACTTCACCGCGACGGACTCGATGTTGCCGTCCACCACGGTGACCTGCACCGGGGTCGTGACCTGCACGTCCTTGGTGCCGTCTACCGGGGACAGGGTGACCTTCGCGGACGGTTGCGAGGTGTCCGCTTTCGGTGACCCCGCCTCGACACTCGAGCAGCCGGTCAGCAGCGTCAGCCCGGCGACCAGCGCGACAAGTGTTCTCTTCACGGTTTCGACCTCCCACAAAGCAGGACGTCCAGGACGACCCGATGGTGCGAGTGACGTCGGTCACACGCCGTTCGGCCGCCTACGATCGAGGTCGTGAATCGACCTGTCGCAGTAGTGACCGGAGCTAGCGCGGGCATCGGCGAGGCCACCGCGCGGCGGTTGGCCGCCGAGGGGTTCCACGTCGTGCTCGGTGCACGTCGTCTGGACCTTCTCCACGTTATCGCGAAGGAGATCGACGGGACGGCCGTCGAGTTGGACGTCACGGACGCCGACTCCGTCGCCTCCTTCGCAGAGCGGGTACCCCGGGCGAACGTGCTCGTGAACAACGCGGGTGGCGCGCGTGGGCTCTCGACCGTCGCCGAGGGGAATCCAGAGGAGTGGCGCTGGATGTGGGAGGCGAACGTCCTCGGCACCCTGCTGGTGACCAAGGCGTTCATCCCGAAGCTGATCGAGTCCGGTGACGGGCGCATCGTGTCCGTGACGTCCATCGCGGCGTTCGAGGCCTACGACAACGGCTCCGGGTACACCAGCGCCAAGCACGCCCAATCGGCGCTGCACCGGACGTTGCGGGGCGAGCTGCTGGGCCAGCCGGTGCGGATCACCGAGATCCTGCCGGGCATGGTCGAGACGGAGTTCTCGGCCAACCGGTTCGGCGGCGACACCGAGCGCGCGGCCAAGGTCTACCAGGGCATCACGCCGCTGGTCGCGGACGACGTGGCGGACGTGATCGCGTTCGCGGTCACCCGGCCGTCGCACGTGAACCTCGACACGATCGTGCTCAAGCCCCGCGCTCAGGCCTCCGCGACTCGGGCACACCGGGAGTGAGCAAGTCCACGTCGAGCTGACGCAGGACGGGTTCGACGGGGTTCGCGAATCCCGTCGAACCTGATCCGGCGACGTACAGGCCGACGACGCGGTTGTCGGCGTCGACCAGCACCGCGCCGCTGTCGCCGTGGTCGCCGAAGCGTTCGGCCGAGTGGACGCGGATCTGGTCGCGCAACGTCCTCATGCCGATTCCGTCGCCGAAGTCGAGCCGGACGGTCGCGTCCGTCGACGTGACCATGCCGTGGGTCAGACCCGTTGTGCGGCCGTGTTTGCGCACGGTGGAGCCGATCGTCGCGGGTGCGGTGCCGGTGATCGCGCCGATGTCGAGCACCTCCGCGCGGAACGGCCGGTTGCCCATCCGCAGGCCCGCCGCGCTGACCGCGCCGGCCAGCGCCGCCCGGTCCAGCACCGCGATCTGGTCGGCACCGGGGACTCCACCGTCCACTCTGGACGGATGCACGAACTCGTCGCCCACGGCCCAGGAGTCGTCGACGCAGCCGACGTGGAACGTGGTGAGCCCCAGCACTTTCCTGGCCTCGTCCCTGGTGACCACGAACGCGCCGAGCGTGCCCGCGATCACGTACTCGCCGGCTTTCGGCACCTCCGGCGGCACGACCCTGAACGACCTGGCCGGGCCGATGCTGATGCCGCCGCGCAGCACCGGATGGCGTTGCGCCTCAACAGGTTGCTCGTCTTCGGTGCGGGTGATCCTGGCGCGGTGCAGCACGATCGACTCCGCGATCACGTCCGTCGGCACGCCGCCGACCTCGGCCGGGATCTGCTGCGGGTGCTGAGACCCCTTGGCGCACACGTAGACCACGATCGCTGCTTGGCCCGTCGGGCGTCCGGCGGTGACCTTCTCGCCGATGTCGACGCCGATCACGCCGGGCCGCGACAGGAACTCGTCTTCGACCATGCGCTTGATCGGCCGGATGACCTCTCGCGCGTTCTCGTCGAGGTAGCTCATAGCGACCCCCGTTCCACAGCCCCTACCTCAATGAAACACGCCAAGTAGTGGTTCGTCACAAGGAGTCACCCAGACGGACTTAGACCCAGACGGACTCAGACCGGACTGACTCAGAGCTGAACGCCCACGAAAACCGGTTCGGGGTGCAGTTCGACGCCGAACGCGGCCCGCACGCCGTCGCGCACCTCGCGCGCCAGGTCGAGCAGGTCCTCGGTCGACGCGCCGCCGCGGTTGGTCAGCGCCAGCGTGTGCTTGCCGGACAGCGACACCCGGCCGCCGGGGCCCTGGTGGCCCTTGCGGAAGCCGGCCCGTTCGATCAGCCACGCGGCGGAGAGCTTCTTCTGACCGTGGCCCGCGGGGTAGACCGGCACGTTCACGTCGGCGCCGAGCCGTTCGGAGATGCGGATCAGCACGCTCGTGAAGGTCGAGTCGTCGATGATCGGGTTGGTGAAGAACGAGCCGGCGCTCCACGTGTCGTGGTCCGTGGCGTCGAGCACCATGCCCTTGCCGCGGCGCAGCTCCAGGACGGCCTTGCGGGCCTCGTCCGCCGGCACGCGATCACCTTGCGCCACACCGAGAACGCGCGCCAGCTCGGCGTAGCGGATCGGGGCGGACATGCCGCCGGCGGTGAGCGAGAACCGGGTGCGCAGCACGACCGCGTTGTCCGTGCCCTTCAGCACGCTGGTGCGGTAGTCGAGGCCCAGCTTGGCGGCGGGCACCTGGTGCACCTTGCCGCTGCGCCGGTCCAGCAGATCCACCGACTGCAGCACCTGGGAGATCTCGACGCCGTACGCGCCGACGTTCTGCACGGACGTGGCGCCGTTGAGGCCGGGGATGCCGGAGAGGCACTCGAGGCCACCGAGGCCCTGCGCGACCGCCTCGGCGACGACCGCGTCCCACTCCTCGCCCGCCTCGACGGTGAACTGGACGATCCCGCCGCCCAGCGGATCGAGCCGGAAACCCTTGGTGGCGACGTGCACCACGGTGCCGTCGAAGCCGCCGTCGGAGATCACGAGGTTGGACCCGCCACCGAGCACGAGGACTTTCTCGTCGGCGGCGGCGTCGGCTGTTCGCACGGCTTCGACCAGCTCAGCGGCGGTCGTGGCGTGGACGAACCGCGCGGCCGGTCCACCGAGTCGGAGCGTGGTGCGCTCGGCCAGAGGTACGGACTGCGTGGTGGTCACAGACGTCAACGGTAGCCTCCGCGACATGGCACGCCGCATCGAGCACCACACCACGTCACCCCATTCGGCGGAGAAGGTCTTCGGCGCGATGGTCGACGAGACCTATCTGCGGGACAGGCTGGCCGCGATCGGCGGCACCAACGCCGAGCTCGTGACGTTCACCTCGGTGGACGGAAAGACGTCGTACCAGCTCAAGCAGGGCGTGCCCGCGGAGCACCTGCCCTCGGTGGCCAAGTCGCTGCTCGGTGGCGACCTCGTGATCCAGCGCGTCGAGAACTGGGCGGCCGGCGCGGGCACGGTCGAGGTCACGCTGGTCGGCGTGCCGGGCCGGTTGGACGGTTCGTTCACCGTCACGGACAACGGATCCGGCTCGAAGCTCACCCTCGCGGGGGAGGTCAAGGTGAGCATCCCGCTCGTCGGCGGCAAGCTCGAGAAGGTGATCGCCGAGCAGGTCGCGGTGCTGCTGGACAAGGAGAGCGAGTTCACGTCGGAATGGCTCGCAAACCGCGGCTAGCGGCCGGCCGGGCCCGTGCGCTCGGCCTGCCGACGCGCGGCACGACCAACCCGAACCGCCTGCGCCGGGTCGACCGGTGGATGACCGGCACGCTGGCCGACTTCCTGTCGGACGCCGCCGATCCACTCGTGGTCGACCTCGGGTACGGCTCGTCGCCGATCACCACCGTCGAGATGGCGTTGCGGCTGCGGACGGTGCGTCCTGACGTGCGCGTGCTCGGGCTGGAGATCGACCAGGAGCGCGTCGACGCGGGCAAGGCGGTGGCTGACCCGCCGTGGCTGGACTTCCGGCGCGGTGGCTTCGAACTGGCCGGCGCGCGGCCGGTGTTGTTGCGCGCGTTCAACGTGCTGCGCCAGTACACCGAGGAGCAGTCGTTCGAGGCGTGGGACACGATGCTGTCGCGCATGGCTCCCGGCGGGCTGGTGATCGAGGGCACGTGCGACGAGATCGGCCGCCGGTGCACGTGGGTGACGCTGTCGTCGGACGGGCCGCTGAGGTTCACGCTGGCGTGCAAACCGTCCGCGATCGAGACGCCAGGTGACATCGCCGAGAGGCTGCCCAAGGCGTTGATCCACAAGAACGTGCCGGGCGAGCGCGTGCACGCGTTGCTGACCGAGCTGGACGCCTGCTGGGCGACCGCGGCACCGTTCGCGCCGTTCGGGCCTCGTGCGCGGTGGGTGGAGTCGGCGCGGTTGCTGCGCGAACGGGGCTGGCCGGTGCTGGACGACCGGCGGCGCTGGCGGCTCGGCGAAATCACGCTCGATTGGGCAGCCGTCGCACCATAGTGTGGTTGTGTGGACTTCGTCGCGCAGGTCGAGACCCAGGCTTCGTTGATGCGTTCGGCCGCTCTCAAGGCAGGCCCGGACGCCCCGGTTCCCACGTGTCCTGAGTGGACGGTGTTGAAACTCGTGCGGCACATGGCGGAGGTGCACACGTGGGCGGCTCAGGCGGTCGTCACCGCACCCGAGGCCGGCCGGCCGGAGTGGCAGAAGGCCCCGCGCGACTTCGACGAGGCGCTTTCCTGGTGGGACAACGGGCTTTCGCTGCTCCTGCCGCGCTTGCGCGAGACTCCCGCGGACCGTCCCGCGTGGACGTTCGGCGGACCTGCCCTCGCCGGCTTCTGGACCCGCAGGCAGGCGCACGAGACGTCGATCCACCGCCTGGACGCCGAACTCGCGGCCGGCCAGGACCTGCCGTCGCTGGTGTTCGACCCGGAGTTCGCCGCGGACGGCATCGACGAGTACCTCACCGTGCTGGTGGCCCGCCGGATCGAACTGGGCAACGCCGTCGGGGGAACCGGCCGGCTCCTGGTCCACGCCGCCGACGCGGGCCGCACCTGGCAGGTCAGGCTGACCGCGGGCGAGCCGCTGGTCGTGACCGCTCCGCAGGACGCGGCCTTCGACGAGGACGCCACCATCGCGGGCACGGCCGACGCGATCTACCGGGCGCTCTACGCCCGCCCGAGCAACGCGATCGTCACCGGCGACGAGTCCCTGGTGGCGGCGCTGCCCAGGCCGTGACCACCGCAGCGAATACTCTGGGGGCGTGTCATCGCCTGAGCGTCGCTATGTGATCACCTTCGGCTGCCCGGACCGCACCGGCATCATCGCGAGGATCTCGTCGTTCCTCGCGGAGAACGGCGGCTGGATCGTCGAGGCCGCGTACCACACCGACCCCGAGACCGGCTGGTTCTTCACGCGCCAGGAGGTCCGCGCGGACTCCCTGCCGTTCGGCGTGGACGAGCTGCGTTCGAAGTTCGCCGACGTGGCCACCGACCTGGGCGCGCTGTCGACGTGGACGGTGACCGACACGGGCGAGCGCAAGCGCGTGGTGATCCTGGTGTCCCGCGAGGGCCACTGCCTCTACGACCTGCTGGCGCGCGTGGCCACCGGCGAACTCGACGTCGAGGTGTCCGCCGTCATCGGCAACCACCCGGAACTGGGCGACATCACCCGCGCCCACGGCATCCCGTTCCACCACGTGCCGTTCCCGTCGAACAACCCGGAAGGCAAGCAGGCCGCGTTCGCCGAACTGCGCGAACTGGTGGAGAAGCACGACCCGCACGCCGTGGTGCTGGCCCGCTTCATGCAGATCCTGCCGCCGGAACTGTGCGCTGCCTGGACCGGCCGCACGATCAACATCCACCACAGCTTCCTGCCGTCGTTCATCGGCGCCCGCCCCTACCACCAGGCACACCGGCGCGGCGTGAAACTCGTCGGCGCCACCTGCCACTACGTGACGGCGGACCTGGACGCGGGGCCGATCATCGAGCAGGACGTCCTGCGCGTGCAGCACGGCGACTCGGTCGCGGACATGGTGCGCAAGGGGCGGGACATCGAGAAGGTGGTGCTGGCGCGCGGGCTGCGGTGGCACCTGGAGGACCGCGTGCTGGTGCACGGCAACCAGACGGTGATCTTCTGACCTACCAGCTCTCCTTGCGGTAGACCGTCTTCTCGCTGCTCAGCGGCCCGGTTCGAGCTCGCCGGCCGTTGAGCGTGGACCGTGTTCGCGCTCCATCTCCACGACGTCACCGAGCTTGAACTTGATGTCGTTGCTGGTCAGAACCTCGGCTCCGGCAGGCGAGCGGAAAGTGATCCGGAAGTCGACCCTGCGACCGGTGCCCATCCAGTAGTCGCGTCGGATGATCTCCATGGCCTCATCCGCCTTGGTGCGGTCCGGCACGGTCGCCGTGACGCTGAGGTACTGCCGGTAGTCCATGCCGGTCGTGTACTTCACCTCGACCGCGGAGACGCCGTCGTGCGACTTCAGGTCGGATTCGATGCGGTCGCTCAGGTCCTCGACGGTGTCGTCGGAGTTGCCGCACGCGGTTAGAAGCAGCAACAGCGCCAGGAGCGCGAGACGCCTCATTTGCTCTGCCTCGTCGGGCGCGGGCCGTAGCTGGTCTCCAGCTCGGGTGGGAGATCGAGTTTGCCGTTGCGCACCGGTTTGCCCGATTCAGGTTTGTCGGCGTAGGGCGGATCCGCTGTCGTGTAGACGACGTAGCTCGCGCTGCACGACTTCCACGTGCCGCGCCAGCAGTCGCGGCGGGCGACTTCCACCACCTCGTCGACCACCGGGCCGGTGATCGCCTCTGCCTTCAGCATGACCTCCAGGCGGAGGCTGTCGCCGGCGTCGAGGCCGTGGGTGTACTCGAACTGGGCCGCTGCCACGTCCGGGCGTTGCTTCCAGTCGGCGACGACCTGCTTGCCGATGGCGTCGAGTTCCGGGTCGAAGCCTTCGAGCACGCTGCAACCGGTCAGCAGCAAGAGAATCGGCAGAAGTCTGAGCATCGCGCACCCCCGCCGTGGATCTTGGCAGGGGTGCGCGACGCGTGCCGGGCGAACGTCAGATCTTGGCCGCGGCCCTGCCCACGGACTCGACCAGCCACCCGGCGTCCGCGGCGGTCATGACCGCCGGAGGTGTGAAGCTCACCGTGCGGCCGCGGAAGTCGGCGAGGATGCGCAGGCGCAGGAGTTCGCCGGTGAAGATGTCGGCAGTGCGTTTGTCCGGCAGTTCGATGCCGAGCAACAGGCCGCGGCCGGACGCGTGGGCCTTGCCGGCGACCACGGCTCGGAAGCCCAGCAGCAGTTCGTCGCCGAGCAGGGAGGCGCGTTCGACCAGGCCTTCGGCGGCGGTGACGCGCAGGGCGGCGTTGACGGCGGCGGTGGCCAGGGGTGACACGTCGTCGGAGCCGCGCCACAGCGGTACTTCCACGGCGGCGGTGGCCACGACGGCGGCGATCGGGAGCACGCCGCCGGAGAGACCTTCGCCGACCAGGAGGATGTCCGGGGTCACGCCGTCCAGGTCGGAGCCCCACCAGACGCCCAGGCGGCCCAGGCCGGTGCGGGTTTCGTCGACGATCAGCAGCGCGTCGTGCTCGCGGCACACCTCGGCGATCGCGGTCAGGTAGCCGGAGGGTGGGCACGCGACGCCGCGGACCGGTTCCACGAGCACGCAGGCCGGTGGGCCGGAGGCCAGGACGGCGCGCAACGAGTCGATGCCGCCGTACGGGACTTCGCCGGTGGTCAGGACTCGTGGGCGGCCGTTGGCTTGGGCCAGTGCCACGGCGAACTGGGCCGCTTCGGAGGCCGACGAGAAGGTGTGCACGTGGTCCAGGCCGTTGGGCGTGACCAGGTCGAGCATCAGGCGGTCCAGCAGCGACGGACGGCGCACCTGGCCGACCACAGCCTGCACCACTGCCGGGTGGGCGTGGCCTAGCAGAGGTACTCCGTAGCCACCGCAGTCCAGGTACTCGACGCGGTGGGGATCTACCACTCGGGCGCCACGGGCGGCGCATCCGGTCAGCTGTTCGGTAGCCATGGCGGGGAACCTTTCACTGGGCAGCGCGGCCCGAGGCCGCTCGACGAGACGACGAGCGGACCTGTAGTTCCCACCTACTCATTCGGATTCCAGGGCACGTTGGTTCGCCTCAGGCATAGGCTTTCTTTCGTGCGGACCGAAATCACCGACCTCGACCAGCTGCGGGCACAGCCTGACCTGCGCAAAGCCGTCATCATCGGGCTGGACCTGACTCGCGAGGACGTGCGAGTGCCGTTGGACGGGGCGCTGCTGCTCGGCTGCGCCCTCAGCGAGAGGATGCAGCGCCAGGCCGACGCCGCCGGAGCGTTGATCTTCCCGGTGATCCCGGACCTGCCCTACGAGGTGTACCGGTCGAAGCTCTACTCGCCGGACGAGCTGTTCGCGGGCTTCGACCCGGCGAACCCCAGGTCGTACGCGGACACCCCGGACGCGGTGATCTACAAGCACAGCAAGCAGCAGGGCCACCACCCCGACCCGTTGCACGCGCTGGCCGAACGCCTGCACGACCACTCGATCACCGAGGCCCTCGACGAGACGCTGACGGGCTCGCCGATCGCGGTCATGGGCGGCCACGCGCTGGCCCGCGGCTCGGACGGCTACCGCAGCGCCGTCGAACTCGGCGCCGCGCTGGGCCGGTCCGGTTTCACGGTGCTGACTGGCGGCGGACCGGGTGCGATGGAGGCCGTGCCACTGGGCGTGCGGCTCGGCTCGGCCGACAAGGACGTCCTGAACACCATCGCGCGGGCACCGTCGTTCGGCAACGACGACGAGTCGATCGGCCGGTGGCTGGCGGCGTTCCCGGAGATCCCGAGCTTCGAGCGGCCGCGCACGATCGGCATCCCGACCTGGTTCTACGGCCACGAGCCGCCCAACCCCGCCTGCGAGCTGCACGCGAAGTACTTCGCCAACTCGGTGCGCGAGGAAGGCCTGCTGACCGTCGCGACCGGCGGCATCGTCTACACACCGGGCAAGGCGGGCACGGTCCAGGAGGTCTTCCAGGACTTCACGCAGAACTACTACGCCAGCGTCGGCCCGGCCGCGCCCATGATCTTCCTGGGCAGGGAGTTCTGGACCGACGAGGTCCCGGCCGCGCCGCTCGTGCAGAAGCTCGCAGCGGGCCGGGAGGCCGAGCAGTGGATCCTCGTCACCGACGACGTCGACGAGGCGATCGAGCTACTGGTCAAGTACGCGGGCTAGATCAGGCAGCACCTCGGCGCCGGGCAGCTTCATCAGCACGTCGCCGGGGATGAGGATCTTGCTGCCCCGGATGCCGCTGCCCACGACCAGTTCGGGGGCGGCGGCCACCTCCGGCGACACCAGGATCGGCCAGTCCGCGGGCACCCCGATGGGCGTGATGCCGCCGTACTCCATGCCGGTCAACGCCACGGCCTCGTCCATCGGCGCGAACGACGCCTTGCGCGCGTCCAGCCGCTTGCGGATGACGCCGTTGACGTCCGCGCGCATGGTCGCGAGCACCATGCAGGCCGCATAACGGATCTCGCCGCCGCGCTTGCCCGCGACCACCACGCAGTTGGCCGAGGCCGCGAGCGGTGAGCCGTAGTGCGCGCAGAACTCGGCGGTGTCCGCCAGCGAAGCGTCGATCTCGGCCACGGCGACGCGGTCAGCGCCGTCCAGGTTCTTCAACGCGGCCTCGACGGGCACGGGCACCAGGTCGAGGCGCGAGAGCACAGGAAAGGGTTCCAACGATCCAGCGATGGTCCACACAGTGTTCATTGTCGCTGCTTCGCAGACTCCGGCGAATTCGCCTGGTAGCTGGTCGTCCGGCCGCCGCTTCGCCGCGATTGGGCTTCGCCGAATCCCGACGATGGGGCGACCGGACGACCAGCGCGAATTCGCAACCATCCTGCCAAACTCGGTTTGACTTTGACGCTGCGTCAACCTCTACCTTCGATTTCAGAGCGCGAAGGGGGAACTGGAATGGCCTGGTCGATCGCCCAAGTGGCCCGGATGTCGAAGGTGACGTCCAGGACGCTGCGGCACTACGACTCGATCGGGCTGCTGCCGCCGGCCTGGATCGGCGACAACGGTTACCGCTACTACGAGAAGGAACAGGTGCACCGCCTGCAGCAGATCCTGCTGCTGCGCGACCTGGGCCTGGGCCTCGACGTGGTGGCGGACCTGCTGAACGGCACGGACCAGCTGACGGTCCTGCGCAACCACCACCGGTGGCTGCGGGAGGAACGCGAACGGCTGGACCGGCTCGCCGGCACCGTCGCGCGCACGATCGCCGAACTGGAAGGAGGGGACGAAGTGAAGATGGAAGAGCTGTTCGACGGGTTCGACGCGTCGAAGCAGAAGCGCCACGAGGCCGAGCTGATCGAGCGCTACGGCGACGGGGTCAAGGAGCACCTCGCCGAGAGCAGGGAGAAGCTGAAGACCTGGACGCGCTCCGACGCGGACGCGTTCATGAAGCAGTGGCAGGACATCGCGCGCGAGCTCGGTGCCCTGTTCACAGCGGGCACGGCGATCGACGCTCCGGAGGCTCAGGAGCTGGTCGACCGCCACTACCGCTGGATCTGCCTGAGCTGGACGCCGAACCGCGAGTCGTACAAGGGGCTCGGCGATCTCTACGTCGACTCGGACGAGTTCCGGGTGAACTTCGAGGTCAACGGCGACAACATGGCCGAATGGCTTCGTGACGCCATGGCGCACTACGCCGAGACGCGTCTCTAGGAGCTGGCCGGGGGCTGCAGACCCCGCTCAGCCAGGCTCAGTCCAGACCGAACGCCTTCAGCGCCGCGCGGTTGAACGCCGGCAGGTCATCGGGATTGCGGGACGTCACGAGCGTCCACCCGTTCATGTCGCACACCCGGACCTCTTCGTCGGCCCAGTCGCCGCCCGCGTTGCGGATGTCGGTCTGCAGGCTGGGGAACGAGGTCAGCATCTTGCCGCGCACCACGTTGGCCTCTACCAGCAACCACGGTCCGTGGCAGATGGCAGCGATCGGCTTGCCTGCCGAGACCAGTGCATGAACCAGCTCAACGGCATCGTTGTCCATGCGCAGAAAGTCGCTGTTGGCCACACCGCCCGGAATGACGGCACCGTCGTAGTCGTCCGCGTTCGCGTCGGCGTACGTGGTGTCGACCGGGAACGCGTCGGCGGGCGTGAGGTGGTGGTAACCACGAACCTCGCCGAGCTTCGGCGCGAGCAGGCGGGGCACTCCGCCGGCCTTCTCGACGTGCGTCCACGGGTCGGTGAGCTCGATCTGCTCGATGCCCTCCGTGTCGACCAGGAATGCGATCTTCTTCTGTTCAGCCATGCACTTCGGCTACCCGGCGAAGAAGGAGATCAACCTGTGCCGCACCTCGTTGCGGTGGGTCAGCATCGGTGAGGGCGAGTCCACCAGCCACAGCTCACCGTTCGGGAACGCGGCCGCGGTCGCCTTCGCCACGTCCTCGGGGTGCAGCGGATCTCCGACAGCCCCGATTACCAGCACCGGGATCTTGACCGACGCGAGCACCGACGCGTCCTCGACCGCGACCTGACCAGGCAGTTCCTCGGCCGCCGCGGTCAACCGCTTCAGCGCCTCGCGCCGTTCGGCCACGTAGATCGGCGGCCCGACGGTCAGCTCGGCGAGCTGCTGCATCGTGAACGACTGGCGCGGCTGGTCCAGCACGGCGGGCAGCAGCAACGCGACCCGTTGAAAACGATCAGGCGCCAAGGACAACAACCGGACCAGTGCTCCGGCACCGAGCGAGACGCCCACGGCCTGATCAGCGGGAACGGAGCCGAGATCAGCGGCGATGCGGCCGTAGTCCCAGTAGCCGGGTGGCGCGTCGGGTGCGTCACCGTGCGACGGCAGCGTCACGACGACGCGGGTGCCGGGCAGCCCGGAGGCGGGGATCCGCGCCTCACCGGGCGTGGCGCCGAGCCCGTGCGCGACCAGGGTCACCGGCGAGCCGGTGCCGTAGGCGTTCGTGATCACCAGCGAGGGCCGCGCTGCACCTCGATCAGCTTCGGTCGCACGTCCACCATGTAGACGAGGACCGCGACGAGGCCGGCGAGCCAGAAGATCGAGCCGAAGCTGTACGGCTGGAACAGCAGAATCGCCGCCGTACCGCCACCGGTGATGCCCAGCCAGGCGGGCTTGGTCATGCGCTCGGCCGCGGTGTACGCGTCGACGCGCTGGGTCAGCGCGTGGAAGAACGCGAACAGCCCGACAACGCTGAACCCCAGGTCGGCGAAGAAGTACACGATGCCGTCGAGGTTCCAGAAGCTGAAGATCGGCACGTAGAACACGCACCCAGACTACGTGCCGGTACGAAAAGAGGGGAGCGGCCCCGACTGGGCCACTCCCCTCGACTCGATTCAGACTTTCAACGACTCACTTGGTGGTGTTCGGCGTGGTCTTCTTGGCCGCCGCGGTACCCGTGGTCGTGCCGGTGGTGCGGGTCGTCGTCGCCGGCTTGCGGGGCGCCGTGCGGTTCGCGGCCTTGCGGGTGGTGCTGCGGACCTCGTGCGCGGCGTCGCCACCGGCCTCGACGATCTCCTCGGCCAGCTTCTCGGCGCCGTCCTCGACCTCGTGGGCGACCTTCTCGCCGATCGAACGGGTGCGGCGGGTCACCTTGCCGAGCACGTCGTCAGCCAGCTCGCGGGCGTCGGCGGCAGCGGACTCGGCGCGCTTCTGCGCGGCCTCGACGGCGTGCTCGACCTGCTCCACGGCCTGCTTGACCTGCGGCTGGGCCTTGATCTGCTCCAGCGTCTGCTCGCCCTGCTCGGCGAGGTAGGTGTACAGGTTCACCGCGGAGGCGGTGTAGGCGTCGACGAGCTTCTTCAGCTCGGCCGGCTGCAGCTTGTCGCGCAGGTCGTTCAGCTCGGTCGGGAGGTCCTTGGCCTGGGTGCGGGCCTCTTCAGCGCGCTCCTTGGCCTTGGTCAGGGCCTCGACCACGGCCTTGGCGGCGAGGTCACCGGCACCGAGCGCGGCGAGCAGCGCCTGGCGTGCGGCGTGGGCGCCCTGCTCGGCGGCCTTGCGAACGTCGTCCTGGGTGAGCTTCGGCATGGAGATCAGTCCTCCTTGTTGGTGGCGGTGTTCTCCCGCCTGAAAGATTCGTAAACGTCGAGCAGCACCTGCTTCTGCCGCTCGGTCAGATCGGTCGCGGCGACGATGGCGTCCGCCAACGCACCGCCTTCGCGCTGCTGGAGGATCCCGGCCTCGACGTAGAGCACTTCGGCCGAGATGCGCAGGCCCTTGGCGATCTGTTGAAGGATCTCCGCGGACGGCTTGCGCAGTCCTCGCTCGATCTGGCTGAGGTATGGGTTGGAGACACCCGCCTGCTTCGCCAGTTCCCGCAAGGAGATCTTGGCGGTGTTGCGCTGTTCGCGGATGTACTCACCGATGTTGCGGCCGAGGTCCGCGACTGCTTTGTCGATGGACTTGTCCACTGTTCCTGCTCCCGTTCCTCGTGCCACCAACTACGTTAGCGACGAGTGCTAGCTATTGCAAGCACCCTGCTAGCAATCGCTGCGTGTGCTCCGCCACAGGGATACCGTGGGAGGTGACATGAACAAGGCCGGGGTCCTGCGCACCGAGCTCGCCGACCACCTGCTCGGCGATGGCGTGCTGCACGAACCCAGATGGCTCAAGGCTTTCCGGGCCGTGCCGCGGCACGAGTTCCTGCCGCGCTTCTACCGTCAGCTGCCGGGCGGCGACTGGGAACGGATCACCGCGAGGCACCCGGACTGGCTGGAACTCGTCTACGCCGATCGAGTGTGGGTTACCCAGTTCGACGGCGATGACACGGTGACCGGCGGCACACCGACCTGTTCGTCGAGCATGCCCACCATCATGGCGATCATGCTGGAGGCCCTGGACGTCCACAACGGACAGACAGTGCTCGAGGTCGGCACCGGCACCGGCTACAACGCGGCTCTCCTGTGCCACGCCATGGGTTCCGCGAACGTGACGACGATCGACGTCGACCGGAACATTTCGCAACGAGCGCAGGAACGCCTGCGTCGCAACGGGTTCTTCCCGACCTGCGTCACGGCCGACGGCGCGCTCGGCCATCCGGAACGCGCGCCCTACGACCGCTTGCTCGCCACCTGCTCCGTCGCGACCATCCCGCCCGCCTGGCTGAAGCAGGTCAGACCCGGCGGTCTGGTGGTCACGACGCTGCACCGCCCGATCGGCGCCGGGCTCGTGCTGATCGTGTCCAACGGTGACGGCACCGGCGAGGGCCGCGTGCTCATGGAGGACGGCCGCTTCATGCCGATGCGCGCACACGCCCACCCGCCGGCGCTCGCGGGTGCCGGCACGTTCGAGAGGCGCGCCACCGAGGTGCCGCTCGACACCGTGGTCAACCCGGCCAGCCCCGCCGAGTTCTTCTCCGGCATCGCGCTGCCCGGAGTAGCCGCCGGCCAGGACTGGCTAGCCCATCCGGACGGATCCTGGGTGCACCACCACGGCTCGCACGTCGACCAGGGCGGCCCGCGCAGGCTGTGGGATCTCGCGGAGCAGGCCGTCGTCGACTGGCGCGACCTGGGCAAACCCCGCCGGCACCAGTTCGGGATCGAGGTGAGACCCGACGGCCAGTTCCTCACGCTCGGCGATCTGCGCTGGCATCTGTGATCAACAACCAAACGTCACGACACGAGTCACTGAATCGACTCCAGGCGGATGCGGTGCGTCATGATGCGTCGCATGTCCAGATTCCGCCAGCAGGCGTTGCTGGCCGGCTGTGTGCTGACCGCGTTGCTGACGGCGGCCGGTCTCTTCGTGACCGACCACGGCATCAACCCGCATTTGTGGCTGATCGTTCTGGCGCTGGCGTTTCTGGGCCTGCTGGCGTTGCTCGACCCGTGGGTCCGGCGCAGGCACAACGCCGCGCTGAGCACCGACGAGCACCTCGACGCCGCCTGCCGCGCGTTGGCGATCGGCCTGCAGGCGCAGTGGAACGAGGAGGTGCGGTCGCGCGGCCTCACCGACCCGGACGTGCTCGACCTGCACTGGACGGCCGCGGAACTGGACGTGAGCGACGAGCCGGACGCGCCGCCGGGACGCAGCGACGCGGTGGTGGGCGCCTTCGAACGGCAGATCAACCGCAGGATGGTGATCGTCGGCGAGGCGGGCACCGGCAAGACGACCGTCGCGATGCTGCTGACGTGTGGCCTGCTGGACCGCTACGACGGCGGCATGGTGCCCGTTCTGCTGCCGCTGTCGACGTGGAACCCGGCGGTCGAGGACATCCGCACGTGGCTCACGCGCCGGCTGTACGAGGACCACCCGGCGTTGCGCAACACCGAGCTGTACGGCAGCTACGCCGGCGACCTGCTGGTCGAGCAGCACAAGGTGTTGCCCGTGCTGGACGGTCTCGACGACATCCCCGCCCACCAGCGCGCGGACGCTCTGTCCCGCATCGCGAAGGCGTTCGGGGCGAAGCGCCCGATGGTGCTGACCTGCCGCACGGCCGAGTTCGCGCAGGCGGTCCATCTGGCCGGACCGATGCCAGGCGCGGACGTCGTCGAACTGGCGCCCCTCGACCTGGAGGAGGTCGCCGCCTACCTGCGGGCGAGCGCGGACAGCGTGGGCGCGGCGCGGTGGGAGCCGGTGTTCATCCAGCTGCGCGAGGAACCGGACGGCAGGCTCGCGGACGCGTTGTCGACGCCGCTGACGATGTGGCTGGCCAGCATGGTCTACGCGGACAGCGAGGCCGAGCCGACCGAACTGCTTGATCGCGGCCGTTTCCCGGACGCACGGGCGATCTCCGACCACCTCTGCGACGAGCTGGTCTCACGGGCGTTCGGCAACCGGGCGTTCGCGCACCACGCCGGCGCCACCCAGGTCTGGCCACGCGACCGGGCCCGCCGGTGGCTCGAGTTCCTCGCCCACGAGATGCGCGACCGCGACATCCGCGAACTGGCCTGGTGGGAGTTGCGCCGGTCGGTCGGCAACACCTGGCTCGCGGTGCTCGGCGCACTGGTGCTGGGCGCGATCGGCGGGTTCGGCGTCGGCTGGCTGATGGCGTACTCGATCACGCCGTCGCTCGCCCCGATCACCGGTCTGGTCGCCGGCATCGCCGTCGGTGCCGCCGCACTGACCGCGTCGAACGAACGCAAAGCCAAGCCACGTCTGGGGATCTGGCGCAGTCTGCTGCTCGTGCCCGGCGTGCTGGGGCTCGCCGGGGGTCTCGTCTTCGGTGCGCTGTACGGACTTTCCGCCGGGCTCGTGGTCGGGCTCGGACTCGCCGTGGCGGTCGCGCTGCGGTTCGCGTTGTCGAGCGCAGCCGAGCTCTCGCAGGCTTCCAGTCCTCAGTGGACGATGGCGCGCGACCGGATCGCGGTGTGGACCGGATCTCTCGTGCTCGCGGTGGTGTTCGGTTCGGCGGCGGCACTGGTGTTCGGTCCCGGCCAGACCGGCATGGTCGGGCTGGGTCTCGCGTCCGGCCTGATGCTCGGGTTCGCGCTCGCCGTGCTGCACCTGCGCTGGTGGTGGTTCACCGTCGCGCGGATCTGGCTGGCGTTGCGCGGAAAACTGCCGTGGGAGCTGATGGTCTTCCTGGAGGACGCGCGCAAGCTCGGCGTGCTCTGCCGGGCGGGAGCCTGCTACCAGTTCCGGCACGGACTGGTGCAGGACCGCCTGGCAGAGCACGAGGTGACTACTCGCTCTGCAACCCAAGTGCTCCGGTCGCCTTTCTCAGCGAAGGCAACGTCAGAGCAGTGACCGCCAGCACCAGCGCCATCGACGCGACGGTGAGCGCGGCGATGCCCGGCCAGTCGTAGGCGACCTCGGCGTTGAACACCCGCGTGACCATCACGCCGAGTCCGATGCCGGTGCCCACCGCGATCACCGTGGACAGCACCAGCGGCACGCCGTTCTGCCACAGCAGCGACCTGGCGAGCGTGCCGCGCGGCACCCCGGTGGCCGCCAGCACGGCGAGCGGGCGGCGGCGTTCGCGGACCTGTTCCAACGCCATGACCAGCAACGACGCCCCGGCCAGCAGCAACGTCAGCACCGCGCCCGCGAGCAACGCCCTGCGGATCGCACCGAAGATCAGCTCGATCTCGGCGGAGTCGTCCTGGCCGACGAAGTACGCGTGCACCCGCCAGCTGTAGTCGGCGATGGAGTTGCGCATGTGCTCGGCGGCGTCCGGCACCGCGAGGTCCAGCTCGGCCTGGAACTGGGGGTTGCCGTCGGTGAAGTCGATGCCCTTGGCCGCGGCAGAGGTGAGGTAGATGCCCGGACTGATGCCGGGAACCTCCTGCAGCGCGGGCAGGGTCCACGCGGTCCTGCCCTGGATCATGAGCACTTCGCCGGCCTCGCTCTCGGGCACGTCCCGCGCGAACCGCACCCGGTAGGCCTTGCCGTCAACGCAGTCCGTGACGTCCACCTGTGCTTTGAGCGCCGCACAAGTGCCGACGGAGACGTTCGTGGTGCGGTCGTTCGAGTCGATCGCATAGGTGCGGTCGAGCACGTGCACGGCCTTCACACCCTTGCTGCCCGCCACCGCTTTCTGCAGTCCGGCGGTGTCGATGTCGTCCTTGGGCGTCAGAGCGACGAAGTTGTGGGTCGCGTCCCGCTTCTCCTCGGAGACGACGTCCTTCTGCACGCTCGCGAGGATGACCTGGAGCGTCACCGTGCCGGCGAGCACCACGGCCACACCACCGACGACGCGCGCCGCCGTGCCCGCGTCGAGCTGCAACCGGCGCACCGCCAGCTGCAGCGCCGGAGTGGCACCGCGCATCCAGTTCGCGACCCGCTCCACCAGCCACGGCAGCAGCACCGGGATGCCCAGCATCAGCAGCACGACACCGGTGATGACGACGACCTGGAACGGGGTGTCCTTCTCCCCGGTGTCACCGAACTGGCTGGCCAGCAGCGCGATTCCGCCGGCCACCGGCACCAGGCGCCACCACAGCCTGCGCCGGACCGGCTTCTGGTGCCGGACCACGCCGAGCGGTTCGATGATCGTGCGGCGCATGGCGAACAACGACGTGAGAACCGCGAGCACCGGCACCGCCACCAGCACCACCGCCGCGAGTGGCGGTGCGGGCAGAAGATCGCCGGGGAAGAACGCGAGCTCGGCGACCGGAACGTCGTCGGCCAGCGGCCGCACCGCGAGGAAGAACCCGATGCCGAACACGAGCCCGGTCAGCGCGCCGACCAGCGTCTCACCGGACGCGATCAGCCGAACCCGGCTCGCTGCCGCGCCGACCAGCCGCAACGCCGCCAGCCGGCGGTCGCGCTGCGCCGCGGCGAGCCGGGTGGCGACGCCGACGAACACCAGCACGGGGAACAGCAGCACGACGATGCCGACCAGGCTGAGCATCCACAGCACCGGGTCGGGCCCCATGCGCTGGTACGCCCGCCCGTAGCCGTACACCTTGGTGCCGGAGTCCTCCGCGATCTTGCTGTCACCCGCGTAGAACTTCAGGTCGTGAGGTCCGATCAGGCCTGCCGCGCCGATCGTGCCGATCACCTTCTGCGGGAACCGGGGACGCAGCAGCTCACCGTCCGGCGACGCGAGCAGCTCCGCGAGCGCGGGCGACACGACGACCTCGCCGTCCTGCGGCAACCGTTCGAGGCCCGGTGGCACAGGAGCGTTCTGCGCGCGCACGTTGACGTACGTGCCGGGAATGTCGTGCGAGCGGAAGTGGACGTACATCTCCTGCGCGAGCACCGGTGCCGGGCCGTTGCCTTCGGTCACCGTGTTGCGCGCATCACCGCGGTCGTCCCGTGCGCTCAGTGCGTTCGGCAACGCGGCGGCGAGCAGCAACATCGCCACGCACAGACCGATGCCGACGCCCTGCAGCGCGAGCCTCCCCCACGACTTCCGGCTGCCCCCGACGGCCAGCCGGACGCCCAGAGCGAGATCGCCGATCACCTGCTTCATCGAGCGAACTCCACGTCCCTGGCCTTGCCGTCGCGCACGACGACCTCGCGATCGGAGTAGGCGGCGACGCGGGCCTCGTGCGTCACCAGCACGACCGCCGCGCCGGTCTCCCTGGCGGCCTTGGTGAGCAGGTGCATCACCCGCTCGCCGTTGAGCGAGTCGAGTGCGCCGGTCGGTTCGTCGGCGAAGATCACCTTCGGCCCGGTGACCAGCGCACGGGCGATGGCGACGCGTTGCCCCTGACCGCCGGACGTCTCACCGGGCCGCTGGTCGGCGACGGTGTCGACCTCCAGCTTGGCCATCCAGTCCTTCGCGGCACGTTCGGCGTTCTTGCGCTTCATGCCGCTGAGCCGCAACGGCAGCGCGACGTTCTCCAGGCAGGTCAGCTCGGGGACAAGCTGGCCGAACTGGAAGACGAACCCGAAGTCGGTGCGCCGCAGCTCACTGCGCTCCCGGTCGGACATCGAGGTGAGCTCGCGGTCGCCGTAACGGACCACGCCGGAGTCCGGCGGCAGGATGCCCGCGATGCAGTGCAGCAGCGTGGACTTCCCGGAGCCGGACGGCCCCATCACCGCCACGATCTCGCCGGCGCGCACGGTGAGGCCCGCCCCTTCGAGCGCATGCGTCTTGCCGAACGACTTGTGCAGGTCCTCAGCGCTCAACAGGCTCATTTCCCGACCTCCTGGGCCAGCTTGTCGATGCGGGCCGCGGTCAGTTCGAGCCACCGCAGGTCGGCTTCGAGGTGGAACAGGGCGAAGTCGCAGATCAGCTGGTCGGCGAGGTCGCCGTCCGCCTTGCGCCTGGTCAGGTCGCGCATCGTGGTGAGGTGCGCGGACCGTTGCGTGTCGAGCACGTCCTCGGCGCTGCGGCCGGACAGCAGGGCCAGCACGACCTTCGCGTACAGGGTGTTCTGCAGGTACGGCTCCGGCTTTTCCGGCGTGCCGAGCCAGCGTTCGACATCGGTGACCCCGGCGTCCGTGATCGCGTAGCGCTTGCGCTCCGGACCGTCGCCCGCCTCGACGCCCGCTTCGGTCACGAGGCCGTTCTTCAGCAACCTCGACAGGGTCGAATACACCTGTCCGTAGTGCAGCGGCCGGTCCTGACCAAAGCGCTCGTCGTAGGCGCGCTTGAGGTCGTATCCGTGCCTTGGACCGCCCTCTAGCAGCCCCAACAGTGCGTGTCCGATCGACATGAGGAGCACTATACACACCATGTATACACCGAGTGTATTCATCGGATGCCCTGACGAGCACTCGCCGTGGCGCCTACAGTGGAGGGGTGACTGGTCTGACTGTCGGCTGGGATCACGACGTCGAGCTGGTGCTCGACTTCCTGAACACTCGACACGTACTGGACAGTGAAGCCTCCTGGCGCGCCTGGGTGACCGAGCGCGGCCTGGGGCGGAGCGGGGAAATCGCACAGGCGCGCGCCGCGAGAGCGGCACTGCGGTCGTCCATCGAGGGGTCGTCAGGCCCTCAGACCGCGGCCGGTGTGGTCCACATCGAGCTGACCGACGGCGTCCCGGTGCTGTCCAGCTCGGACGCGCTCGGCGCGGTGCTCGCGGCCTCCGCCCGCCTGGCGGTGCTGGGATCGTGGGAACGGCTCAAGATCTGTCCGGCCGACGATTGCCTGCGTGCGTTCTTCGACCGTTCCCGCAACCGCTCGCGCACCTGGTGCTCGATGCAGGTCTGCGGCAACCGGGAGAAGGCCCGCACGTTCCGAAAACGGTCCCGTGCTCAGAACAGCACGTTGGCCACCGTGTAGATCACGAGGCCGGCCAGCGCGCCGACCACCGTGCCGTTGATCCGGATGAACTGCAGGTCCCTGCCGACCTGCAGTTCGATCTTGCGCGAGGTCTCCTCGGCGTCCCAGCGCTCGACGGTGTCGGTGATCAGCGTGGTGATCTCCGCGCGGTAGTTACCGACGACGTACCCGGCGGCCTGCTCCAGCCAGCCGTCGACCTTGGCGCGCAGTTCGTCGTCCGTCGTGAGGTTCGTGCCGAGCGTGATCAGGCCCTGCGTGACGCGCTTGCGGAGTTCGCTGGAGGGGTCCTCGGCGGCGTCGATCAGCATCTTCTTGGCCGTGCCCCAAGCACTGCTGATCAGCTTCTGGACGTCCGGGTGGGTGATCACCTGGTGCTTGACCTGCTCGGCCCGCTGCATGGTGACCGGGTCGGTCTGCATGTCCGTGGAGAACTCGAGCAGGAACTGGTCCACCGCGAGCCGCATCGGGTGGTTGACGTCGGTCTTGACCGCCCAGGAGAAGTTGACCAGCTCGGTGTAGACCTTGTCGCCGAGCAGCGCGTCGACGAACTTGGGCGACCACGTGGGCGCGCGGTCCGTGACAATCAGGCTGACCTTGTCGTAGTTGTCCCGCACCCACTCGTACGCGCGGTCGCACATCAGGTCCACGAGCTTGTGATGCGCGCCGTCGCTGAGCACCTGGTTGAGCAGCTTGCCCAGCGGCGGACCCCAGGGCTTCTCGGTGACCCGCTTGACGATCGCCTGCTCGAGAACGGCCTGGACCTCTTCGTCCTTGAGCACGGTGATCGCGCCCTTGATGACGTTGGCCAGCTCGTTCGTGACGCGTTCGGCGTTCTCCGGCTCCTTGATCCACGCTCCGGCCCGCTCGGCGATGCCCGCCCGCCGGAGCTTGTCCTGGACGATCTCGGGGCTGAGGAAGTTGACGCCTACGAAGTCGCCGAGCGTCTGGCCGAACATGTTCTTGCGTTCCGGGATGATCGCGGTGTGCGGGATCGGCAGTCCCAGCGGCCTGCGGAACAGCGCGGTGACCGCGAACCAGTCCGCGAGCGCGCCCACCATGCCGGCTTCCGCGGCGGCTCTCACATAACCCACCCACGCGCCTTCGAACGCGTGGGTGGCGAAGAAGATGACCGTCGCGCCTATCAGGAAGCTCGTCGCGACGAGCTTCATCTTGCGCAGGTCGGTGCGCTTCTGCTGGTCAGCGGCGGTCAGTTGCTCCACAACGCCATTGTCCGTGAAGATCCTGCGTTGTGCGGGTACCAGCGCTAGTTCCCCGGTTGCAGCCGTTCACGTCGACCATCTTCGCGGAGATGACGGCGCTGGCCGTGCAGCACGACGCCGTCAACCTCGGTCAGGGCTTCCCCGACACCGACGGTCCGGCGTCGATGCTCGCGGCGGCCCAGTCCGCGATCGGGTCGGGCGTGAACCAGTACCCACCCGGCCCCGGCATGCCGGTGCTGCGCAACGCGGTGGCGGCTCACCGTTCGCGGTACGGGCTCTCGTACGACCCGGACACCGAGGTCCTGGTGACCGTCGGCGCGACCGAGGCGATCGCGGCCTCGCTGCTGGCTCTGGTCGAGGCCGGCGACGAGGTCATCCTGATCGAGCCCTACTACGACTCCTACGCCGCTTCCGTGGCCCTGGCCGGGGCGACGCGGGTGACCGTCGGCCTGCGCGAGGACGCTTCCGGCCGGCTGGCTCTCGACGTGGACGCCCTGCGCGCTGCCGTCAGCCCTCGGACGCGAGCGATCCTGGTCAACTCGCCGCACAACCCCACCGGCACCGTGTTCCGCTTGGAGGAGCTCCAAGCCATCGCCGCGTTGTGCGTCGAGCACGACCTGCTGGCGATCACCGACGAGGTCTACGAGCACCTGGTGTTCGACGGCCTGGTGCACATCCCGCTGGCCTCGCTGCCGGGCATGGCGCCGCGGACGTTGTCGATCTCCGGCGCCGGCAAGACGTTCAACTGCACCGGCTGGAAGATCGGCTGGGTGTGCGGCCCCGCCGAGCTCGTGTCCGCGGTCCGGGCGGCCAAGCAGTTCATGACCTTCGTGGGCGGGGCGCCGTTCCAGCCCGCCGTCGCCCACGCCCTGACCACCGAACTGGACTGGGTCACCGGCTTGCGCGACTCGCTGGCCTCGAAGCGCGCGCGGCTGGCCGAGGGCCTGCGCGCGGCCGGTTTCGAGGTGCGGTCGTCTGAGGGCACGTACTTCATCTGCGCCGACGTCCGCCCGCTCGGCTACACCGACGGCCTGGCCCTGTGCCGCGACCTGCCCGCCCGAATCGGCGTCGCCGCGGTGCCGGTCCAGGTGTTCACGGACCGCCCAGCCGACTGGCAGCACCTGATCCGTTTCGCGTTCTGCAAGCAGGACGCGGTGATCGACGAAGCCGTGGAACGCCTCCACAAGCTGTAGTTGTCCACAAGTGTGGATGAGTTTCTCCACACCTGTGGACAACCCACTTTCGGGTGAGTCCGGGAGCCTTGACGCCGGAGTTCGACTCCAAATGGCATGGACTCGAACACTGAGGTTCTCATCGGGTGGCGTTCCGGCCTGCACGGCTGGGACGCCCTGGTCGAGCGCTACTCCCGGCTGGTCTGGTCGGTGCCCAGATCGTTCCGCCTGAGCCACACCGACGCCGCCGACGTCTACCAGTGCACCTGGCTCTGCCTGGCCGAACACCTGACCCGCATCCGCCAACCCGAGGCGTTGGGCACCTGGCTGGTCCGTACCGCCACCCGGCACTCCATCGCCGTGGTGCGGGCGCGCGGACGTGAGGTGTCGTTCGATCTGTGGGAGCCGGAGTCTCCCTTGCCTGCGCCGGACGAGGTCGCTCTGACCAACGACCGGCAGCGGCGGCTGTGGGCGGCGCTGGTGACGTTGAACGAGCGGTGCCAGCGGCTGCTGCGGATCGCTGCCCACAGCCCGGAACTGAGTTATGCACAGGTTGCGGAGGCCCTGGGGATAAAGGTGGGGAGCGTTGGCTCTACACGCAGCCGGTGCCTGGCTGAGCTGCGGCGGAAGGTGGGGGACCTGCGATGAGGGACGCACTGCTCCACGAGATCGCCGACCTGTTCAGCTCCGACTCCCCGCCGCCCGTGTCGGCACCCCGCGCGACCGGACTCGACCCGATGACCCCCGTCGACGAACCTGTCCGCGGCCCGTCGCGGCAGCTCGTGTTCCACGTCGGCGTCGGCCGGATGTACCTGCAGCTCGACTCCGGCGCGTCGAGCCTGCACCTCACCGGCGTGCTGGACGACAAGGGCGTGTCCGTCGAGGTCCGCTCACCCAGCTCCACCCAGGCCCTCCGCCCGGACGCCGAAGGGTGGTTCCGCGCCGACGTCAAGCCAGGGCCGTTGTGTGTGACCGTCCCCGAGCTGGGGCTGACCACGGGGTGGTTCGTCGCATGAGCGCCAGCGCCGATCCCCAGGCCACGATCGCGGCGACCGAGGTCCGCGGCACGAAGGCCGAGCGTGCCGACGCCCTGCACGACCTGAGCATCGCGCACGTCGAACTCGGGCGGCTCGACGTCGCCGCACGGTTCGCCCAGCGAGGGCTTCGGCTCACCGGTGAGGCGCGCTTTCACCTCACGCTCGCGTGGATCGACCTGGATCGGGGGCGACGCAAGCAGAGTCTCCGGCACCTCGACCTGGCCACGCCGCACCTCCGCGGGCCGGAGCTGGCGCGGGCCAGGTGCCTGCGCGGGCTGCATCTCTGCGGGTCGGCCGATCCCCGGCCGGCGATCGCGGAGCTCACGTCGGTCATCAGGGACCTGCGGAGATACAGCGATCAGCGGTGGCTGGCCAACGCGTTGATCGGCAGGGGGATTGCCCGGTGCGGTGCCACGAAGCTGGTGGACGCCGAGGCTGACTTCGCGGCCGCGCAGATGTTGTTGCAGGCCATCGGTGAGCCTGGGCGGGCGGCGATGTGCCTGCACAACAGGGGGTTCGTGGCGATGCTCGCCGGCGACCTGCCGCTGGCGTTGCGGCGGTACGAGGACGCGGCGAAGGCCGGGCTCGACTCGACGAGCAGGCCCGAGGCACTCGTGGACAGGGCTGAGGCGTTGCTGGCCGCCGGGCTCACCACCGAGGCGCGGCGGGTGCTGGCGCCTGCGTTGGAGTTGCTCAGCAAGTGCAATCGGCACGTGCCGGAGCTGGCGGTTCTCAGTGCGCGCTGTGCGTTGCGGGATGGGGATCCGGCGCCCGCGCGGAGGCTCGGGGGCACGGACGTCGAGTTCATGCTGGCCGCGGGGAAGCTGGATGCCGTTGCGGCGCATCGGTTTCGCGGGCCGGTGCAGACGCGGGCGCTCGGGTGGCTCGCACAGGCGCGCAGGTCCGACCGGCGTGGGGCGCTGGCTGCTTGCCGGGCCGGACTCCGGTTGCTCGACGAGCACCACGGGGACTGGCCGCGGGAGGAGCTGACCGGGCATGCGCTCGGGCTCGCACGGACCGCTCGCGAGGTGTTGCACTGGTCCGAGCAGCATCGTCGCTCGGCTCCCTTGCCTCTCAACGATCCTGAGCTCGCGCTGGCGCTCACGAGGCTGCGGCGGGCGAGAGCGTTCGGCCTGCCGTTGGAACCGTTCGAGAGGGACGTCCGCAGGCTTACCCTCGCCACGGCGGCACGGGTGCGGCGGTCGCCGGCCGAGTTGTCGGGACTACCGCTGGTCAGCTTCATCTTCCACAAAGGACGGATGCGGGCGGTGACGGTGCTGGACGGCCGCGCGAGAATGCGCGACATCCCCGATCCCGCCCGGCTGGTGACGGACGCCAGGCTGGCCGTGGCGGCCGGACGAGCGGTGCCTGAGCTGCTGCCCGACGTCGACGAGGTGGTGGTGATCCCGGACGGCGTGCTGCACGCGATGCCGTGGGCGGTGATCGGTCCCAGGGTCCACGTCGTTCCGTCGATGCGGCATTGGCGTCCGGCGAGCAACGGTGGCCATCGGGCCTGGGTTGCCGGTCCGAGGCTGCGGCACGAGGAAGTCACCGCGCTGCAGCGGGAACACGGCGGCGAAGCAGCGTCCACAGTGGAGGAGACGCTTCGAGTGCTGGAAGGTGCCGGGATCGCGCACATCGCGGCGCACGGGCACGTTCATCCGGAGAACCCGTTGTTCTCGTACCTGGAGCTGAAGGACGGCCCGCTCTACGGCTACGACATCGCCCGAATCCAGAACCCGCCGGAGATCGTCGTGTTGTCTGCCTGCGAGTCGGGGCTGGCCAGGGCGTTCCTCGACGCGGGCAGCAGGGCGGTGATCGCCAGCGTGCTGCCGGTGCCGGACGCGCAGGTCAGTGACGCCATGGCCGAGGTCCATCGGCTGATCGGGCACCCCGCGGAGGCGGCGCAGGCCGTCGCGCACCTCGGATTCAGTTGCTACGGCACCGGGACGAGAGTGGCGGCGTGCAGAGCGGCGGCGAACGAGGTGCCGGTGCACAGCGACTGAGTGCAGCCCACCGTTGCGGGCACGTCGACGCCGTCAACAACTACGTCCACCCACGGGCCGTGGCCGGAGAACGGCGCTGAGGCACCCACGGCCGTTACGGAAGACAGGGCGGCTGGCCACCACGGACGGGTGGAGGCGCCGTTGCCCGCGGCGGCGACCACGTTGTGGCCGTAGGAGGACAGGACAGGTGGGCATTCGTCGTTGAACGAGTACGTGCCGGAAGCGACCAGCACCACCGGGAGTGAGCGAGTGGCCTTCAACGCTGCCGCGAGGGTCAGGTCGTCGCCGAAGCCGTTCGGCGTAAGCACCGGGAACGGGCGGACGGTGGCGCCGTGGTGGCGCAGGACGCCGCCGACCAACGAGCCGTGCGGGGCGTCGAGAGGAGTGTCGAGCAACGCGACGGTGCCCTCGCCCAGGAGTTCCGGCAGCCGCTCGCCCACGACCGGGCGGGAGGTGCCGATCATGATCGGACAAGACACGTGGACGTGGTTCGGGGTGCCACCGACGTCGGCGGCGATGTCCACGACGCGCGCCCGATCGGACGCTTTGGTGTACATGCGGATGGCGCCGGAAGAGATCTCTTCGTGTGAGTAGGCGCCCCGCAAACGCTTGCGCACAGTGGGTGCGTCTGCGGGCAGCACGATCAATTCGCCCGAACGGACCAAACACTCGTTTGGACCCTCAGGATCGTGCACGTGCACCGGGCCGAGGGCACGGACGGCGTGATCCACCAGCTCAGAGAGGCTGCTGACCTGCTTTGGCGTGTCCACATCGGACACCATCCCCCGCCGCGACACGGTCCACAGGGGACCGAGGCGCAAAGTCACTCGATCCGATGACGACACTGACGGTGTTCATGCCTGATCAGGGCAACCCGGACAGCCGCACGTGGCCGCCCTTCCGGGTGTTTCACGCCGAGTCGGTTCGCAAAATCACTCACCAATGCTAGACATACCTCAACGTCGACCTCCGGCGGCGCTGTGACGTTGACGGTGACCTGAACGGTGGACGGGTGGTGATCCTGTGGCTGGTGGTGGAGCTGGTGCACTGCTGCTGCGGGCCGCTGCGCTCGGCGGGCTGACCGCCGCCGCCTGGCTGCTGAGCGGGACGTCCGCGTCCGCCAGCCCGGAGGAACCGCCGGCCGTCGAGATCACCGCAGATGCGTCGACCGCCGAGATCCCGCAGCTCCTCGAGGACCCCGCCGGATGGGCCAAGGCCTTCACCGCGTCGGTCGTCGAACAGCATCAGCCGGCCAAGCTCGTGCCGCCCGTGACGAAACCGGACAAGCCCGAGGAAGAGCCCGCGGACGAGGACGAGGGCCCGGTCCTCGACTTCACCGGCGGCAACCATGGCAACACGCGCTCCGGCACCGTGTCGAACCAGGCGCCGCCCGAGGTCATCCAGGCGAAGGCCCAGGTTCGCGCCGCCAAGGTCGCCGCGAGGCTCGCCGCCGCGTTGCCGCCGCCTCCGCCTCCGCCCGCACCGCCAGTCGTTTCCGTCAAAAAGGTCGTGCCGCTGCTGCCCGACCTGCCGGTACCCGCACCCGCGAAGGCCGACCCCGCGCCCGCGAGCGACCTGAACTGGACCACCCCCGGACCGGACGCGCCGCTGCCCTCTCCGCAGCAGGCACCCGTGACCGCGACGGCCTCCGCGTCGTCCGGCCACACCGACAACTCCGGCGGCACGCGCGGCGTGCTCGCCGTCCTGACGTCGCACAACTCGCTGTTCCCGCCCGCCACGTGGTCGGTGGAGGAACGCCGCGACGCATCGGTACCCGGCAGTGTTCCGGGTCTGCCGAGCACGTCACCCGACTGAGCAACACGGGACATCTCTGCCCTCTGCGCGATTTGTGACCGTCTAGTTCCGTCGCGCCAGTAACTCCTCCTCTTATTTCCCGTTGTACGCAAGGAACCCAGTCTTCCTGACCTGCCAACCGCGCCCTGGCAGGTCGGGTCTGGTCCGAGTGCCGCGCTGCCCCCGCAGTCTCGGACCACACGGGAAACCTGCGGACGGGGGACGCCAATCCCTGGGACGTCCCCCGCCGCAGGCCTCTCGTTGGCAAGTTCGTCGGCCCGGTCTTCACCGCTGTGGGAGACCGGGCCGACGTGTCTCACGCGACCGGCACCGACAGATCGGCATCCGCCGGAAAGCCTGTTCCTGCAACGGTTGCAGCCACCACACCCAAACGGCCGATGGCTTCGCGCAGCACCTCGGGCGATTGCGTGTACGGCACTCGGAGCATCTGCTCGCATCCGCCGTGCACCGCGAACCGGGGACCAGGGACGAGTCGCAGGCCGTGGTTCTGCGCCACCACCGCGATCCGCGTGCTCACCGGGCCGTCGAGCGTGCACCACACGCCGAGCCCGCCCGCCGGCACCACAAAACTCCACTGTGGACAGTGCTCCCGCAGCGCCGCGACCGTCACGTCCCGCTGCTCCAGGGCCTCCGCACGCCGTTGCCGCAGAACAGGTTCCGGATTCTCCAGCAACGCGGCCAGCACCAGCTGCTCGAACACCGGCGTGCCCAGGTCGATCGCCGCCCGCGTCGACAGCAGCCGGTGCACGATGTCCGCGGACGCCCTGATCCATCCGATCCGCAGTCCGCCCCAGTGCGACTTGCTCGCGGATCCCAGCGTCACCACCGAATCCCCGCCGAACGCGGCCATCGGCAACGGCGCCTCCGAGCCGTCCAGCGCAAGCTCCACCAAAGTTTCGTCGACGACCAAGGGAGTACGGGCTCTGCGCAGCACGGCGGCAAGCGCTTCCCGCGACTCGGACGACATCCGCAGTCCCGTCGGGTTCTGGAAGTCCGGGATCAGATAGGCCAAACGGGGGCCTGCCTGTCGCAAGGCGGCCTCATATCCGTCCAGATCCCAGCCATCACCCAGCATCGGCACCGGTACCGGGATGCCGAACGACGCCCGCACCGCCTCCAGCGCGTTGGGGTAGCTCGGCTGCTCCACCAGCACCCGGTCGCCGGGCCCGACGAAGAGCCGCAGCACCAACGCCCACGCGTGCTGAGCGCCGGACGTCACCACGATCTGGTCGGCGGAGGTCGGCAGGCCGCGCGAGGTGTACCGGTCCGCGATCCGTTGCCGCAGCACCGGCAACCCGCGCTCGTCGTATCCGTGCGACGCCAGGTGTTCCGGCATTTGGCCCAGCGCCACGTCCATCGCCATGCGCAGCGACGGCAACGCGGGAGGCGCGGCGCGGGACAGGTCGATCAACGTGTCGTCGCCACCGGTGATGCCACCACCGGCACCGACGGGCCCGTTGATCCACGACCCGGCCCCGCGCCGCGACTCCACCACCCCCTCGGCACGCAGCTGGTCCAACGCCGCGGTGATCGTGGTGCGGCTCACCGGCAGCGCGTCGGTGAGCTCGCGTTCGGACGGCAACCGGGTCCCGACGGGCAGCCGGCCGTCCGCGACCAGCAGTTTCAACGCCGCGGTGAGGTCGGCCGAACCCTGCCGGGCACCGCCGCGCCGCCACGACCCGAGCAGTCGCGCGAGCCGGGCACCCGATATACGTCCACCTGGTGGGAGCATGAGGCCAATTATCGCGAATTGGCTATGGATTACCAGTCCAATCGACGCTCAGTATGGCCACATGGCCACCATGACCGCACTCCACCAGGTCTCCGTCCGGATCTCACCCACTCGTCGCCTCGCCCAGCTGTTCGCCGGTCTGTGGCTCTACGGCGCGAGCATGGCGATGCAGATCCGCGCGACCCTCGGCCTGGATCCGTGGGACGTGCTCCACGAGGGCCTGACCAGACGCACCGGCCTGAGCTTCGGCCTGATCACCGCGATCACCGGCGTGCTGGTGCTGCTGGCGTGGATCCCGCTGAGGCAGAAGCCCGGGATCGGCACCATCGCGAACGTCGTGCTGATCGCGGTCAGCGTCGACGTGACGCTCGCGATCCTGCCAGCGCCACAAGGACTTGTGCCGCGAATCGTGCTGCTGACGCTGGGCATCGTGCTCAACGCTGTCGCGTTCGCCGCGTACGTCGGTTCGCGTCTCGGACCGGGCCCGCGCGACGGCATGGTGACCGGGTTCTGCCGCCGCACGGGCATTTCCCTGCGACTCGTGCGCACCGTCGTCGAACTGCTCGTGCTCGGCACCGGCTGGTTGCTCGGCGGCACCGTCGGCATCGGCACGATCCTTTACGCCGTCGGCATCGGCCCGCTCTCGCAGCTGTTCCTGCCGATGCTCACCTGGCGCGAGCGCTCGCAGCCCGCTTCCTGATCTCCTCGTAGGTGACCCCGCGCTCGGTCAGCACCTCGGCCACGATTCCCTTGCCCTGCAACAACGCCAGCAGGATGTGCTCAGCACCGAGGTAGTTGTGGCCGAGGTCGCGCGACTCGCGCAACGAGTTCTCCAGCACCTTCCTGAACGCGGGCTCCAGCGGCATGCCGAACCACCGCCGGCGCGGACCCGGCCGCAGCACACCGGTCCCGAGCGACTGCTCGACCGAGTCGATCACCTGGTCGACGTCGATCCCCAAGCCCCGCAACGCTTCCGCGTCGGCCTTTGTCAGGCCGCCCTTGCGCCGGTACTCGTGGAACGCCGCTTCCAGCTCCTCGCGCGGCAGGTCGAACCCCGCCAGCACCGGCGCGTCGAGCAACGCCAGCAGCAGGAACTCCACGCCCACCTCGCCGGCGTGCGCCTGTTCCGCGTCCCGCACCGCGGCCTTGACCGCCTCGCGGGCCTCCTTGGTGAACCGCTCGCCAACCATCATCGACCCCCGTGCTTCTTGTGCACCGCTTGGCGGGAGACCCCGAGTTCCGCCGCGATGTCCTGCCACGACCAGCCCTGGGCCCGCGCGCTGCGGACCTGGGCTGCTTCCAGATGTTCCAAAAGTCGCCGCAGCGCGGTGACGGCCCGCAACCCGACCTTCGGGTCGCGGTCTCCTGCCGCCGTGGCGAGATCCGTCGCTTCAGTCATGATGTCAACGTACGTTGACAATCGCCTGCCGTCAACCGAAGTTGACACGTACGGTGGGGCCGTGAAGATCGAGACTGCCGAACAGGCAGCACCGGGGCGCACTTCCGAGGACCGGATCCGGGTCACGACCAGCGCCGTCATCGTTCTCGACGGCGCCACCTCACGCAGGCCGCCTGATCGCAACGGCGGTTGGTACGCCACCGAACTCGCCGACGAGCTCGCCAGGCTGATCAACGACACCGACCCGCTGACCGACCTGCTCGCCCAGGCCATCACGAACCTCGTGGCAGCACACGCCCTCGTGCCCGGCGACTCCCCGTCCGCCACCGCGTCGATCGTGCGCTGGACCGACGACCGGATCGATGCGCTCGTCCTGTGCGACACCCCGGTCGTCGCGTTCGGACGGACAACTCACGTGCTCGAGGACACCCGGCTCGAAGATCTGCGACCGCAGCCGGACATCCTGGCGTGGCAGAACAAGCCGGACGGGTGGTGGGTCGCGGAGGCCGATCCCGTTGCGGCACACCAGGCCCGGACCGCGAGCTGGCCGCGTGCGGAGATCAGGAAAGTGATCGCTCTCACCGACGGTGTCTCATGTGGAGTGTCCGAGTACGGACTCTTTTCGTGGGAGGACCTCGAAGAAATGCCGCTGGGCGACGTCCTCGACCGAATTCGCGAAGCTGAGCGCGGCGATCCGGAACACCGGCGTTGGCCGCGCTTCAAAACTCACGACGACCAGGCAATCGCCCGCATCACCGCATAAACGAAAGAAGCCCCGCAGCACGCTGCGGGGCTTCTTTCGAAGGAGGTATGGCCAGGGGCGGGGTCGAACCGCCGACCTACCGCTTTTCAGGCGGTCGCTCGTACCAACTGAGCTACCTGGCCATGAGAAGGTAAAGCGACCCAGACGGGACTCGAACCCGCGACCTTCGCCGTGACAGGGCGACGCGCTAACCAACTGCGCCACTGGGCCTTGCTCTTGCTGATCTAACCGTACCTTACATTACTGCGTGCCCCCAACGGGATTCGAACCCGCGCGACCGCCTTGAAAGGGCGGGATCCTAGGCCGCTAGATGATGGGGACTAGCTGGTCTCTGGAAGCATCGTAAGCATATGGCATAGGTGCGCGCACCTCCAAAACGGGGGGTCCACTTATGCCTTGACCTGCCCAAACCACCTTCGGCACCACACCGTCCAGATCAACAAACGCCTGTTCACGGCCCAGCAGACCCGTCAAGCGCGTTTTGTGATCCAGACAACTTCCACCTGGAAGATGCGACGCACGGCAGCACGTGGCCCAGAACTTCGCGGATCCGAGCCGGGAAGTCGGCACACGCCGTCGTCGCCGAGGAGATCAGCCGCGCACCCAGGGCAGCTCCGCACAACGTCCGCGCGACGGCCTCCGGATCGACACCGGAGCGCAGGTCTCCGCGCTGTAGGGCCTCTGCCAGATAGCCGGTGATCAGCTTCTCCCACATGACGTGCGCGCTCGGGACACCCGGATAGCCGATCTCACGGTCGGCGTTCAACCGCACGCCCGCGCGCAGCACGACGTCCGCGGCCATCCGGTCGGCGGACTCGACGAACATGCCGTGCAGGGCGCTCAGCGGGTCGACGCCGCGCAGGCGCCACGACTCCCGCATCTGCGCCCACGTCTCGCTCTGCTGCTCGATCAGGGCAGCGGCGACCGCCTCCTTGGAGGCGAAGTGGAAGTAGAACGCGCCCTTGGTCAGTCTGGCGCGCGCCAACACGGCGGTAAGCGACGTGCGCTCGTAGCCGAGCCGGTCGAACTCCTCCGCCGCGGCGTGGAGTATCGCCTCACGTGTCGCGTACGCCCGGTCCTGCTGGGGCATGCGTCAAGGTTAGCCGTTGCCGCTAAAGAGACCCGTGGGTATGTTTCCAGATGCGGCCCTGTCCTGCAGACGCACTCCGGGGGGTGCGCGTCTGGAGTCAGGGCCGCATTCGCGTACGCATCACTTCACCGTTGTGCCGGTGGCAACCCGCCGTCCTCGCCGGGTGACAGCCCCAGCATGTCGAGCAGCATCCGGCAGTCCTCGGCGCCCAGCGCACTCCGCGCGACCGCGAGCCTGGCTCGGTGGACCTGATCATCGGAGATCCGCGAGGGCTCTCCGCTCCGCTGGGCCGGCACGTTCGGCCCGCCCTGTCGCGACATGCTGTCGTCCTGTGTGAACAGGAACTTCCGCACTTCCAGTGACCCGCTCATGAGCACCCTCCCCGACTTGAGGTTGGCGCGAGGCTAAGCGACCTGGGACAACGGCCGCAGCCCCCCGCAGAGTGATTCCACCGCCACCCAGCGTTACTTTCCGTACAGGTGCGGTCCGTGTCTCGTGGGGAACTGGCCAGGGGATGATGGACCCATGACCGACCCCACGCCGGAGCCTTCCCCCGATGCAGAGGGCCAAAACGCGTCTCAGACACCGCCCGCGGTCGACCCGCAGGAGATCTTGAAGGCGCTCAGCGGTATCGACCTGAACACCATCGACGCCGACATCGAGTCCGCGTTCGGTTCCAGGATGGCCGAGCTCGACAAGATGCTCGAGGGCCTGGACGACCTGGTCAACAAGATCGAGTCGGACATCCAGAACCTGGACCAGCCGAAACCCGAGAGTCCTCAATAGATCCTTTACCCCAGGGGGGTATAAGATCGGAGTCCCGAGGAAGAAAGGGACCCCCGATGTCCGTCAGCACCACCTACACCGTCACCGGCATGACCTGCGGTCACTGCGTCAGCTCCGTCAAGGAGGAGCTGGGCGAGGTCGCCGGCGTCACGGCCGTCGACGTCGTCCTGGAGACCGGCGCCGTGACCGTCACGAGCGACCGCGAGCTCGAACGCGCCGAGGTCGTCTCCGCCGTCACCGAGGCCGGGTACCAGGTCGCCTGATGACCACGACCGAGCCTCGTCACGTCGAGCTCAGCATCAGCGGCATGACGTGCGCCTCCTGCGCGAACCGCATCGAACGCAAGCTGAACAAGCTCGACGGCGTGTCCGCCACCGTGAACTACGCGACCGAGAAAGCCAGCGTTCAGTTCCCGGACAACCTGCGCGTGGACGACCTGGTGTCGACCGTGCGCGCGGCGGGCTACGACGCGGAGGAGCCCACACCCGAGGCTCCCGACGGTGACGAGGCAGGTGAGCTGCGGCTGAGGTTCAGCCTCTCCGCGCTGCTCGGTGTGCCGGTGATCGCGTTCTCGATGGTCCCGGCGTGGCAGTTCCCCACCTGGCAGTGGGTCTCGTTGGCGCTGGCCAGCGTGGTCGTGTGGGTGTGTGGCTGGCCGTTCCACCGTGCGGCGTTCGTGAACGCACGGCACGGCGCCAGCACGATGGACACCCTCGTGTCGATGGGTGTCACGGTCTCGTACCTGTGGTCGCTCTACGCGCTGGTGTTCGGCGAGGCCGGCACCATCGGCATGCGGCACGAGTTCAGTTTGATGCCGCGGCCAACCACCTCCGGTGACATCTACCTGGAGGTCGCTGTCGGCGTGACCGTGTTCCTGCTGCTCGGACGGTGGCTGGAGGCCCGGTCCAAGCGCAGCGCGGGTGCCGCCCTGCGGTCGTTGCTCGCGCTCGGCGCCAAGGACGTGGCAGTGCTGCGTGACGGCGTCGAAACCCGTGTGTCGATCGGCCGGCTCCAGGTCGGCGAACGCTTCGTGGTCCGTCCGGGTGAGCGGATCGCCACGGACGGCCTAGTGGTCGAGGGCAGCTCGGCCGTGGACCGCTCGATGGTCACCGGAGAATCGGTGCCGGTCGAGGTCGGCGTGGGCGATTCGGTCGTCGGCGGGACGGTCAACGCGGGCGGCCGGCTGGTCGTCGAGGCGTCGTCCGTCGGCTCGGACACCCAGCTCGCCAGGATGGCTCGGCTGGTCGAGCAGGCTCAGGCGGGCAAGGCCGACGTGCAGCGGCTGGCCGACCGGGTGTCGGCCGTGTTCGTCCCCGTCGTCGCGCTGATCGCGCTGGTGTCGTTCGGCGCCTGGCTGCTCGCCGGGCGGCCGCTCGAGTTCGCGGTGACGACAGCAGTGGCGGTCCTCGTGATCGCCTGCCCGTGCGCACTGGGGCTCGCGACGCCGACGGCGTTGCTCGTGGGCACCGGCCGCGGCGCCCAGCTCGGGATCCTGGTGAAGGGTCCGGAGGTGCTGGAGTCGACCCGGCGCGTGGACACCGTGGTGCTGGACAAGACCGGCACCGTCACGAGCGGTCGACTGACGCTCGTCGACGTGATTCCCGCGGACGGCGTGTCCCGGGACGAGGTGCTGCGGTTCGCGGCGGCCGTCGAGAACGCGTCCGAACATCCGATCGGCGCGGCGATCGTCCGCGAAGTCGCCGATCTGCTGCCCGTGTCGGAATTCGTTTCCACGGATGGCATCGGTGTCAGCGGTGTGGTGGAAGATCGACGCGTTGCCGTCGGGCGGTTGCGCAACGTTTCGCTGCCGAAGGAATTGACTGAGGCCGCAGTTGCACAAGGTGCTCGAACCGTTGTCGCAGTTTCCTTTGATGACAAGGTTGTCGGACTCGTCGTCGTGTCGGACGTCGTCAAACCCACGTCCGCACAAGCGATTCGCGACCTGGTGGCGCTCGGGCTGCGTCCGGTCCTGCTGACCGGCGACAACGCCGCGGTGGCCGCCGAGGTCGCGGCCGAGGTCGGGATCGACGAGGTCATCGCCGACGTGCTGCCGTCGGGGAAAGTCGAGGCGGTGCGGAATCTCCAGGCACAGGGCCGAGTTGTGGCCATGGTCGGCGACGGCGTGAACGACGCGCCGGCGCTCGCGGCCGCGGATCTGGGGCTGGCCATGGGAACTGGGACCGATGTCGCAATTGAGGCGAGCGACCTGACCCTCGTGCGCGGCGACCTGCGCGTGGCGGCGGACGCGATCCGGTTGTCCCGCAAGACTTTGGGCACCATCAAGGGGAATCTTTTCTGGGCGTTCGCCTACAACGTCGCTGGACTTCCACTCGCGGCACTGGGACTGCTGAACCCGATGATCGCGGGGGCCGCAATGGCCTTCAGCAGCGTGTTCGTTGTTAGCAACAGCTTGCGACTACGGGGTTTCCGTACATCGGCAACTTAAGAATCTTGCGTGAGAACTCTCCCCAACGGGCTTGTGCGCGTGCAACAATCCAAAAGCTGACATACCCCCGGTCAGCGCCTGTGGAGATCCCCTCCGGCCCCCGCGTTCCTCCCCCTGGCGCGGGGGCCTCTCCATGCCCGACGGTGCCCGGATCTTGCCCGGCAGGAGATCCACTCTGAGTAGACCCATTTACACCTTGGGGTGACTCAGGTCACAGGGGTTTGGGTTCCGTGACCGAGCCGTTATCGTGTCCCGGTGCCCATAGGATCCCTCGGACGCTCCAAGTCCGGCCGTCACCGCCCAGCGGACGAACCGCAGGAGACGTTGCCCGACGAGGAGCTGACCTCTTACCTGGCCGCGCTCGCCCCGGACTCGGACAACGAGACCACCGCCTCGGGGTTCGGCAACGCGCAGGTGTACCAGCTGCGACTGCAGCTGATGGCCAACGAACAGCTCAAGGAGCTCGCCGCCGAGCGCCAGACCTCCCCGCAGGCTCTCGCCACGGAGTGGGTCATGCAGCGACTGGAGTGGGAAGCGCGCCAGCGCGGCCACTAAGTCACTCGAAGTTCCACCGAAGCCAACGAAGAAGGACCCTCGACCGAGCCCGGTCGAGGGTCCTTCTCACTTACGACTCAATTGCGGCGAACTAGAAATCAGACCGCGCGGACGTTCTGGGCCTGCGGACCCTTGGTGCCCTGCCCGACCTCGAACTCCACGCGCTGGTTCTCCTCCAGGGTCCGGAAGCCCTGACCCTGGATCTCCGAGTAGTGGACGAAGACGTCTGCGCCGCCGTTGTCCTGGGCGATGAAGCCGAAGCCCTTTTCGGAGTTGAACCACTTGACAGTGCCCTGTGCCATGTACCTGCCTCCATCGCAGGAAAGCTTGGGGCTGCACCGTGCAACCCCGGCCGTCCCGGGGGCGGTCAGTTCACTCCGTGAGAGCGCACCGCACGCCCGCGTGTCGTTCCGCGAGCGTGTGAAGCACGAACACAGAAACCACGGCCTGCGCGGGTCAGCCTAACGTGTGATGCGTCATAGCACTACAGGTCATTACTGGCCAGTTCGCTGCCTCAATAGGAGGAAACCCGCTGGTCCGGGTGGGTGATCGCAAACTCCCACGCAACGTGTTTCGCACTCCACGCGTCTCTTGTCCGTCAGGCGAGGGGATCTTGGGGGCAAACGTGTTCAGGCCACTGATTTTGGCTGTACTGCTGGGGTTGACCGCGTGCAGCGCCGCGCCCGTTTCGGGTTCGTCGCCGGCTGCCCAGGTCGTGGAGGAGAAGGCCAAGGCGGCACTGACCGTGACGCCGGCCGAGGGCGAGGGGATCAGCCCGGCGGGCCCGTTTCAGGTTGGGGTGACTGGAGGTTCACTGACCGCCGTAGCGCTCACCGGCGCGGACGGCAAGGCGGTCAAGGGGGAGCTGGCGGCCGACAAGTGGGTCGCCACCGAGGACCTGGGTTACGACAAGGTCTACACGTGGTCCGGTTCCGCGAAGGGCGCGGACGGAGCCGATGTGCCGGTCAACGGTTCGTTCCGCACGATCAAGCCGCAGCGGCTCACCAACGCGTCGATGAACGTCGGCGACCACGAGACCTACGGCATCGCGATGCCGATCAAGGTGAAGTTCAGCGCGCCGGTGCAGGACAAGGCTTCGGTGCAGAAGGCCATGACCGTCACGACTTCCGTGCCGACCGAGGGCGCGTGGGCCTGGCTGTCGGAGACCGAGGCGCACTGGCGGCCGCGCGAGTACTGGAAGCCGAACACCGAGGTGTCCGTGGACGCCGACGTGTACGGGGTGCCGTTCGGGGGCGGCGCTTTCGGTGCCGAGGACGTGCACGTGCAGTTCAAAATCGCTGACCGCGCGCTGGTGGCCAAGGCGAACACGCAGACCCACCGGTTCGAGATCCACCGCGATGGCGTGCTGCTGCACGACTTCCCGGCCTCGTACGGGATGGAGAGCGACAAGCGCGCGGAGACCCGCAGCGGCATCCACGTGGTGCAGATGAAGCAAGCCAGTCGGTTGATGACCAACCCGATCTTCAACTACGAGAACATCCCGGTCACCTGGGCAGTGCTGATCTCGCAGAACGGCGAGTTCGTGCACGAGAACAACGGCACCATCGCCAAGCAGGGCGTGGAGAACGTCTCGCACGGGTGCGCGAACCTGTCCGGGCCCAACGCGAAGATCTTCTACGACCTGACGATGATCGGTGACCCGGTCGAGATCACGGGTTCGTCGGTGCCGCTCGGGCAGGCCGACCCGATGGGGGTGGCTCCCGGCGACTACTGGGACTGGACGCTGGACTGGGCGACCTGGACCGCCAAGTCGGCCGCCACTCCCTAGCTCTTTTCGGTGATCTGGGGTGGCTGCGGGATCTCGTAACCCGACGGACCGACGTTGCGTTCGAGGGCCCGCTTCCACTCTCCGCTCGAAATCATCTTCTCGATGGCCTCGTTCACGGCGTCACGGGACTTCGCGTCACCCTTCGGCACGCCGATTCCGTAGCGCTCCTTGGAGAACGGCTTGCCGACGAGCTTGAGCAGCTCGGGGTTCTCCGCGGCGAACCCGGCGAGGATGACCTCGTCGGTCGTCACGGCGTCGACGTTGCCCGCCATCAGCGCGATCACGCAGTCGGAGTACTGGCCGTACTCGACGATCTGCACGCCCTGGGCGTAGTCGCTCTTCACCTTCTGCGCGGAGGTGGAGCCCTTGACGGAGCACAGCTTGCGGCCGTTCAGCGTCTCCGGGCCCTGGATGCCTTCCTCCGTGTAGCGGACCAGCATGCCCTGGCCAGTCTCGAAGTACGGGCCGGCGAAGGCGACCTTCTCCTTGCGGGCGTCGGTGATCGAGTACGAGGCGATGATCAGGTCCGCCTCGCCGTTCTCGAGCATCGACTCGCGGGCGGCACCGCGCGCCTCCTTGAAGGTGATGCCGGTGTCCTTCACGCCGAGTTCGCTCGCCACGTACTTGGCGACGTCCACGTCGAACCCGACGTACCGGCCGTCGAGCCGGCGCTGGCTCAGGCCCGGCTGGTCGTAGCGGATGCCGATGGTCAACTTGCCGGAGTCAGCACGTCCGATGACTGTGCTGGTGTCACCGCTCCCACAGGCGGTGGCGAGCACCGCTACGGCAGTCAGGAGCGCAGCACGACGGATCACGACAGACCTTCCGGGGGTGTTGTGGAGTCGTGAGCAATGCTACGGACCTGCGGCGATGATCGACTGTGATGTATGACAACTACGGAAGCCTTGCCCTACTGGGTGTCACATGGCGGCCGTGGCGTTCGATCGCGCGCTTGAGATGGCCGGGCGGAGCGAGCCTCCTGATCTTGCCCGGCACCAAAAGCGCAGCTCGGCGCATGATTCGCAGCCATCGGTCAGCGTGCACATAGGACGGACGGCCATGCAGTTCGAGCGCCCAATCGGGCAGTGCCGAATACGCCAGGTGGCCCACCAGGACCCGGTAGAGCGGGAGTCCGTGCCGGATCCAGCCTTGCACCGGTGGACCGTGCAGGAAGTCGTAGATCACATCGGAATCCGCTGTTCGGCGCAGCTCAGGCCGCATCCGTTCGAAGTAGTCGGCCATCTCGCGCCGCGAGCCCGGGACCTCGTCCTCGTGCAGACCGACCAGCGTCGCAGCGAATCTCTGCTCCGCGTAGTACTGATCCTTCTGCCGATTCGTCAGTCCGTACCCCGCACGGTCGAGGACTGTTTCGAAACACGAAACCTCCGAGCAATGCACCCACAGCAGCAGTTCGGGTTCGTCCACTCGGAACGTCCGGCCGTCGACGACCCCGCGCAGGCCGCGGTGGGTGGCGCGGACCCGTGCCGCGGCTGTGGCGATCTCCGCGTCGGTGCCGTAGACGCCGAGCCCGACGAAGTCCGCCGTCCGCTTCAGCCTGCCGAGCGGGTCGGCCTGGAAGTTCGAGTTCTGCACCACACCCGCGACGGCCCTGGGGTGCAGCGCCTGCAGGTAGAGACTCGCTATCCCGGCGATCCACATCGTGGGGTCCGCGTGCATCTGCCAGCTGACGGAGTTCGGATCGGGCATGCGGACATCGTCCCGTCTCGCGAAGATGATGGCCATGGACCTGGACCAGGCACGAGAAGTGCTCCGCAGCCAGCACCGCGCGGTGTTCTGCGCACTGAAGTCGGACGGAACGCCGGCCATGTCGCCGGTGCTCGTCGCGTTGGACGACAACGGCGACGTGCTCGTCTCCACGCGAGCGACGGCTTACAAGACCAAGCAAGTCCAACGTGATCCGAACGTCGCGCTGTGCGTGTTGCCGGACAGCTTCTTCGGCCGATGGATCCAGGTCAACGGAACGGCGACGGTCGTGCCGTTGCCGGAAGCGATGGATCTGCTGGTCGAGTACTACCGGACGATCTCCGGCGAACACCCCGACTGGAACGACTACCGCGCGTCGATGGAACGCGAGCAGCGGGTGATCCTGCGGATTTCGCTGACCAGCGCGGGACCCGATAAGACAGGCTGATTCCTCGCCGGTAACACCGTTAGCCTGCGCAACGATTCCACGGGGACGGCGGCGACCGGCAGGCGGAACCTGGGGAGCGGGAAGCGATGACTGGTGACAGACGCCGCGGCTACTTCACAGCCGCGGTGGCGGTGTTGAGCGCTGCCTTGATCGCAGCGCTGTTCGCCGCACCCCCGGACAGACCGGTGGACATCCGCCTGGTCGCACCGCCGCCCCCGCCGCCTCCGATGGTCACCGCGACCGCCACCACGACCGTCTCCGCCATCGGTCTCGCGCCGGCCCACCCGCCGCCTCCGCCACCGCCCCCGCCTCGACCCGCCAAGCCGCTGCCCCGGCCGAAACCAGGGCAGCCCTCCGCGGCACCGCCGCCGCAGAAGCCCCGTCCGCCCAGCCTGACCGACCTGCTGCGGTGCGACGCGAAGTACTTCGGGGACGACGACTTCGAGCGCTGCCTGAAGTGGCCGTTCGACAACGACGACTTCTGCGACTTCCTGGAGGAGCACCACCTGCACCCGGTCGACCTGCGCGGCCCCGACGGACGGCGGCTGGACGGACTCGACCTGGACTGCGACGACTAGGCCCCCTGGCTCATCAGCTCCTTCAGCCGCTCGAGGTTCGCCTCCGCGCGGGTGCCGAGCAGCTGCGCTTCGCCGAGGTAGTGGTCGTCGATCAACGCCTCGACCTCGTCGTCGTTCATCGCCGGCACGATCCTGGCGGCCATCCGGTTCATGTTGCGATAGCTGCCCTGCAACAGGAAGTCGCCTCCGCTCGCCGCCGACGCGATGTACTCCTGGTTGACCGCGAGCACGACCTCCTGGATCCGCCGCAGCTTTCGGACCACGGACAACATCCGGTCCAGCTCGACGGCTTCGTACTCGTGGCGGACGCTTTCGCCGTTCGCCAGGCGCACCAACGGTTCCACGTCGACACCGCCCAGCGTCGGGTTCGAGGCGGACGCGTTTTCCAGGTAGCTCAACGCAAAGAGGGCGTCGCGACCGGACAGCACGTCGCCGAGGTTCCACACGTCCGCGCGGTTCGCGAGCATGTCCGGGACGCGGAAAGCGCGGCCGGTCTCGGTGTACGGGTTGCCGGCCATCGACACCGCGAAGCGCTTGCCCCGCAGGTCGAACGTGCGTGCCTCGCCGTCCCACACGCCGTCAACGCGTCGTTGTGCGTCGCACAGCGAGATGAACTTCTGCAGCAGCTCAGGCGATGTGTGCTGGATGTCGTCGAGGTGCAGCAGAACGTTGCTGCCCAGGGCGAACGCGAAGTTGATCCGCTCGACCTCCTGGCGTGCGGTGGCATTCGGGGCCTCCTCCGGGTCGAGCGAGGTGACGCCGTTGCCCAGCGCCGGGCCGTTGACCTTGACGAACACCATGCCGAGCCGGTTCGCGACGTACTCCATCAGCGTCGTCTTGCCGTAGCCGGGCGGGGAGATCAGCATCAGCAGGCCGGTGCCGTCGTTGAGCTGTTTGGCGAGGTTGTCGCCGATCAGCGGCAGGTACACCTCGTTCAGCAACCTGTTGCGCACGAACGTGTTCAGCACTGCGGGCCGGTAGTCGTCGAGCCGGAGCCGCTGACGTTCCAGTGCGATCAGTTCGTCGCGTTGCCGTTGGTAGGCGCGGAAAGCGGGGACCTGTCCGCGTTGGAACTCGCGCAGCCTGGTCAGGGCTTCGTCCAGGCGCAGTTCCATCGACTGGTTCGTCACGCGCGGGTGCGTGCCGAGCAAGCCGGTGACCGTTTCGGTCAGGGCAGCGCTGGAGTCGTAGCGCGGCAGATCGGTGAGCAGGACCGCGACGACTTCGGGGAACTCCGGGCAGTCCTCGTCGCCCAGGAACCCCCGCAACCACGCCTCGATCAGGTCGCGGTCGTGCAGTTCCTCGCTCACCGCCGCGCGGAACCTGTCGATCACCGCGCGGGCGGCCTTGCTGGTGACGAATCCCCTCGGCTCGCAGGCCAGTTCCTCGAACAGGTACTCGGCGGCCAGGTCGTCGATGCCGAACTGCCTGGTCAGCTCCGGAATTCCGTGCGTGCCACCGAAGATCGTGCGGGCGCGTGCCAGTGACTCGGCCTTGTGCGCCCACACCGCCCGTTGGTCGGCCGGCTGTTCGGACCAGAAGAGTTGGGCCTGGGCGCGCACCGACGGCGGGTACCTGAGCAGTCCGGCACCGGCGTGGAGTCGTTGCAGGACAGCGAGGATCTTCTCGGCGTCGTGATCGTGGACGCCCTTCTCGTAGCCCTCGTCGTAGCGTTCCGCGGCAGCGTTCACCACGTCCGTGCGGCCTTCGGCGAGCAGGCAGCCGGCGAGGTGCTCGGACCGGTAGACGTCCTGCGTCTCCGAGACCAGCAGCTGGTCCCAGAACGGCCTGGTCGCGGCGAATTCCGGGTCGGTGACCTCGCTGCGGTAGTCGGTGCCGGTGACCGCGTAGAACAGCCGCCCGTCCCGAGGCACCAGGGTGAGGTTCATCGGCTCGGTCGTCACCGGGAAGCGATGACGACCGAGCACGATCGACGCGCCGTCGTACAGATCGGCCCGGTCGCGCAGTGCCCGGCCTCCCTCTTGCCGGGCATCGCGCAGACTCGCGTCGAGCTCGTCGGCCCGCACGTCACCGAGCTTGCGCAGCTCTTCCGCGACGTTGCGCACCTTGGCGACCATCGGGTCGCCCGCGAAGTACGTGTTGATCTCGTCGGTCGAGGTGAGCTTGCCGACGCGCCGGCGGATCGTGCCGAGCACGCGTTCGGCCGACTGCACGAGCCTGTCGGCCTTCCGCGCGCGTTCGTCCAGCAACGTCTGTTTGCGAGCGGAGAAGGCCTCGTAGACGTCCGTGCGCTTGGCGCCGATCTGGGCCAGGAAGTCGTCGAACTCGCCGAACCGCGACTCCAGGTTCTCCAGCTGCAGCAACAGCCTGCCGAGCTGGTCGTCGCAGCGCTGCGGGCTGTCCGCGACCGACAGCGCTCCGGTGATGGCCTGGCCGAGCAGCGCGAACTCCGCCGCGAACTCGGCGCGGCCCTCGGTGTTCGCGAGCTGAGCCCTGCGACCGTCCACAGTGGCCCGTGCCCGGTTGACCGCGGCCAGCACCTCGCCGATGCTCGCCAGGATCGCCGTGCGGGTGGTCGTGTCGGCGGCGTCGAGCGTGCTGACGACCTCGGTCAGCACCTCCAACCCGGTCTGCTGCTGCTCCAGCCGTTCGCGCAACGGCTTCGCCTCGGCCGCGGTCTTGAGCTCCGCGGCCGCGATCTGCTCGATCTCCTCGTGGTACTGGGCGAACGCGTCCTCGCCGCTGAGGAACGCGACGGCCCGGCGAGCGGACGCGCCCAGTTCCTCGACGAGTTCGGCTTCCCGCCGGTCGATCTCTTCGAGGTCGACGTACTTGAGGTCCTTCAGGGTGATCAGGCGGCCTTGTGCGGACCGCAGATCGGCCAGCAGCCGCACCCACTCGTCGGCGCTTCGCGGAGCTGCCGATCGGGCAAGCCTGATGAGTGAGGCGAGCTTTTCCGCTGCCGTTTGGAGCTGCTGGGCGGCGTGCTCGGTGAGCGTGCGGACCGCCTCGAACTCGTCCAGCACCTGCTCGGCGGTGGCGCGGACGGCCAGGACGTCTTCCCTGAGCCCCAGCTCCGCCAGCCAGTGGACACCGTCGATCACCCTGGTGCACAGGGCGATCAGGCCCTCGAACACCGGAATGCTCGGGGTCATCTCGGCGCTCATCCTGGTGATGGACAGGCAGTCCGAGATGCCGCGGACCAGTTCGGCGTTGCCGATGCGGGCGAGCGGACCGGCCTGCTCCGGCAGTTCCTCGTCGTGCAGGAACGGCGTGCGCCACACCTGCATCGGGTGCACGCGCACGGGGTCGGAGCCGGTCTCGCGGAAGATCACCAACGTGCCGTCGGCGAAGAGCGAGTAGCCGTGGCACACCAGCGGCGTGGCGACTTCCTTGCGTATCACGTTGTAGGGCAACAACAAGCTGCGGCCCTCGCGGCGGGCGTGGTAGACGAACAGCACGTCCTCGCCGTTCGCCGACCGGACGACCCGCTCGAACTCCAGCTCGTCGGTGCTGACGTCGAACGTCTTGTCCGCACCGGTGACGAGGTAGTAGCCGCCGGGGAAGATGATCCCCTGGTCCTCCGGCAACCGCTGGCAGGCCTGGCCGATGCCGTCGAGCCGCACCACGGCCTTGGTGCGGGTGTTGAAGACCAGGTGACGCCACGCGGTCTCGTTGTACGGGCGGATCCTGAGCAGGATCAACGGGCCGACGCGGGCGTAGTGCACGTCCGCGTCCGCCAGGCTCTGCAGCGGTTCGTCGACGGGCTCCTCGTAGATGCCCTGGCCGACCTCGGTGTTGTTCTCGATCTTGACGGTCAGCGTGCCGCCGACCGTCTCGACGAAGACCTCGTTGTCGATCGCGATGTGCGGGTGCCGGCCGAGCACGTGCTGCTCGCGGGTCGTCTCGACCCACGTGACGTCGTGCGAGGGCGGGAACACGTGGTCGCGGTCGCCGCGGTTGTCGAGGTAGGTGACCGTGCCGTCGACCGCGACGTCCCAGCGCAGCACGCGGATGTCCTCGATCCGCGCACCGGTCTGGAACACCGCGAGCAGCCGTGACTCGACGATCCGCAGCTGGAGCAGCCGTGTTTCCCGGTAGTACCGGTAGAGCTCGGCGAAGTCGTTGACGAACTTCGGGTCCTGCAGGAACGAGGCCTCGACCGCGCTGAAATCCCTGCCGTGGACCGCGAAGACGTCGCTGACCGCTGTTTCGGGCTTGAGGCCCATGAACACGTTGTAGCCGAACAACATCGAGTCGCCGAGTGCCACGATATCGCGCGGCACGCAGTTGTTCTCGGTGCGGATCCGTTCGGTCGCAACGAGTTCGATCGCGGTGCTGCCGAACGTCTCGACGCGCTGGGCGTTCAGCGCTTCCGTGCTCCGGGCGAGCCCGGCGGCCTGTTCGGCCAGCCGGGCCCGCAGCACCTCGTAGGTGCCCGCGTCGAGTTGCGTCATGCGTTCTGGCCGTTGTTCTTGGCCATCTGGGTCAGGGCGATCGCGGCAGCGAGGTTCTGCGCGTCACCCGTGGTGAACGAGCTGAGGATCTTGGTCAGGTCCTCGGGGAAGTTCGACGACCCGTCCATCCACTTCGAACCCAGCGCCTGCACCACGTCCGAGCTGCCGACGAACCCGTCGACCTGCTTGCCCGCGGTGATCGCACCGGCGATCTTGTCGAAGAACATCGAGTCGCCACCGACGATGTCGATGTTGGCCTTCTCCAGGCCGGCGGCGAGGACCATGGCCTGCGCCTCGGCGACCTGGCGCTGCACGTCGATGCCCTTGAGCCGGATCTCCTTCTCCGCCTCGAGACGCAGCCGGTACTCCTCGTGCTCGCGGGTCGCGGTGTCGAGCGCGGCCATCGCCTCCGCCTTGTGCGACAGGCCTTCCGCCTCGCCCTTGAGCCGTTCCTTGATGCCCTCGGCGTCGGCCAGCGCCTTCTCGCGGTCGACCACGGCCTCGGCGCGACCGAGCGCCTCGGACGCGGCGGCGTCGCGTTCCTTGACCAGAGCGTCCGCCAAGCCCTTCGCCGCGGCCTCAGCCTGCGTGCCCTCCGCGAGACGGATCTTGGAGCGGGTGTCCAGTTCCGCTGCCTTGTTGCGCGCCTCCGCGAGCACGACCTCCTCGCGGGCCTTGTGCTGCGCCGACTGCTCCGCGGCCTCGGCAGCCTTGATGTCCTTGACCAGCGACTCCTGCGCCTCGGCCTCGGCGCGGATGATGATCTGCTGACGGTCGCGCTCGGCCTCCTCGACCGCGCGCAGCCGCTTGATGTTCTCCTCCTGCTCGGCCACGGTCTTCTCGACCGCGACCCGCTCGCGCACCAGGTCGGCGATCGCGCGGCGCTCGTGCTCGAGCTCCTTGTCCTTCTCGATCATGCGCAGCGACGTCTCGCGTTCGCGCGCGATGACCTCGAGCAGGCGGTCCTTCTCGATGCGCTCGGTCTCGACGGCGATCACGCGCTCGCGGTTCTTCTCGGCGACGGCGATCTCGCGGGCCTTGTTCTCGGTCTGGATGCCGAGCTGCTCCTCGGTGCGGATGAACGCGGTGTTGGCCTTGAGCCGTTCCTCGGCCTGGACCTTCTGGGTCTCCGCCTCCTGCTGTGCGCGGGCGGTCTCGATCTCGCGCTTCTGCCTGATCTCCGCGTCCGCCTGACGCCGTTCGAGCTCGAGGATCGCCTCACGCGCGCTGACGTTCTGACGCGTGATCTCCTTCTCCTCGTTGCGGGTGAACTCGTTCGTCTTGACGTGCTCGATCGCGGTCAGCTCGGTGATCTTGCGGATGCCCTGCGCGTCCAGGATGTTCGCCGGGTCGAGCTGCTTGAGCGGCGTCTGCTCCAGGTAGTCGATGGCCGCGTCTTCAAGGCTGTAGCCGTTGAGGTCGGTGCCGATGACCTGGACGATCCGGTCGCGGAACTCGTCGCGGTGGGTGTAGAGGTCGACGAAGTCCAGCTGCTTGCCGACGGTCTTGAGCGCCTCGGAGAACTTGGCGTTGAACAGCTCCTGCAGCGTCTGCTCGTGGCTGGCCCGCTCGGTGCCGATCGCCTGCGCCACCTTGATGACGTCCTCGACGGTCTTGTTGACCCGCACGAAGAACGTGATGCGGATGTCCGCGCGGATGTTGTCGCGGCAGATCAGGCCCTCGTTGCCGGCCCGGCGGATCTCGATGGTCTTCACCGAGATGTCCATCGTCTCGCATCTGTGCAGCACCGGTAGGACGACCGTGCCGGTGAAGGTCACGTCGACCTTGCGCATCTTCGAGACGATCAGCGCCTTGCCCTGCTCACACTTCTTGAACAACCTGCTCAACGTGATCATCATCAGGACCAGCACGACGACGATCACGGCGATCAGCACGACCAAACCCGTTGAGATCGCACCCATTTCAGCCCCCTGTGGTGATGTCGACGACCCAGAAGAACTCGCCTTCGGCGTCGTAATCGAAGATCAACGCGGTCTGTCCCGCTGTCAGTTCGGTGCTCTGCGCCGCTCGCACCTGCACGACCGCCGTGCCGCCGTCGTCGGCGGTGACCTCGGCCTGCCCGTAGTTCTCAGTGACCCGCGCTGTCTTCACGATCGCCGTGCGGCCCACGAAGTCGTTGCGGGACGCGGGTTTCTCCGGCTTGGTCCAGTTTCTGACCGGGATCAGGAAGATCTTGGTGAGGAGCGCGCCCACCAGCAACGCCCCGATGAGGACGACGTACCGGAGCTTGTTCTCCGGCGTCAGGACCGTGCCGACCAGCGCGGCGAACCACGTGATCACCACGAAAAGCGAGATCGAGATCGGCATGACCGGGGCGTCGAAGTCCAGGCCCACCAACGCCACCGTCAGCCAGTACGCCAGCACTACGAGTAACAGCAAGCTGAACAGCACCGTCGGAAACGCCACCGCGGCAGCCAAGAACTCGGTCATCATCGCCCCCTCTCGCCATTCTGATGCGCCGAGGGCCGAATCCGTTGCACTTTCGGGAATGATCGATGCAAATCGATGGTTGCCGAGATCATGGACATCGGGGTGCAGGGACTCAACATCGGCGACACCGCCGGCCCGGACGAAACACGACGACTCGCCCAGCTGGCCGAATCACTCGGCTACCACTCGTGGTGGGCATCGGACCACGTGGTGCTGCCGAGCCCGCGCGTCGAGCCGTCACCGTCCGAACCGGACACCGTGATCGTGGACCCGCTCGCGCACCTGAGTTATGTGGCGGCGGTCACGTCCAGGCTGGAGCTCGCCACCGGCATCGTGATCCTGCCCCAGCGCAACCCGCTGGTGCTCGCGAAGCAGGTGGCATCGCTGGACCTGCTCAGCGGCGGTCGCTTCACGCTCGGAGTCGGGGCGGGCTACCTCGAACCGGAGATGACCGCCGTCGGGGTGTCGTTCGACGACCGAGGCGCGCGGACCGACGAGTACCTGGACGCGATGAACCAGTTGTGGCACGCCCCAACGCCGTCGTTCGCGGGCAAGTTCGTGTCGTTCTCCGGCATCGAGGCCCACCCCCGGCCGTCCAACGTGCGCGTGGTCGTCGGCGGGCACAGCCCCTCGGCGTTCCGGCGGGCGGTCACCCGTGCGCAGGGGTGGTTCGGCATCGGGACGCCCGACGACGTTCGCGGCCACCTCGCCCGGTTCCCCGAGCGCCCGAACGGCTTCCGCATCAGCGTGTCGGCGCAGGTCCCGCTGTCCGCCGAGGTGATCAGGAAGTACGAAGACCTCGGCGTCGACGAGCTGGTGATCTACCCGCCGATGTTCGACGGCACCGTGGACGAGGTGTTGAAGAGGAACTCGGAGTTCACCGGCTAGCCTCGGATGCCGTGATCCCCGTTGTCGTGCTCGCCGGCTTCCTCGGTTCCGGCAAGACCACCCTGCTCAACCACCTGCTGCGCACGTCGGGCGGCACGCGGATCGGCGTGGTGGTGAACGACTTCGGCCGGATCAACATCGACGCGTTCGCGGTGTCGGCGCAGGTCGACTCGATGGTGTCGCTGTCGAACGGCTGCCTGTGCTGCGCGGTCGACGGCACCGAACTCGACGCCATGCTGGAGAAGCTGGCGAAGGCGGACCTGGACGTCATCGTGATCGAGGCGTCCGGTCTCGCCGAGCCGTCCACGCTGGTCAGGATGGTGCTGCAGGCACCGGGGGTGACGTACGGCGGGCTGATCTACGTGGTCGATGCCGTGGAGTTCGCCGCGGTGCCGGACCTGGCCCGGGATCTCGCGCTGGCCGACCTGGTGGTGCTGAACAAGGTCGACCGGGCTGCTTTGGTGCCTTCGTTCGACGTGCCGGTGCCGGTGCTTCCCGTTTCGTACGGGCGCATCGATCCGGCCTTGCTGTTCGAGGTGCAGCCGCCGGATGCCGGGCCGAGGCAGCTGTCGTTCGATGATCTGGACGACCACTCCACGCACGCCCACGCCACCTACGACAGCGTGACCTTCGAGTCGTCCGATCCGTTGCATCCCAAGCTGTTCATGGACTTCTTGGACGCACGACCCGAGGGCTTGTTCCGCGCCAAGGGTTTTGTGCGCTTCGAGCACGGCACGTTCATGCTGCACACCGTGGGCGGGTACGTGTCGTTCACCCGAGTCGACGACGCCCCGACTCAGCTGGTGCTGATCGGGGCGGGCATCGATCCGGATTCGCTGACGGACTGGCTGATGGCGTGCGTCGCGGACGGACCGGTTGCCGAGCAGGAGATGCTCTGGGTGCTCCGGTACGTCCGCGACTGATCACTTCTTGCAGAGCGCCGTGTCCATCACGTCGAACATCTGCTGCAACGTCCTGGCCGGGTCCTTGCCGAACGTGCCGGGCAACGCGGTGAGCGTGATCGCGGCGTTGCGGCCGTTGTCCGTGGCCCCACCGAGAGAAGCCCAGCCGTGGATCGTGCCGCCGTGGCCCCACCACTCCCCGCCGCAGCTGAGCTTGAAGCTCTCCAGACCGAGACCGTAGGCACTCTTGTCGTCAGCGGGGACGGTCTTGCGCATCTCGTCGAGCTGGGGCTTTGCCAGCAGGCCGCCACCAAGCAGGGTCTTGTAGAACTTCGCGACGTCGGCGGGCGTGGAGACCATCGCCCCGGCCGCCCAGGCGGCGGACGTGTCGAGCTCCGTCGCGTTGACCACGGGTGACTTGGGGTCCAGCAGGTCGCTCACCGCGAACGCCTGAGCGTGCTTTCCGCGGATGCGTTGTTCACCCTGCTTCGGCCAGTAGGTGTCCTTGAGGCCGGCGCGGTCGACGACGCGTCGCTGCACCTCCTCCGCGACCGGCCGGCCGGTGACCTTCTGGATCATCAGTCCGGCGACGACGTAGTTCGTGTTGCTGTACTGGTACTTCTCGCCCGGCTGGAAACTCGGCGGCTGCTTCAGCGCGGCGTCGAGCAACTCGTGCGGTTCGAAGTGCCTGTTGCGGATGTCGGCGATCTTGTTGACCCCGATCGCCAGCGGGTAGTCCGGCAAACCGCTGGTGTGCTGCAGGACCTGCCGCACGGTGATGCGGCTGTCCTTGACGTACTGGACGTATTTGCTCGCCGGGCCGTCCAGCTCGATCTTGCCCTCTGCGACGAGCTGCAACGTGGTGACCGCGACGAACGACTTGGTGATGCTGCCGACCCGCACCTGCCCGTTGACCGGTGCTTTGCCCGCGGCGTAGTTGCGGCCGTTGGCGTGGGCCTCCACACCAGGCGTGCCTTCGTGGACGATCTGGTCCAGTTGCTGAGGAATCAGCAGCGACAGGGCTGCTACGGCTGCCACGATCATTTCGCACCACACAGAGCAGCGTCCACAGTGGCCAGTACAGCGTCGTGCGCCTTCCCGGCTTCCTCAGGCGTGTCCTGGAACGTGCCCGGCAATGCCGTGACCGCAACGGAGAACGCCCTGCCGTCCTGCGTGACGCCACCGCGGGTCTCGTACCCGGGGATGTCACCGCCGTGGCCCCAGGACCGTCCGCCGCACGAGAGCGGCGCGCTGGCGATGCCAAGGCCGTACTCGACGCCGGGCCACATCTCGCCCGCGGTGTCGACGGTCTTCTGCATCTCCTTGAGCTGAGCCTGCGGCAGAAGGTCGCCCTTCAACAGCCCGCGGTAGAAGGTGTTGAGATCCTTCGTCGTGGAGATGATCTGCCCGGCGGCCCAGCCCCACGAGGGGTCGAGCTCGGTGACGTCCTCGACGCCGTTGCTGGTCCTGGCATACCCGTGCGGGTGCTTGCCGGCGATCGTCTCGTCGCCGACACCGGGCCAGTAGGTGTCTTTGAGGCCGAGCTTCCTGATGATCCGCTGGTCGACGTTCTCCGCGACCGGCCGCCCGGTGACCTTCTGCGTCAACAGCCCGAGCAGCACGTAGTTCGTGTTGCTGTACTTGAACTTCTCACCCGGCTGGTTGGTCACCGGGTGCGCGTTCGCGATGTCCAGCAACTCGCGCGGCTCCATGTAGCGGTGCCGCACCTCCTCGAACTTCTCCAGCCCCATGTACTGCGTGTAGTTCGCGAGCCCGCTGGTGTGGTTGAGCAGCTGCCGGACCGTGATCCGCTCGTCCTTGATCGCGCCGGGCAGGTACTTCACGATCGGCTGGTCCAACTCGACCTTGCCCTCGGCCACCAGCTGCATGACCACGGTGGCGACGAACGCCTTGGTGTTCGACCCGGCCCGAACCTGCCCGTTCCTGGGCACCGGCACGTTCTTGCCGAGTTCGGCCGTACCCGAAGTCTGGGACGTCGTCCTGCCGTTGGGTTCCGTGACGGTCGACAGCGCCGCCGGGAACTTGTACTGCTTGACGAGCCCGTCGAGCTGCTTCTGAACAGTGGTGGCCGGCGTGGCCACAGCCGTTCCGGTGAACAGCATGGCCACCGCCAACACGCCTACCAGCGTCTTCTTCATCCTGTGCCTCCCCGTTTTTTCGGACATGCACAGGTTTTCAATTCTCGTCGCCCGGCACAGTCACGCACGCTGCCGTTGATCAGGTGGAGCAGGCTCTACCTAGTAGCGGACGTCGCTCAGCAGCAACGGCGGGTAGACGTTCGACGCTTCGCCATCCACCGTCGTGCCCGCGAACTGCAGCATCGCCCGCAACTCGCCATGCAGCTGCGCCGGGTAGTTCAACTCGGGCTTGGAGACCTCGTCGAGCTTCGCGAGTTGATCTGTAGTGAGCACAACCTCCTCGAGGTTGCTCTCCAAGTGCTCCAGCCTCCGCGCCCCGATGATCGGCACCACAGTGCCCCGCTGCGCCCGGAGCCAAGCCAACGACACCGCCGCCGCCGTGCTGTCGTGCTGCCCGGCGATCTCGTTGGCCACATCAATGACCTTGAAGTCCTCCTCCGTGGGCCCACCCACGTACTTGACCCGCTCCGAGTCGGTGACCTGCACGTTCCTCCGGTACTTGCCACTCAGGAACCCGTTCTTGAGCGGACTCCAAGGCACCAGCGCCATCCCCATGTCCCGAGCCATCGGCGCGATCTCCCCTTCAACCGTCCGCGCCAGCAACGAGTACTCAACCTGCAACGCGATCAACGGCGCCCACCCCTTGAGCACCGCCATCGTCTGCGCCTGAGCCGTCACCCAAGCCGGCACGTTGGAGAACCCGATGTACCTGACCTTGCCCGATCCCACCAGGTCGTCCAACGTCCTGAGCGTCTCCTCGATCGGGGTGTTCCGATCCCAGTTGTGCATCCAGTAGAGGTCCAGGTAGTCCGTGCCAAGCCGACGCAACGTCTCCTCGAGCTGCCCCAGAACAGCCTTCCGCCCAGCCCCGCCCCCGTTCGGGTCGCCGGGGTACATGTTGAAGAAGAACTTGGACGCGACCACCACCCGATCCCTGGCCTTGGTGGCTCGGAAGAAGTCACCGAGGATCTTCTCCGAGTGCCCGTTGGAGTAGAAGTTGGCGGTGTCGACGAAGTTCCCGCCGCGATCGAGGTAAGCACCGAGAATCTTCTCGGACTCCTCGACACTGCACCCGGCAGCCCCGGCGTCCTCGCCGAAGGTCATCGCGCCGAGGGCGAAGGGGCTGACCCGCAGTCCGGACCGGCCGAGCGTGACGTAATGGTCGAGAGGCATCTTCTTGGCTCCTTGGAGTCGTTCTGGCGTTGCTCCAATGGAAGCCGTCCTGGCGGCCCGGCGGTACGAAGATCCGCTCGCGCTCTTGCCCAATCCTCTTGGTTCTGGCTTCGTCGCTCGTTTGGGTGCGTTGGGCGTGGTGGGCGTGACGTAGGCAACCCGAGCGACAACCGGTGATGGCGATCGGTAGGCTGTCGCGTCGAGGGCTGCTAGCTCAATTGGCAGAGCAGGAGACTTTTAATCTTCGGGTTCAGGGTTCGAGTCCCTGGCGGCCCACAACTGAACACAGCACGCGAATCGCCCGCTGACCTGCGTGAGCAAGTTGGCGGGCGATCTTGTTCGTCCTTCTGGGTTGGACGGTGGTATGCCGCAGCCGCCAAGTACCGTGGCTGCGCGGCTGACCTACATCGACTGGAAGACGCCGACGAGCACGGTGCCGAGGAAGACGATCGAGTTGATGGTCGCCAGCACAGCGAAGAAGTTCGACACCTTGTCCATGGCAGCCGTCGCGAACATGAACGCGACGACGAGGCACGCGACGGTCATCCCGCACGAGAAGACGATCAGCCCGACGCCGCCGTACTTCTCGACGAGGCCGATCGCTGCGGTCAGCAGGACGACGATCACCTGTGTGACCAGTCCCACCAGCACCTGAGGACCGTACTTCGGCAACCACGTCGCCGACTTGACGGGCACAGACGCGAAGCGTGCTTCGCGGCTGCGGCGCTTGTTGGCGAACAGGGCCGCGGAGATGCCTGCGACCACGCCGAGCACGGCGATGACGCGGCTGGGCGGCTGGCTGCGCATGAGGCCGATGGTCCCAAGTCGGCAGATGACAGGCATAGGGACCGTTCGGGTCCATAGGCCATCCCTATCGTGAGCTCACGGCAGTCTCTGACCGAACATGGTTGGTTCCACGGGATCCGACGGACTTGATGGATAGCTCAGGTCCCTGAACAGCCACAACGGGGGTTCTCATGCTGACCCGTTCGGCCCACCAAACCCCCAGGTCCTGAGACCTGGGGGTTTCGTCGTTCACCGGACCTGTGCCACGAAGCGGGCCGTCGCGCGTGGATTCCGGAGCACGACCAGCTGCGCGTCTTTGGCGTGGGTCTGGATCGCGTTGAGGAGGAGTGGGCGGTGGCGGCGGCGCCAGGACCACACCCAGAGCCAGAAGTCGACGCGTTCGCGTGAGCGGCGTAGTGCTTGCCAGGCGCAGCGTGGGAAGGAGTAGTCGAGCAGGAGGACGGTGTCTGCCCTGCGGAGGCGGACTTCCAGGACGTCGTAGGGGCCCAGGTCGCCGTCCATGATCCAGTGGTTGGCGCTGGCCAGTTCGTCTTGGAGGGTGGCCCAGTGGGCTGGGGGTGTTGGTTCTAGAGATGGGCCCCAGAAGTGCTTGTCGAGTTCGACTACGGGGAGGCCGGTTGCGGTGCCCAGGGTGGTGGCGAGGGTTGATTTGCCTGCGCCGCCGCGGCCGAGGATCACCACGCGCTTCATGAGGGTGATCGTGCCAGAACGGGCGGGACGTGCTCAGAGAACAAGCGAGCCTTCCGTTCGAGGCGGCGGCTCGAACGGAAGGCTGGCGTGGTGGGTTAGGCGTGAGCTGGGGTGTTTGTGGGGTCGGTGGTGGTTCGGTTGGGGAGCAGGGCGGCCACTACGACGGTGGCTGCGGCCAGGACGGCTGCTACTACGAAGGCCAGCTTCATGCCGCTCAGCTGTGCTGCGGCGGCTGGGGTGCCGTCGGCCATCAGTTGGCCTGTGCGGGCGGACATCACGGTTACGACCAGGGCGGTGCCCAGGGCTGCTGCTACCTGTTGCAGGGTGCCGAGGATTGAGCTGCCGTGCGGGTACATGTCTGGCGGGAGGGCGCCCATGCCCAGGGTGAACATTGGGGTGAAGGTTGCGGCGAGGCTGATCATCAGCAGGCCGTAGAGGGCCAGGACCTGCCAGTACGGCATGGTTGTCGAGACCTGGGTGAAGCCGGCCAGGGAGAGCACCATGCCGATCGAGCCGGGCAGGACGAGTGGGCGGCTGCCGAAGCGGTCGTAGAGCTTGCCCACGGTTGGGCCCAGCAGGCCCATGGCCAGGCCGCCCGGCATGAGGAGCAGGCCGGTTTGCAGTGGGGTCAGGCCGCGCAGTTTCTGCAGGTAGAGCGGCAGCAGCATCATCGAGCCCATCATCGCCAGGAAGGCGATGCACAGGAAGACCAACGCCAGCGCGAAGGTGCGGTGCTTGAGGGCTCGCAGGTCCATCAGGGGTGCGTTGGTGCGTTGCAGCTTGAGCTGGCGGAACACGAAGATCGCGATGACGGCGACGCCGGCCAGGGCGATGCCGATGCTCGGGCCGAGTTGGACGTGGACTTCGCCGAACAGGCTCAGGCCGTAGACCAGGCCGCCGAAGCCGAGGGTTGCCATGGCGGCGCTGAACCAGTCGATGGAGCTCACCTTGGGCTCGCCGATGTTCTCGAGCTGGCGCAGGCCGAAGTAGGTCACGGCGCCGGCGATCGGCAGGACGGCGACGAACAGCAGGCGCCAGGAGCCCAGTTGCAGGATCAGGCCGGACACGGCTGGGCCCAGGGCTGGTGCCACGGAGATCGCGAGCGTGACGTTGCCCATCACGCGGCCTCGGTCTTGTTCTGGCACGACGGTCATCAGCGTCGTCATCAGCAGCGGCATCATCACGGCCGTGCCTGCGGCTTGGACCACACGGCCGAGCAGCAGCACTGCGAACGTGGGCGCGGCGGCGGACAGGGCGGTGCCTGCCAGGAAGACGCCCATTGCGATCGCGTAGCCCTGGCGCGTGGTGACGCGCTGCAGGAACCAGCCGGTGATCGGGATCACGGCGGCCATGGTGAGCATGAACGCGGTGGAGACCCATTGGGCGGCTTGCTCGGTGACGAGCAGCGATTCCATGAGGCGCGGGATCGCGTTGATCATGAGGGTCTCGTTGAGGATCACCACGAACGTGGCCAGCACCAGCAGGCGCACCACCAGCGGTGTTCGACTCGCTTGCGCGGTCGGGCGGTCTTGGATCGCAGCAGGCATGTCAGGCCCTCACTAGGTTGCTGGCAGTCGTGTTGCGGCCAAGGCCGCCGGTGTCGACGTCGTCGTCGTTGCACCGGTGGAGACCGGCAGATCCGACGGAACTCATCGGTACACCCGAGTGTTCCTCATCGCTGCCTCCATCTCACCCGATATTCGCCATCGGCGGATCAGGTCCTCGTCCGTCTACAACTACGTCGAACCGCGACGGCGCTAATCGACATCGGCGTCGAAGACTTTGACCACCACGTTGCCGCGCTTGTGGCCCGACTCGACGTAGCGGTGTGCCTCGGCTATCTCTGCCAGCGGAAACGTCCGGTCGACCACCACGCGCAGCTTGCCCGCTTCGATCAGTGAGCTGATGACGGGCAGGGTCGCGCGCTTGTTCACGGACATGCCCACGACGACGCGCTTGCCGCCGCGCAGGGCTGTCCAGAGGGCTCGGAAGTTGTTCGGGAGGCCTGTCGTGGGGAGGTACTTGCCGCCTGGGCGCAGCGAACGGCGGGCCGCGGCGAACGAGGACATGGTCACGGTGTCGAAGACGACGTCGTAGGTGTCGAGGTCGGCGGTGAAGTCACGCACGGTGTAGTCGATGACCTCGTCGGCGCCCAGGGACTTCACCAGGTCGACGTTGGACGGGCCGCAGACGCCGGTCACCGAGGCGCCCAGGTGTTTGGCCAACTGGACGGCGTAGGTGCCGATGCTGCCGGACGCGCCGTTCACCAGCACCCGCTGACCTGGGCGGACGTGGGCCTTGTCGCGCAGGAAGAACAAAGCGGTGGTGGCGCCGTCCACAGCGGCCGCGGCTTCCGCGAAGGTCAGATTCGACGGCTTCGGCGCCAATGAGCCGCTCGCGGGGAGGCGAACGTAGTCGGCGTGGGCTCCTACTGCGAAGCCGGTGAAGCCGAAGACCTCGTCGCCGACCTGGAAGTTCGTCACGTCAGCGCCCAACCGTTCAACGACACCGGACACTTCCAGGCCCAGCGTGCGGAGATTCCTGCGCGGTCCGCGCAGGCCGAGAATTGCTCTGCCCCACAACGGTTCGCCGCGGCGCATCGCGGTCTCGGCGGAGGTCACGGTGGTGGCGTGGACCTTGATCAGGACGTCACCAGGGCGGAGGACGGGGATCGGTCTCTCGACCACCTGGACCACGTCCGGTGGGCCGAACTTCGTGTGCACGGCGGCTCTCATGGGCTGACGCTAGGGACAACGAGACCCGTTGCGGGGAAACGGGTCTGAGAATCAGGGACAAAGCAGGGGAACCACCTAGGGTCTCGGCCCCTGGTCTGAGACGAAGGTTCGGACCGCGGGCCGATCCTGGGGCACGCCGGCGGTGGCAGCGTCTTCTGGCATGAGGTTTCCGAACGGGTGGGTTGGTGGGGCGGCGCTGGTGCTGGGGCCGCTGTTGCTGCTGGGTGGCACGTTGTTGCGGTCACCGTTCAACTTCTTCTTCCCTGACCAGTTGAGGGCGGTGGCCGAGCAGCCGGGGCTCATGACGGCGGCCTATACGGCGTTCCTGGCGGGCAACGTCGTGATGTGGGCGGGGGTGGCTTGGCTCGTGCAGCTGATCGGCCGGGAAAGGCCCAGGTGGGCGGCTTGGGCGGGGGTCCTGGTGACGGTCGGGCTGTTCGAGCGGACGTTCCACGCCGGAGTGGATCAGGCCGCGTTCAGCGCTACGAAACACCTCGGGGTCACCGAGGCCACGGAGCTGGTGGCGCAGGGTTACGGGGATCTGCACCTGTTCAGCTTCCTGTCGTTCACGATCATGTTCGGGTGGTTCGTGCTGGCGTTCGGGGCCTGGCGGAGCGGTGTGCTCGGGCCGGTCAGGGCGGTCGCGCTGGGGGCAATGGGATTGCTGCCGCTCGGGGTGCTGAAGGGCACCGAGGTGGTGTCGATCATCGGGACCGTCGGTCTGTGCATCGCGCTGGTGCCGTTGGGGATTCGGACGCTGCGCGAGCAGCCGACGCCCACCAGGCGGAACGTGCTGACGGCGATTCCGGTGGCGGTGGGGCTAGGGGCGGTCGCGGTCCTCAGCACCATGGGCTGAGGCGGAGGGCCAGGCGAACCAGAGGCCCGCGAAGACGAGGAACGCCACCACGCCGACGATCACCGCGGGCCAGCCGCCGAGGATCACCTCGGCCAGCAGGAGGACGGTGCCGGTCATCGCCAGGGCCAGGAAGCCGAGGCCGATGAGGGCGAACGTGTTGCCCGAGCTGACCACGTCCTCGCGGCGGCCCTGGCGGAACAGCACGCGGTGCCAGGCGGCGGGGGCGGTCAGGAAGGCCACGGCGACGGCGGCGCACAGCACGGTGACCAGGTGGGTGACGCGGACATATCCGCTGGTGGAGGCGTACTTTTCGGTGAAGGCGATGGAGAGCAGGAAGCCGAACAGGATCTGCACGCCAGCCTGGGCGACGCGGAGCTCCTGCAGCAGCTCGTTGACGTTGCGGGCGAGTCTGCGTTGGCTGGATTCCTCGGCTTCGCTCACCACCTTCGCCTACCCCTGCGACGGCCGGTTGAAACAGCCTTCCTGTCCCAAAAATGGCGGGGCGGGCCGACTACCGCTAAGCAAGTGATCCATGAAGATCTTTGCAGTCGTGGTCGCCGCCGCGCTCGTGTTCACCCCAACCGCGCACGCCGAACCCGCGAAGGTGGCCCACACGTCCGGCAAGTTCGAGAGTTTCAGCGCCACAGCCGAGGCCGTCACGTACGACGCCAAGGTGCCGAACGGCGCGAAGGTGACCGTCGTCAGTGTGCCGACGATCAGCGGTGGCACGAATGTTCTGTTGAAGCTCAACGGATTGCTGCCGCACCGGGCTTACGGCGCGCATGTGCACGTGAAGAAGTGCGGTGCGGCGCCGGCGGACTCGGGTCCGCACTTCCAGAACGTCGTCGACCCGGTGCAGCCGTCGGTCGACCCGGCGTATGCCAATCCCCGCAACGAGATCTGGCTCGACGTGCACACGAACGGCAACGGGTTCGCCTACACCTCGTCCACTGTGGACTGGCAGTTTACCGAACGACACGCGCAGTCCGTGGTGCTCCACAACGAACACACGCACACCAAGCCGGGCGAGGCCGGTACTGCAGGGCCACGGCTCGCGTGTGTGAACGTCGAGTTCTAAAAACGGTTAATCACAAAGAAATCAGTGACGAACGCGACCGGGTCGCCCGCGGTGTTGCGGCCGACCCAGGTCGGGTAGACACCGTCACCCCATCCGGTCGAGAACGCCACGACGTTCAGACCGGACTGGAAGTCCGTCACGTTGGCGGGACCGCGGCCGCCGCCCACCTTGCCCAGCGCGTCGATGAGGTCGCAGTTGCCCACCTCGTCGTCACTCGCCAGGCGGTCCAGCGCCGGGGCGGCGGAGAGGTCGAAGAACGCGCCGGTGCTCGACTTCACGTCGTAGCCGAACTCCTCCTGCATCGGCACGAGCTCGCCGGGCAGCACGGCCGGGGTCCACGAGTACGCGGGCTCGTCCTGGATCGTCACCCTGGCCGCGGCGACGCGGTAGCCCTGGCGGAGATCCGGGTAGCCGTCACCGTCGACCCACGAGACCAGCGAGACCGACACCGGGTACGTGCCCGGCGCGACCGTGTCCGTGAACGCCTCGGCGTCCTCCGGCCACACCACGAACGGGTCAGCGGCCACGAGCCTGCCGGTCGGCAGGGCCAGCTCACCCACCTGCTGCACGGCCACGACCTGCTGTTCACCGCCGCCGGTCGGCTTGCCGACTGGCCCGTCGACGAAGAACCGCTCGAACCCGGACCTGATCAGTTGAACCGCCCCCACGCTTAGGCACCTCCAAGGGCATGTTGGCAGAAGGCCCTGACACCCGATCGGGGCACCGGGTGTGTTCGCGCTGCGTGAAGTCCACCCGGACGGAACCGCGCAGGTGACAGGCTCTGTGGCATGGGGACGATCGAAGTGGTGCTGGGTGACGTCACGACCGAGGACGTCGACGCGATCGTGACGGCGGCGAACGAGTCGCTGCTCGGTGGCGGCGGGGTGGACGGGGCGATCCACCGCGCGGCCGGGCCGAGGCTCGCCGAAGCCGGGGCGAAGCTGGCGCCGTGCCCACCGGGGAAGGCCGTCGCGACGCCCGCGTTCGACCTCGCGCCGGTCCAGTACGTGATCCACACGGTGGGACCGGTCTGGGAGGGCGGGGACCACGGCGAGGACGAGGTGCTCAGGAGCTGCTACGTCGAGTCCCTCCTGCTGGCCGACGACCTCGCCCTCGACAGCATCGCGTTTCCCGCCATCTCGACCGGGATCTACGGCTTCCCGCTGGAACGGGCGGCGAAGATCGCGGCGATGGCCGTCAGGTCGCTGCCGCTCTTCGACCGGATCCGGCTGGTGGCGTTCGACGAAGCCACCAGGGAAGCGCTGACCAGGTACCTGGCCGTGCCGGTGCAGGAGTGGTGCCCGACCTGCGGGGCGAAGGCCGTCCCGATGCTGTTCGGCCGTCCGGTCGACGAGGTGATGAAGGCCGCGGACCTCGGACTGGTGGCACTCGGCGGCTGCTTGGTCACGGGCGACGGCACGGACCCGCAGTGGCGGTGCACCGCGGATCGCGAGCACCGGTGGACGAACGGTGCAGGTGACGAAGATCGTCAGCAGATCGCCATCTGGGAAGCCAAAGCGACAGCCGACCGCCTGGAGGGTTGACCTCCACCGAAGACGAGGTACGACGATCGCCCTCCACGACGGGAGGTGGCGGTTGCTCGCCAAATGGATCACCTGCGACGTGCCTGCGCACATGCGCGATCGTTTCGACGCGACCCAGCGGAGCTGGTCGGTGATCGCCGGCCAGCCCGGACTGATCGGGCAGGTGGGTGGCTGGGACGGCCGGACCGGCCGCGCGCACGTGTTCGCGCTGTGGGCGAACGACGACAGCCACCGGGTGTTCCTGCGTGACCGGCATGACGCGGTGGCGGACGCGGGCGGCTACACCGGGATCGCGGTCGCCCACGGCGAAGTGATCCTCACCATGCCCGGCGCCGCGGAGACGGTGGCCGGCGCGATGAGCGGCGGGTTGCTGCGCGTCGCGGACTGTCACCTCGCCGCTGGTGCGGAGGAGCACTTCGTCGCCGTCCAGCGCGAGGTGTGGACGCCGGCGATGGCGGCGGCGGGTGTGCTCGGCGGGGTTCTCGCGCAGGTGACAGCGCACCGCTGGCTGGTCGCCACGTTCTGGCCCGACGCCGGAACGCACCGCCGGTACGCCGTGGACGTGCCCGGTCTGCGGGCCCAGGCGACCGCGGGCAGCGACATCGCCTCGATGTCCGGTCACGTCCTGGAGCTGGAACCGGCGTGGCGGGTCCCCCTGCGCCGATGACGCTCTGTGAAGATCGCGGCTGGTCAGTGCCGTAACCTGAAGGGCGTGTCCGTCCCCTCCACCCTCAAGATCGGCCCGTTCGCCGTCGACCCGCCCGTTGTGCTGGCCCCCATGGCGGGCATCACCAACGTGGCGTTCCGGCAGCTGTGCCGTCGGTACGGGGCCGGGCTGTACGTGTGCGAGATGATCACGGCGCGGGCGCTGGTCGAGCGCGACCCGATGACCATGCACATGATCACGTTCGACGAGGGCGAGAGCCCCCGGTCGATGCAGCTCTACGGCGTCGACCCGCGCAACGTCGGCGAGGCCACGAAGATGATCGTGGACGAGAACCTCGCCGACCACATGGACATGAACTTCGGCTGCCCGGTGCCCAAGGTGACGCGCAAGGGCGGCGGGGCCGCGCTGCCGTACAAGCGGGAGCTGTTCCGGCAGATCGTGCGCGCCGCGGTGCGCAACGCCGGGGACATGCCGGTCACCGTGAAGTTCCGCATCGGCATCGACGACGACCACCTGACGTACCTCGACGCGGGACGTATCGCGGCAGACGAGGGCGCACAGGCCGTGGCACTGCACGCGCGCACGGCGTCGCAGCGCTACTCCGGCAAGGCCGACTGGACGGCGATCGCCAGGCTCAAGGAAGCCGTGACGAGCATTCCGGTCCTGGGCAACGGCGACATCTTCAGCGCGCAGGACGCGCTCGACATGGTCGCCCAGACGGGCTGCGACGGCGTGGTCGTCGGACGTGGCTGCCTCGGCCGCCCGTGGCTGTTCCGCGACCTCCAAGCCGCCTTCCGCGGCGAGCCGATCCCCGAGGGCCCGACGCTGGGCGAGGTCGCCAAGGTCCTGCGCACGCACGCCCAGCTCCTCGCGGCCCACGACGGCGAGCACAAGGGCCTGCGCGACCTCCGCAAGCACATGGCCTGGTACTGGCACGGCTTCCCGGTCGGTGGCGACACGCGCCGGGCGTTCGCGATGGTGTCGAGCCTGCAGGAACTGGACGACCTCATCGGCACGCTCGACCGGAGCGTTCCCTTTCCGGAGAACGCGGAGGGCCCGCGCGGCAGGCAGGGGTCCTCGGCCAAGGTCGTGCTGCCGGAGGGGTGGCTGGACGACCCCGAGGACGCCACGGTTCCGTCCGGCGCGGACGTGATGCACTCCGGTGGCTGACCGCGTCGCGCTCCTCCTCGCCTCGCTCGCGCTGCTCGCGGGCTGCGCTGGTCCGATCGCGGGCACGGCACGACCCGTTCAGCTCAGCGACGGCGACCGCGCGAAGTTCAAGACGTTCTACGAGAGCCTGAACAAGGCGGGCGACGAGGGTGCGCCGCAGCAGCAGAAGATGCTCAAGGACACCCAGCACCCGGACTACCGGCAGAAGACGTGCGATCTTCGCGGAGCCACCATCAAGGTGGAACCGACCTGGTCGACGCTTCGTACGGACGCCGACTGGACACCTCCCGGCGACAAGGCCCACCCGCGTGGCGACGTCTACGTCGTCGCGGTCACGATCACGCTGCGCCAGGAGGACCAGGCGATCGGCAGCCAGATCGGATCGCTGCACGTCGTGCTCCTGGACGACGAGGTGTACGGGTTCGCGCCCTGTCTCGGTGGCTGAACGGGTTGTTGATCTTCCAAGCTCACTTGATCGGAGCAGCTGACGGTCAACCGGACGGGGGAAATCCCGTCTCTACGCGTCCTTCTCGCTCAAGCGGCGCCTCTCAGGGGACGACACCTGGCAGGTAAGGAGGTGACCGCGATGACCGCGCTGCGACCAGAAACCGCAGAGACCCAGCAGGCCGACGTCAGCGTCGACGAGCAGGGTTCCGGGCCGATCGGCCTGCACGAGTCCATCGCGACGCTGTTCGCCTCCCGCGGCCAGTGGCGCCAGGCGTACCAGCACCTGCGTTCCGCTCTCGACCTCGTCCACGCCGACCAGGTCGAGGAGCCGCACGTTCCCGAGCAGCTGCGCCGCGAGGTCGACAGGCTGCGCCGGGAGCACGCCGAGGCGCGCGAGCAGAGCCTGCGCGACAGCCTCACCGACTCCTACAACCGCCGCTACCTCGACCAGCGCCTGATGGACATGCTGACCGAGCACGGCACGCGCCGGCACGGGCTCGCCATCGCGCTGATCGACCTCGACTGGTTCAAGCAGGTCAACGACACCTTCGGTCACCTGCTCGGCGACCGCGTGCTGCAGCGCGTGGTGGAACTGCTGCAGCAGGGCCTGCCGGAAGGGGCCTTCTGCGCCCGCTACGGCGGCGAGGAGTTCGTCCTCGTCCTGCCACGGGTGGACGCCACGACAGCCGTGGAAATCGTCGAGAACGCCCGCGAACGTGTCGAGCGTCACGCTTGGGCGGAGATCGCGCCGGGGCTGCGCGTGACGGTCAGCGCGGGCCTCGCGTACGAGCCGCCGGCGGACGAGGCGCCGGAGCGTCCGGCGGTCAGTGCCGAGCAGCAACTGCTCCGGGCCGACAGCCTCCTGTACACGGCCAAGCAGTCCGGACGCAACGCGGTGGCGTACCGTGCGGATGGGCGGGTCCGCCTCGCAGGCGCGGCGTCTGGTCGCCGTGCCATCACTGAGACACGTGTTCTCGGTTACTACTGAGTGAGCTGGCTCACCCGTTCAGGGCAAGCGGACTGCCCGCAATCGCGCGCAGATCGAATCCGTATCACCCGGAGTGGTCGTCAGAAGTCGGCTACATCCGTAGTATCGCGGGCGCAACTGACACGCCGGTGATGCAACCCTTGTGTCCCGGTCGTCGTCACTTCGTAATGACGAACCGCTATTTCAGCTTCTGACCCAGAAGGGAGATTGGGTGCCCGACGACCCCCGACGTGGCGGCCCCTCTTCCCGTGGTGATCAGGATCCCCAGCACCAGGACCAGCCGACCGGCCGTAGACGTCGCTCGATGGAAGGCTCTGGGGGCCTGAGCGTCTCGGACCTCATCGAGCAGCACAGCAGGACGAACATCCCCCGACCCGTCCCGCCAGGCTCGCCCGACGCTTCCACTACAGGCAGGCGTGCCCTGCCAGACCCGCCCGCGACCGGCAGGCGTGCGCTTCCCGACCCGCCGGCCCCACAGCAACCACCACAGGCTCAGCCTCAGCAACCGCGGCAGCAGCCGCCCGCCGCCCACCGGACTGGTGAGCAGACGGGTACGCGCCCGCGGCCGCCGATGGCCGACCAGGCACCACCGCAGAACTTCACCGGTGAGCAGACCGGCAGGCGGCGTCGACCCGACGCGCCCGCCGAGCAGACCGGTACCCGGCCCAGGCCTGCCCAGGGTCCGGCCCAGAACCCGGTGCAGCACCCGGCCCAGAATCCGGCGCAGAATCCGACGCAGACCGGGTCCTACCAGGTGCCCGGCGAGCAGACCGGTCCGCGACCGCGACCGGACGCGACCGGGATGCAGCGCCGCCCGGCACCAGGGGATCCGAACGGTGCGGTCCGGCGTCCCGAGGCGGACGCCACCGGCACCCGGCGACGTCCCGCACCCGGCGAGATGGGCCCCAACGGCGCACCTCGCAGGCCCGCGCCCGGCGACGTCCCGTCGTCGAACGGCATCCCGCGCCCGCCCGCACCCGATGCGAACGGCGCACCGCCGCGCAGGCCCGCTGACGCACCGTCGTCCAACGGCATCCCGCGGTCACCCGCGCCGGGTGACGTCACCTCCAACGGCATGCCCAGGCCACCGGCACCCGGCGACCCTCGCCGGATGCCTCCTGGCGACGCGCCCTCGTCGAACGGCATCCCGCGGCGCCCGGCGCCCGGTGTGCCCGAGGCGAACGGCATGCCCAGCGGCACCATCCGCCGCCCGGCACCCGACGCGAACGGCGTACCGCCGCGCAGGCTCGCCCCCGGCGACGCACCGTCGTCCAACGGAATCCCGCGCCCGCCCGCACCTGACGCGAACGGCGTGCCACCGCGCAGGCCCGCTGACCCGCCGTCGTCCAACGGCATTCCGCGCGCCCTGGCACCTGACGCCAACGGCATGGCACGTCCGCCCGCACCGGGTGACGTGACGTCCAACGGCATGCCCAGGCCACCGGCTCCCGGTGACGCCAAGGCGAACGGCATGCCCAGGCCGCCGGCACCCGACACGCCCGGCAACGGCATCCCGCGTCCCCCCGCCCCCGGAGGGACGCCAGAGCCCGGTGCACCTCGCCGGCTGCTCGCGGGTGAAGCGCCGTCGCCGACCAGCCTTCCGCGTCCTCCCGCCCCCGGCGAGGGGCCGGACCGCCGGCCGGTGCCCCCGAACGGGGACCTGACCGGCAGGCAGCCGATGCCGTCGCGCGCGGAGTCCAGCGGACCCCGTCCGATGCCTCGTCCCGCAGCCGGTGGCGCGGTTGGCGGCGCTCCGATCGCCAACAGGCTCGGCGCGACGCCCGACGCACCGGCCGAGGAGCCCAAGGCCGACGCGCCTGGACCCGAAGCCACCCAGATCGCCTCGGCGGCGGGGGTGGCCAAGGTCGAGAAGCGCGAAGACATGGACCTGATGTGCCTCACCACCGAGATGGAGGCCATCGGCGACGACGTGAAGAAGCGTCGCGAGGTCGACCACACCCTCGCGCGGTTCTCCGCGGTGCACGACGAACTGCTCGAGCAGGAGCGTCAGCGCAAGGAACGCCGCTCGAAGCTCATGCCGTGGGTCAAGGACGACGAGGAGAACGAGGAGGCGACCCAGTTCGCCGAGCCGGTCGTCCTCGGCGAAGAGGGCGACGAGCAGAAGGTCACCGGACGCACGCCCCAGCAGCGCAAGTTGATGCGCGGCGCCAAGATCGGGGCGATCGCCGCCGCGGCCGTGGTGTTCGCGTCGACCGGCATCGGCTGGACCGCGGTGAAGTGGGCCGACTCCAAGATCCCGAAGATCGACGCGCTCGGCGGCAACTCGCAGGCCGTGCAGCAGGCGGAGAAGCAGCTCGGTGACGAGAACTTCCTGCTCGTCGGCTCGGACACCAGGGCGGGCGCGAAGGCCGGCGACAACGTCGGCACGCAGGCCCAGGAGGGTGGTGCGCGGTCGGACGTGATCATGCTCGCGCACATCCCGGCTGACCGTAAGCGCATGGTCGTCGTGTCCCTGCCGCGTGACGTGCGGGTCGACCGGCCCGAGTGCCGCAGCTGGAATCCGGACAACGGCCAGTACGCGGGACCCCTCAAGCCCGAGAAGGGGGTCATGGCGAACTCCGTCTACAACGACGGTGGGCCCGAGTGCGTCGCCAACCTGATGACCCAGCTGAGCGGCCTGAAGATCAACCACTTCGTCAGCATCGACTTCGTCGGCTTCCGCGAGATGTCGACGGCGATCGGCGGTGTGCAGATCTGCTCGCCGACGGCGATCGTGGACGACGAGCTGGGTGTCATCCTCGACAAACCCGGCAAGTACACGCTCAAGGGCGACCAGGCGCTGCAGTACGTGCGCGCTCGCAAGGTCCAGGCCAAGGGCGACAGCGGTACGGACTTCGACCGGATCAAGCGGCAGCAGGGCTTCCTGTCGGCGATGTTGCGGCAGGCGCTGTCGAACGAGGTGTTGCTGAGCCCGACCAAGCTCAACAACTTCATCAGCGCGCTCACGAAGTCCACCGTCGGCGACAACATCGACGTGGCGTCGCTGCTGGAACTCGCGAACTCCTTGCAGAGCCTCGACGCCGGCCGCGTCTCGTTCGTGACGATGCCGCACTGGACCGACGACAACAAGCTGAAGGACATCCCGGACGACAACATCGAGCGCCTCAGGGACGACGAGGTCAAGGCGCTGTTCCAGACGATCATCGACGGGACGCCGCTGCCACAGGAGAAGCCCGTCGAGCCCAAGCCAGGCGAACAGGCGAACACGCCGGCTCAGCCCGGCACGGTGCTCGACGCCAAGGACGTGAGCATCCAGGTGCTCAACGGCGACCCGACGAACGGCGGCCTGGTCGCCAGGACGTCGAACGCGCTGGAGCAGCAGGGTTTCAAGATCGCCCGGCGGGACAACGCGCCGGAGAACGCGCCGAAGACGACCATCAAGTACTCCAAGGGCAACGAGAACAAGGCCGCGACCCTCAAGGCCGCGGTGCCCAGTGCGGAACTGGTGGAGTCACCGGGCCTGGGCGGCGCGGTCGTGCTGACGCTCGGCGCGAACTTCGACGAGAAGGTCGTGTCACCGAAGGCAGGCGGCACTCCGCAGGGCAACAACAACCAGGGACAAGCCGGAAACGATCTGTCCATTGTGAACGCGGCACAGGACCCCTGCGCGAAGTGATTCGCCTGGGGTTCACCTCGGGTTCATGCTGGCATGTCGCTGCCGCGATGGTCGGGACGTAGGCTGAGCGCCATGCGCGAGGCCTACCACGACCAGCTAGAAGAGCTCGCCGGCCGACTTGCCGACATGACCGGCATGGTCGCTGACGCGATGGAGAACGCGACCTCCGCTTTGCTGCAGGCCGACCTCGGTCTCGCGGAGCAGGTCATCAGCGGTGACCAGAAGGTCGACGACGTCCGCTCCAGCATCGAGGAGCAGTCGTACGCGCTGCTCGCGTTGCAGGCACCGGTCGCGACCGATCTGCGCACTGTGCTCGCGGTGATCCACGCCGCGGAAAGCGTCGAGCGGATGGGCGACCTGGCCCTGCACGTGGCGAAGGCCGCGCGGCGCAGGCACCCGGCGTCGGCCGTCCCGGAGGACGTGCAGCCGTACTTCGCCGAGATGGGCACCATCGCGACGAAGCTCGCCCGCGACGCCGCCGTGATCATCCGCGAGAAGGACGTCACCCGCGCTCGTGCCCTCGAAGAGGACGACGACGCGATGGACGACATCCACCGTCACCTGTTCTCGGTGATCATGGACAAGGAGTGGGCGCACGGCGTCGCCGCGGCGGTCGACGTGACCCTCCTCGGACGCTTCTACGAGCGCTACGGCGACCACGCCGTGTCGGTCGCCAAGCGCACCGTCTTCGTCGTCACCGGCCGGATGCCCGGCTACGGTGGCGACGAAGACCTCTAAGCCTCAACTACCGAAACTGCCCATCGCGTTCTGCCGCGAGCTCCGGATCGGCGTAAGCCTCGGAGAACTCGGCGAGCACGGTGGGCAGTTCCTCGTCCCAGGCCGCACGCGCTTCCTCGCGCGGCAGATCCCTCGCGTCGACGGTGAAGTACGCCCACGCGCGCACGACCTCGGGCAGCAGCGCCAGATCCGCGTCCGACACGTGCACCTTCGCGGCCACGTTCAGGATCAGCACGGCCGTGAGCGACGCGGGCCCGTACACAACGGGATCCCGGTTCTGCTCGACAGCAGCACCGGCAAAGATTCGCGCGAACGCCCGTGCCACCTCGACGTCGGCGATCCCGTGCTCCGAGGCCAGGAACGCCTCCACCACCTCGTCCGTCCTTTCCGGACTGACGGTGGGGATCTCGTACTCCTTTGGCACCAAGGAACTCACGCGTGCGTCGGCGAGCGCGATCAGCTGAACGGGGTGCCGCACGTCCTCGGACCCGATCAGGCCCTCTTCCGCTTCCTCGTCAGGCCCGTCCGCCCAGAACTGCTCGACGTCCGGCCACACGCGGTCGTAGACGCCGGTGGCGCTCAACGGCGTGATCTCGTTGCGGAACGCATCCGGTGTGGAGGCGATCATGTCCTCCAGCAACGCGACCGTGCCCTCGTCCGGCGTGGCGAACAGCTCGATGGCGGTGGCGCCCAGCACCGGCTGACGCATGAACAGCACGGTCTCGCCGACGCCTGCCCGCTCCTGGGTGAACGCGACGACCTCCACGTCTCCCAACAGGTTCGTGACGAGGAAGGCGTCGCGGAAGTCCGGCACGGCACCGGGGACGTACCAGGACGGCTCGGCGGCACCGCGCGCCGCAACGGTTTCCGCGGCGGCGAACGCTTCTGCTCTGGTCTCCGCGGAACCCACACCGGACAGCGCGCGCAACGCGGTGAGCGCCGCCGGGTCGTTCATCGCGGCGAGCGCGTCGATCAACGGCGTGTGGCCGGATCCGGCGAGCCAGAGCGTGGCGTACAGCTCGCTCGCCCAGGCGTCCGCGAGCAGCCATGACTCCGAACGCAGCACGGCCGCCGACTCGAGCAACGCCCCGTACGGGGAGTTGTTCTCCGGCCGGCGGCCGGGTGCCTTGCCTTGCTTCTTCTTGCGGGGCTTGCTTTGCGGGCTCACGCCCAGCAATTTATCCGAAGCGGCCGGAGATGTAGTCCTCGGTCGCCTTCTGGCCCGGGTTGGAGAAGATCTTCTCCGTGTCGTCCACCTCGATCAGCTGTCCCGGCTGACCGACACCCAGCAGGTTGAAGAACGCGGTCTGGTCCGACACACGCGCGGCCTGCTGCATGTTGTGAGTCACGATGACGATCGTGTACTCCTTCTTCAGCTCCGTGATCAGGTCCTCGATCGCCAGCGTGGAGATCGGGTCCAGAGCCGAGCAGGGCTCGTCCATCAGCAGGACGTCCGGCTGCACCGCGATGGCACGCGCGATGCACAGACGCTGCTGCTGACCACCGGAGAGGCCGCCGCCCGGCTTTTCGAGGCGGTCCTTGACCTCGTTCCAGAGGTTGGCGCCGCGCAGCGAGCGCTCGGCGACCTCGTCGAGCTCCTTCTTGTTCTTCACGCCCGCGAGCTTCAGGCCCGCCACCACGTTGTCGCGAATGGACATCGTGGGGAACGGGTTGGGCCGCTGGAACACCATGCCGATGGTGCGGCGCACCTCGACCGGGTCCACAGTGGACGCGTAGATGTCCTCGCCGTCGAGCAGCACCTTGCCCTCGCAACGGGCGCCGGGGGCAACCTCGTGCATGCGGTTGAGCGACCGCAGCACGGTCGACTTGCCGCAACCGGAGGGGCCGATGAACGCGGTCACGTTCTTCGGCGGCACCGCGAGCGAGACGTTCTCGACGGCGTGGAACTTGCCGTAGAAGAGGTTCAGGTCCTTGATGTCGAGTCGCTTGGCCATGTCCGCCCGCTCACTTCGTCTTCGGCGCCAGCGCCCGCGAGATCACGGTCGCCAGGAGGTTGAACAGGGTGATGAGCACGACGAGCGTGATCGCCGCGCCCCAGATGCGCTCGAAGCCCGCCTGCGTCGGGTTGTTGCGCTCGTTCACCATCATCAACGGCAGCGAGGCCATCGGGCCGTCGAACAGGTTGTAGTTGATGAACGGCGCGTAGGCCGCGAGCACCAGCACCGGTGCGGTCTCACCCATGACGCGGGCGAGGGCCAGCATGATGCCGGTCAGGATGCCGGACAGCGCGGTCGGAATGACGATCTTGACGATCGTCTTCCACTTCGGGATGCCCAGCGCGTAGGAGGCCTCGCGCAGCTCGTCCGGGACGATCTTGAGCATTTCCTCGGTGGTGCGCACGATGACCGGCACCATCAGCAACACCAGGGCGAGCGACACCGCGAACGCGCTCCGGCCAAGGCCGAACGTCGTGATCCACACCGTGTAGACGAACAGGGCGGCGACGATCGACGGGACACCGGTGAGGATGTCGACCATGAACGTCGTGGCCTTCGAGAGCTTCGAACGGCCGCCGTACTCGACGAGGTAGATGGCGATCATGATGCCGATCGGCACGGAGATTACCGCGCAGATCAAGCCTTGGACCAGGGTGCCGTAGATCGCGTGGTACGCGCCGCCGCCCTGCTGCTTGGACAGCAGGCCCGACATCGACTTCTGCCACCAGTCACCGTCGAGGATGACCGGGAAACCGCGCTGGATCACGGTGTAGAGCACCCACACCAGCGGGATGATCGCGATCAGGAACGCGCCCCACACGAGCGCGGTGGCGAGACCGTTCTTGATCTGGCGGGAGGTGCTGACCGACTGGAACGTCGGGGGCGTCGCGAGGCGCTGGGGATCCGCGAGGTTGGTGCTCACTCGTACTCCTTGTGGCCGGCGACGATCGAGCGCGCGATGGCGTTCACGACGAAGGTCAGCACGAACAGCACCAGACCGGCGGCGATGTAGGCACCGGCCGAGCGCGCGTCGTTGAACTCCGGTGCGGCCAGGGCGATCTTCGAGGCGAACGTCGAGCCACCGTCGAAGAGCGACCAGCCGAACGAACTGGTGGCGGTGCTCAGGATGATCGCGACGGCGATGGTCTCGCCCAGCGCACGGCCGAGGCCGAGCATCGAGGCGCTGACGTAACCGGCCTTGCCGAACGGCAGGACCGTCGTGCGGACGACCTCCCACTTGGTCGCGCCGAGCGCGATCGCACCCTCGATGTGCATCGTGGGCGTGCGCTCGAAGACCTCGCGGCTGACGGCCGTGATGATCGGCAGGATCATCACCGCGACGACGATGCCCGCGGTGAAGATGGTGCCGCCGAGCTGCACGTTCACGTTGCCCTTGGCGAAGATCGGGATCCAGCCGAGGTTCTCGATCACCCACTCCGAGAACGGGAAGAGCACGGGGCCGAGCACGAACAGGCCCCAGAGGCCGAAGACGATCGACGGCACGGCCGCCAGCAGGTCGACGACGTAGGCGAACGGCCGGGCGAGGTTGCGCGGCGCGTACTGCGTGAGGAACAGCGCGATGCCCAGCGCGATCGGCATGGCGATCACCAGGGCCACCAGCGCGACCACGACCGTGACGAGCGTCAGGTCGAGGATGCCGAACCGCAGGTTCGTCGGGTCGGTGGTGTTCCACTCGCGGCTGGTCAGGAAGTTGACGTTGTCCAGCCCGAGCGACGGGATGGCCTGCAGGATCAGGAACAGGCCGATCGCACCGATGAGAACGACGATGAAGACACCGGATCCCGTCGCCAGGCCGCGGAAGATGCGGTCGCCGGGCCGGACGTGAGGTGCCTTGGCAGTTGCTGAAGCTTCCGGTGTCGGGGGAATCGGAGCCTCCGAGGCGTGGTGAGCAGCCGCGACGCCCCGCTCCCCACCGGTGTCACCGGTGGAGGCGGGGCGCTTGGCCACGACGGGATCGTTCATCGCGTCTGTGTGTCAACCGAAGTTTCGCATCAACCTCAGGCGATCGCCTTCACGGCGGTCAGGATCTTGTCCTGGAACGCCTTGGGCAGCGGCACGTAGCCGGCGTCGGCGAGCTGCGCCTGACCGGTGGTGGCGGCAACCGTGAGGAACGCCTTGACGGCCTTCGCGGTGTCGGCGTCGTAGCCCTTCGAGCACACGATCTCGTAGGTCGCGAGCAGCAGCGGGTACGCACCGGCGGCCTTGGAGCCGTAGATCGAGTCGAGGTCGAGGACCAGGTTGTTGCCCTCGCCCTTGACCTTCGCACCGTCGATGGCCTTGCCAGCCGACTCGGCGGTCAGCTCGACGGCACCGGCACCAGAGTCGATCTTGGCGATCGAGAGCTTGTTGTCCTGCGCGAACGACCACTCGACGTAGGTGATCGCACCGTCGATGGAGCCGACGGCCTGCGCGACACCGGCGGACTTCTCCTTGCCCTCGCCGATACCACCCTTGAACTGCTTGCCGTCACCCTTGGTCCAGCCGCCGGCGACCTTCAGGTACTTCTGGAAGTTGTCGGTCGTGCCCGACTCGTCCGAGCGGTAGATGACCGCGATGTCCTTGTCGGGCAGGGTCGCGGAACCGTTCAGGGCCTTGATGGCCGGGTCGTTCCACTTCTTGACCGTGCCGGAGAAGATCGCGGCGGTGGTCTTGGCGTCCAGCACGAGGCTGTCCACACCGGAGACCTTGTAGCCGACGGCGACCGGGCCGAACACCAGCGGGAGGTTCCACGCCGGGTTGGTCTGGCAGCGCTTGGTGGCGGCCTCGGTCTCGGCCCCCTCCTTCAGCGCGGAGTCCGAACCACCGAAGTCGACCTGGCCGGCGTTGAAGTTCTTCACGCCCGCACCGGAGCCGGAGGGGTTGTACGCGAGGTCCACACCGGGGCAGGCGGCCTGGTAGGCCTGCACGAACGCGTCGACCGCGTTCTTCTGCGCGGAGGAGCCCTCGGCGTTGAGCTTGGTCTTGCCGCCACACTCGACCGGGACGGAGGCGGCGTTCGACGAAGTGTTCGTGCCACCCGTCGGCGCGTTGTTGTCACTGCCACACGCACCGAGCAGCAGCGCGCTGGCCGCGACGAGGCCGAGAACGGCACCGTGCCGCTGGATCTTCACCTTGGTCCTCCACCTTGCGGAAAGCATTAGCGGTTCGCGACGGACGCCGCCGCTCGCTACGGAAGGTAGGTAGCCAGAATGGACAGTCCGCCTAGTCAGGGTGAACGAGAGGTGAACACCGAACGGGAAGTGACGGGTCACACGGCCAAAAGAGTGACGGCGTGACCAGCGCGTATGCGTTTTGTGACGGTACGTTGACTACCGGGCGTACTGGACGTCCGCGTCCCAAAGGGTGAATCCGAGCTTCGTGTAGACCCGGACCGCCGCCGCGTTGTCCGATTCGACGTAGAGCATCACTTCCTTGACGCCCTGTTCCCGCAGGTGACGCAGGCCCGCGAGGGTGAGCGCCTTGCCCAGCCCGCCGCCCTGGCTGTCCGGATCGACGCCCACGACGTACACCTCGCCCAGGTCGGGCGTGTGCACCTTCGTCCAGTGGAAGCCGGCCAGCTTCTCGTCGGCGTCGAACGCGAGCAGGAAGCCTTCCGGGTCGAACCAGTCCTCGTCCTCCTTGGCACGGACGTCCTCGATCGACATCGAGCCCTGCTCGGGGTGCCAGTCGAACGCGCGGTGGTTCACGTAGACGACCGCGGCCTCGTCCTTGCCGGGGATGAACGGCCTGATGGTGATGCCTTCCGGCAGCTTGGGCTCCGACAGGTCGTTCTCGACCCGCAGCCGCATCCGCAGCAGCTCACGCACCTTGCGGAAGCCCAGCTTCGTCGCGAGCTTCTCGGCGTCCGGGTGGCCTCCGTGCGCCCAGATCCGCAGGGATTCCTGCGGGAGCGCCTTCACCAGCGCCTCGCCGACGCCGTGATGGCGGTGCTTCGGGTGCACGGCGAACTCGGCGACCTTGTTGCCGCCGGAGTCACCGAGAAGATCGACGTGCGCGTACCCGGCGAGCTCGCCGTTCAGGTGCGCGAGGAGGTGCCTGCTGCCGGTGGCGCCGGGGCGCAACCGCAGTCGCACGGCCTCGCCGACCGGGGCCACCCCGTCAGTGCTCTCCGCGGCCGTCAGCAGCTGCCCCACCTCGGCAGCCTGCTCGGTCGTCAGCTCGTCGTACCAGCTCAGTTGCGCCACACAGGCGAACCTACCGCGCGATCAAATGCTCATCCAGGACACGGACCGAGTCGTCGACCTCGGTGACCTCGGCCGGACGGCGCGGCGAACCGGGACGCGGCGGCCGGACGAACTTGTAGCCGACGTTGCGCACGGTGCCGATCAACGCCTCGTGCTCGGGGCCGAGCTTGGCGCGCAGCCGTCGCACGTGGACGTCCACCGTGCGGGTGCCGCCGAAGAAGTCGTAGCCCCAGACCTCCTGCAGCAGCTGGGCGCGGGTGAACACCCGGCCCGCGTGCTGCGCGAGGTACTTGAGCAGCTCGAACTCCTTGTAGGTGAGGTCGAGCGGGCGGCCTTTGAGGCGCGCGGTGTAGGTGGCCTCGTCGATCACGAGGTCGCCGAGCTGGATGGCGCCGTCGCCACCGGGCTGCGTGGTGCCGCGGCGCGAGCGGACCAGCCGCAGGCGGGCGTCGACCTCGGCGGGGCCGGAGTTCGGCAGCAGGATCTCGTCGACCGACCAGTCGGAGTTCACGGCGACCAGACCGCCCTCGGTGACCACGGCCACCACGGGCACGTCCACGCCGGACGAGTCGAGCAGGCGGCACAGCGAACGTGCGCCCACCAGATCCGTGCGGGCGTCGACCAGCACGATGTCGTGGGGTCCGGCCTCGAGAAGTGCGGAAACCTCTGGACGCAACGGTCGTACGGCGTGCGGCAGGAGTGCCAGTGCGGGAAGCACGGCCTCCGGGTCCGGGTCTGTCGTAAGCAGAAGCACGTCGATGCTCATCGCGGCGCCCTCCAAATCGGCCGTGGTCAGGTCACCTCGACCAGACCAGCGGCGTACGGTGACCGGGCCCCGTTGCCTGCGGATGACGGAGACAATACCGGTGCAACCCGAGAAAGTCCCAGGTCAAGAAGCCGTGCTCACACTTGTTTCCACAAGCGTCACGCCTGTTACATCCATGTCACATGACGGCGTCCGCCTGCACGGCGTCCACCACAAGAGTAAAAGCTCTCTTGCTTTCGTTGTGGGACACGGGTTTACGAACAACGTGCAGAAGCCGTACGTCTCGCGAGTGCTGGCCCGATTGGCCGCGCATGCCGGTGTCGTCGCATTCGATTTCCGCGGGCACGGACGCTCCGAGGGCAAGTCCACCGTCGGCGCGGACGAGATCCACGACATAGAGGCAGCGGTGCTGAAGGCCCGCGAACTCGGTTACTCGAAGATCGCCACGGTCGGGTTCTCGATGGGCGCCTCGATCACCATCCGGCACGCGGCACTGGGGGAGACCAGGCCGGACGCCGTGGTGTCGGTGAGCGGCCCTGCCAGGTGGTGGTCACGGGAGACCGCTCCCATGCGCCGGGTGCACTGGTTGCTGGAGCAGCCGCACGGGAAGCTCGCGGCGCGGGCGATGGGGGTTCGGCTCGGCGACAGCTGGGTACAACCGCCGGAGAGTCCGCTCGAGGTGGTGGCACGCATCACGCCCACCCCACTGCTGCTCGTGCACGGTGACCTGGACCACTATTTCGGTCCGGAGCACGCCATGTCACTGCACCGCGCGTCCTTGGGACATGCCGAGTTGTGGATCGAGAAGGGCATGAGGCACGCGGAATCGGCCGCGACTCCAGACCTGGTAGACCGGATGGCGGCATGGATCGCCGGCAACGTCGAGGACGAGGAATGACTGCAGGGTATTCCGGACAGGCCCCCGCCCGCGCAAAGCCGAAGAGGAAGTCGCGGCGCGGGAAGTTCCTCATCATCACGGTGCTGGTGCTGGGCGTGCTGCTGGTCGCGGCGGACTTCGCGCTGGCGGCGGCCGGCGAGTACCAGATCGCCCAGCGGATGCGCGAGAAGCTGCAGCTCAAAGAGGACCCGAACGTGCGCATCAACGGGTTCCCGTTCATCGTGCAGGCGTTGCGCGGTGACTACCAGCACGTGGAGATCCGCGCGTACGGCGTGCCGATCAAGGACGAGCAGCAGGGCGTCGACCTGCGCGACCTCGACGTCGAGGCCGACCTGCGGCACACCCGCGTCGAACTGGCGGACCTCCTGGCGGGCAACGTCTCCAAGGCGACCATCGACCAGGTGGACGGCAGCATCAAGATCAAGGCGATGGACCTGAACCGCCTCGCCAACCAGGTGACGCCGTTCGACAAGCTCTCGATCGAGCCGGACAACCGCGTCGCCACGCCGGCGACTGCCGACCCGAAGACGCCCAAGACCACCGCCGCGATCAAGCTCTCCGGCGAGACCAACGTCGCGGGCAAGGTCGTCACGCTCACCGCGTTCGGCCAGATCGCGCTGGTCAGCGGTGCCATCCAGATCAACATCGACGACATCGAGCTGAACGACGCCTCGCTGAAGCAGATCATCCCGCAGCTGCGCCAGGCGCTCGCGATCAAGATCGACCCCGGCACGCTCCCGTTCGGTGCGACACCCACCGCCGTCGAGGTGGAGAGCGGTGCGTTCAAGCTGAGCGGCCTGGTCAGGGATGTACCGTTGGTCCAACGATGACTGGTGTGTGGGCGCTGCTGGGCGCGCTGGCCGTGGCCGGTGCGATCGGTGTGCTGCTCAAGGTCCGCGAGGGCCGCATCTCCCGTCGTGACAACACGATCGACCTGCCCACCCCCGTGCGCGACCTGCTCGCGCCGGGGGTGACGCTGGTCCAGCTCTCCACCACGTTCTGCGCTCCGTGCCGGCACGCGAAGGTGATCCTGCGCGACCTGGCCGACCGCACCGACGGCCTCACGCACGCCGAACTGGACGTCACCGACCTGCCGGACGTCGCCGCGAAACTCGGCGTCATGCGCACCCCCACGACGCTGGCGCTGACCGCCGACGGCACCGAGGTGTTGCGAGTCGGTGGCGTGCCGAAACGCGACTCGTTGCTGGCCGCCCTGCAACCGCATTTGCCCTAATCCGGTCGAGTGAACCTGCGTTGTTCCACCAGATGGACATACCTCCCGGACCGAGGGATTGAGGGCTACCCTCGCTGGCATGACCTTGCTGCTCACGAAGCGACGCGCGGTTGACCTGTGCCGCGTGCGCAGCAGCCTGTGTCGCACGACGAGCTGATTGGGCCGCTTGACGCCCACCAGCTACCTCTGCCGGACTGATTTCCCTCGTCCGCATGCCCGGAGGTCGTCGTGCCCAAGGACAATCCTGTAGACCCGCGCGGACCGCGCTTCTCCGCCTGGATGACCACCGTCATTCTGGCAATCGTGTTGCTCACCGGCTGGTGGCGTCTGCTCGCCGCCCAGACGGTCCTCTTCGCGATGTGCGCGTTCATCTCGCTGAAGCTCAACCCGTGGGGTCACGTCTACCGCTTCGCGATCCAGCCCAGGATCACCCCGACCACCGAACGCGAAGAGGCAGCACCACTGCGCTTCGCCCAGGGCGTCGGTTTCATCTTCGCGCTGATCGGCACCCTCGGCTACGCCACGGGCCTGACCACGCTGGGCATGGTCGCCACCGGCTTCGCACTGATCGCAGCGCTGCTCAACGCCGCGCTGGGCCTGTGCCTCGGGTGCGAGATGTACCTGCTGCTGCGCAGGTACGCACCCGCCCTCGCACGTCCGCAATAAAGACACGCACACGCACTAACACAGGAGCAACTTCCCATGAGCCGTGAGAACGTGCTGGTCTCGGCCGCCTGGTCCGAGGAGAACCTCCAGACGCCCGGCGTCGTCTTCGCGGAGGTCGACGAGGACACCACCGCGTACGACGGCGGGCACATCCCCGGCGCCGTCCGAATCGACTGGAAGACCGAACTCCAGGACCAGGTCCGCCGCGACTTCGTGGACCGCGAGGGCTTCGAGAAGCTGCTCTCGGCCAAGGGCATCTCCAACGACGACCAGGTGATCCTCTACGGCGGCAACAACAACTGGTTCGCCGCCTACGCCTACTGGTACTTCAAGCTCTACGGCCACACCAACGTCAAGCTCCTCGACGGCGGCCGCAAGAAGTGGGAACTCGACGGCCGCCCCCTGGACAAGGAAGAGGTCACCCGCGCGGCGACCTCCTACAAGGCTCAGGAGCAGGACCTCTCGATCCGCGCCTTCCGCGACGAGGTCGTCGACGCCATCGGCAACAAGAACCTCGTCGACGTGCGCTCCCCCGACGAGTTCTCCGGCAAGCTCCTCGCCCCGGCCCACCTCCCGCAGGAACAGGCCCAGCGCGGCGGCCACATCCCGTCCGCCGTCAACGTCCCGTGGAGCAAGGCGGCCAACGAGGACGGCACCTTCAAGTCCGACGACGACCTCCGCGCGATCTACGCCGAGGCAGGCTTCGACGGCTCCCGCAAGACCATCGCCTACTGCCGCATCGGCGAGCGCTCGTCCCACACCTGGTTCGCCCTGCGCGAACTGCTCGGCCACGAAGACGTCAAGAACTACGACGGTTCTTGGACGGAGTACGGCTCGCTCGTCGGCGTGCCGATCGAACTCGGTTCCGGCAAGGAGGCCTGACAATGAGCAACGGCTGCGGCGCCCCCACCCAGGGCGGCACCATCGAGTCCGACACCACCGAAACGGTGCTGGAGGGCAAAGTCCTCTCCGAAGGCACCCCCGTAGGCGGCGCCTTCGTCCGCCTGCTCGACTCAACCGGCGAATTCACCGCCGAAGTCGTCTCCTCCCCAGAAGGCGACTTCCGCTTCTTCGCCGCCCCCGGCACCTGGACCGTGCGCGCACTCCACCGCACCGGCAACGGCCAGGCCGACGTCTCAGCGTCCGGCCCAGGCATCCACGCCGTGGAAATCGCAGTCGCCTGACCAAGTAGGTACAACGAGGACCCCGGCGGTAGCACACCGCCGGGGTCTTCGGCGTCCGGGCACGCCCCGATGATCATGCGCGAAGCCGAAGGCGAGCCGACCCGATGGCGAAGCCGAGGCGTCCTTAAGTCTTGAAACAGCGCTCCGGGCGGGTCCCCGTCACGAGTCGTGCCTCAGCACTCGCTGCACCCAGGCAGGGGT
>NZ_JBSGXZ010000037.1:0-98718 GCF_053610285.1 Lentzea sp. NPDC054927
ACCAACACCCGGGTTGGGGTCACTACCCGCCCATACGGGGGTCTTTTCGCCACCCCTGCCTGGTTGCAGCAAGTGCTGAGGCACGACTCGTGACGGGGACCCGCCCGGAGCGCTGTTACAAGCTAAGGACGCCTCGGCTTCGCCATCAGGTCGCCTCGGCTTCGCCATCGGCTTGATTTAGGCGTCGCCTGGGCGGACTAGGCCGGTTTCGTAGGCCAGGACCACGGCTTGTACGCGGTCTCGCAGTTCCAGCTTTGCCAGGATCCTGCCCACGTGGGTTTTCACGGTGGCCTCGGACAGGAAGAGCTTGCGTGCGATCTCGGTGTTCGACAGGCCCTTTGCGATCAGCACGAGCACCTCGCGCTCGCGTTCGGTGAGGACGTCGAGCATGGCGGCGTCGCGGAGTTCGCCGCCACCGTCGCCTAGGAAGCGGCCCAGGAGGCGCTTGGTGACGGAAGGGGAGACGACGGCGTCGCCGGAGGCCACCGCGCGGAGGGCCGATACCAGGTCGGCTGGTGGGGTGTCCTTCAGGAGGAAGCCGCTGGCGCCGTTGCGGAGGGCGGACAGGGCGTATTCGTCCATGTCGAAGGTGGTCATGACCAGCACTTTGGCTGTGTCGGCCTCGGTTATGCGCTTGGTGGCTTCCACGCCGTCCAGCACTGGCATGCGGACGTCCATGAGTACGACGTCGGGGCGGAGTTTGTCGGCCATTTGCACGGCGTCCAGTCCGTCGGCGGCTTCGCCGATGACGTCGATGTCCTCTTGCGCGCCCAGCACCATGCGGAAGCCCATGCGCATGAGTTCTTGGTCGTCGACCAGCAGCACCCGAATCACTCGATCACCCTATGCGGCTAGTGGGAAGCTCGCGCGGACGCGCCAGCCTCCGCCTGGGTTGGGGCCTGCTTCGAACTCGCCGCCCAGGACTGCGGCGCGTTCTCTCATGCCGATCAGGCCGTTGCCGCCGGAGACTTTCACGACGTCGTGGGGGGTGCCGAAGCCGTTGTCCACGATTTCCAGGCGTAGTTCTTCTGGCGAGCGGGTCAGGCGGACGATGGCGGTGGTGCCTGATCCGGCGTGTTTGATGGTGTTCGTCAGTGCTTCCTGCACGATTCGGTAGACGCTCAGGCCCACGCCTACTGGTAGGTCGTCCACGTCGCCGCTGATTTCCAGGCGGACCGGTACGCCGGCCGCGCGGGTGTTTTCGGCCAGTTCGACCACGCCTCGTGCGTCGGGTTGGGGGGCCCACTGCGTTTCGGCGTCTTCGCTGCGCAGGACGCCTAGGAGGCGGCGCATTTCGGTCAGGGCCTGGCGGCCGGTGTCGGCGATGGTGCGGACGGCGTTCTCGGCTACTTCTGGCTGGGAGCGGATCGTGTAGGCGGCGCCGTCGGCGTGGACGATCATCACGCTCACCGCGTGTGCGACCACGTCGTGGAGTTCGCGGGCTATGCGGGAGCGTTCTTCGCCTACTGCGATCTTGGCTTGCTGGTCGCGTTCGGTTTCCAGCAGGGCGAGGCGTTGTTCGAGTTCGCTTTGGTAGGCGCGGCGGGCGCCTACGAACTCGCCCATGGCCCAGCTGAAGCCGAAGATCACGAAGACCATGAACACCAGGAAGACGCCCTGGATCTCGCCGATCTGGAAGATCGCCCAGAGCAGGGTGCCCGCGAGCAGCCAGGCCGAGTAGATCAGGCCTGACTTGCGGCCGATGTACGCGACGAGCGTGTACAGGGCGATGGCGAGTGCGAAGTCCGACATCCGGGCCGGGATGCCGTTCTCCCCGCCGTGTGTGAAGAGTTGCAGGAACGCGCCCGCGAGGATCAGGTAGCTGGTGCCGAGCGGGTGGTAGCGCCGGAACGGCAGAGGGCCGAGCATCAGGAGTGTGACGGCGAGGAACGCGGAGAACGACACCCCGCGGTCGATCCCGCTGACACCTACTCCGAGGTCGAAGATCAGCAACAGCCCGGCGATCAGGGAGTCCCCGAACGCCGGGTGAGCCTTCATCCACAGGCTGAACCTCCGCACTGGACAAGGTTAGGTGCGGGCCGAACCTTCGCGCGTCGCGCCACGGGTTGACGCTGCGTACTACTTCAGTGTGAGTTATTGTGTCGAGGGGTTGATACAAAGCTGAAGGGGGTGGCCGATGTTCGACCGGGATTTCTGGATCCAGTTCGTTGCGCTCGCGATCTCAGGCCTGTTTCTGCTGGTGATGTTGTGGCCGATCACGTCGACCGGTGTGAAGCTGTTGAAGAAGTGGCAGGTGGCGGACCCCTCCGACGGGCAGGTCGAGGACGCCGTCCGCTACCTGAAGCGGCGTCGGCTGCTCTACCCGTGGCTCTATTCGGTGCTCTGGCTCGTGCCGAAGTGGGGCGACGACGTCGACCAGCTCGTGGTGGTGGTGCTCGCGGGAACGCTGCTCGCCGAGTTGCTGGCGCTGCGTCCGCGCCGTGGCGCTCGTCGTGAGGCGTCGCTCGCACCGCGGGGGTTGTTCGACATCGCGTCGAAATGGGTCCTGCTCACCTACGTGGTGTTCGTGGTGGTTGTCGTGGTCTACCTCGTGATCAGCCCGCGGTGGACCGCTGTCGCCTGGCTGGCGGGGTCGGTGCTCGCGGTGGGGCTGGTCGTCTGGGCTGCCGTCGCGCGGCCTGCCGATGGTGATGAGGAGGTCGACATGGCGTTGCGCACCCGCAGCGTGCATGTCGCGACGGGGCTCGGTGTGGCCGTGGTGGGAGGGCTGGCCGGTCCCTGGTTCGGGATCGCCGGCCTGCTGGCCTGGGTCTCGATGGCGAACACGAAGCCGCAACCAGCCAAGATCGTCAGGTGACAGCTCCCAAGATCGTCGTCGACGTCGACAACGGCGTCGCGCCCTGGCGTCAGGTGCGCGATCAGCTGGTGCGGTTGATCGGCGGGGGTGTGCTGCCGGTCGGGTCGCGGTTGCCGACGATCCGGCAGCTCGCCGCCGACCTGGGGCTCGCCGCGGGAACCGTCGCGCGGGCGTACCGGGAGCTGGAGACCGAAGGGGTGCTCACGACAGGACGAAGGCAGGGCACCGTGGTGGCTGCCCTGCCTTCGCATGCACCGGACCCGCTCTCCGCCGCTGCGGCGGAGTTCGTCGCCATCGCTCGGTCACTCGGCGCCAGTGAGGGGGAGGCACTGAACGCCGTGCGAGCCCACTACGTGGGTGAGTAAGGCGACTCGATCTTTGGTGCGGGTCGCGGTTCGCCGATGTGCGCTTGACGTTCCTCTTGCCGCTCTTCGTAGATGCGGTGTTCCTCGGCCATCTGGTCAGCGAGTTGCTGCTGCATCTGGCGATCCCGAATCCTGGCCAGGATCGCCATCGTCGCGCCGTGAGCGGCTGCCAGCAGCAACAGCACGACGCCCAGTTTCAGGACCACGTTCTTCACCGCGCTGCCGGTGTCGACCTCGATGATCGACACGATCGCCAGCAGGCCGAGCACGACGAGGTGGAACAGCACGGCCGTCAGCTTCATCATGCCGCTGGCCTGCTCGTCGTCGTACGCAGCGCGCCTCAGGTATCCCTTGCCGCTGTGGTAGATCAGCTGGCCGTCGACCACGACCAGGACGATCCCCAGCACTAGGAACGTCACGTAGCTGTCACCCATGTGGTGTGGCTACCCGCGCACGCACGTACACAAACCGTGGCACGATCAGTGCCCGTGACGGCGTTGCAAGGACAACAACAACTGGCTGGACCGCTGTGCGCGGCGGTGGCCCACTTGTGCGTCGCCTTGCAACCTCAGGTCTCCCAGCAGACCGCCGCCGGATTCCAGGAAGTGTTGCGCCGCCTGCACGCGCCGTTGCAGGTCGCGGTGGCCGGGCGGATCAAGTCGGGCAAGTCGACGCTGGTCAACGCGTTGATCGGACGACGGGTCGCGCCCACCGACATCGGCGAGTGCACGCGGCTCGTCACGCGCTATCAGTACGGAACGGTCGACCGCATCGAAGTCGTGCTTCGGGACGGACGACGCCAGGTGCTGCCGTTCGACGCGAACGGCATGATTCCCGCTTCTCTTGGCGTGGAAGGCATCTCCCACATCGAGGCGTACCTGACGAACGCCGTGCTGCGCGACTTCACCGTCATCGACACACCAGGTCTCGGGTCGCTGGACGCGGCATCGGTCGCGCGCACCGAGGAACTGCTGGATCCCGTGTCGCGCAACGCTGTCGCTGGTGCCGAGGCCGTTCTCTACGTCGTGACGCAGGGCGTGCGCGCGGACGACCACTCGACGTTGGCCGCGTTCACCGCCGCGACCGCCTCACGTGAGGCAGGGCCGGTCAACGCCATCGCCGCCTTGAACAAGGTCGACGCCGTGGCGCAGGAAACCGTGGAAGGCTCGGACGGCGACGTCTGGCGGGCCGCGGAGATCCTGGCGTCGAAGCAGGCCCAGCTGCTGAAGCCGCGGGTCGCGGACGTGCTGCCGGTGATCAGCCTGCTGGCGGAGTCGGCCGAGACCGGGGAGTTCACGTCGGCGGACGCGGAGGCGTTGCGGCAGCTCGCGGCGTTGGACGCGGACACCCGCACGATGATGCTGATGTCTGGCGACCTCTTCACGTCGTGGGACTGCGAAGTGGCGGCGGGCGTGCGCTCGCGGTTGCTGGAGAAGCTCGACCTCTACGGCATCGGCCGCGCTCTCGCGGCGTTGGACGCCGAACCAGGGCTGACGGCCGGCGCGCTGCGGCGGGTGCTGTTCGACGCGTCCGGGTTCGCCGCTGTCCGCGGCCGGCTGGACGCGGTGTTCCGGGCGCGGGCCGATGGCATCAAGGCGGCGGCCGCGCTGGCGTCCGTCACCTCGCTGGCCTCGGGCGATCCCGGCGAACGGCAGCGCGTGCACGACGCGATCGAGGTCCTGCTGGCCCGGCCGGAGGCGCACCAGCTGCGGCTGCTGGAGGCGTTGACGCTGGTGTCGTCCGGCGCGGTCACGCTGGCCCCGGACCTGACGGAGGAGGTGCTGCGCGTCGGCAGCACCCCGGACGTCCCCGCTCAGCTGGGACTGGCCGGCCGTCCTGGCTCTGACCTGGTCGCATACGCGCTGGAACGGGCCGGTTGGTGGCGTTCGTTCGCGTCGTTCGGCGCGACGCCGGCGCAGGCTCGAGTGGCGCATGTCGTCCATCGGGCGTATTTCCTCATCTGGCAGCAACTACGTGCTGGGGGGCACCGATGAGCGTGAACGGAACCGATCCGACCGATGTGGCGTCGGATGACGGTGTGGAGACCATTGCCGACGAGCTGCTCGACCAGGCGTTGGCCGAGCGCCGCGCGCTGGTCCAGCTGTGCATGTACGCGCTGGACCGCGCCAGTGCCGGCGTGGTCGCACGCATCGAGGAAGGCCTGTCGTCCATAGGGGTCGTGGCCCTGCGTGCTGACGGTGAGCGGTTCGACCCGTCGCAGCACGAGGCGGGCGGCACGGTGCCGACGGACGACAAGGCGCTGCTGGGCCTGGTCGCCGAGACCGAGGTGCCGGGCTTCTGCGACCGCGGGCGACTCCTGCGGGCTCCGATCGTGACCGTGTACACGGCCCGATGAGCAACCTCTCCCAGACGGTCCGGCAGACGCGCGAACGCCTCACCTCTCTCGTGCGTGAGCTCGACCCGTCGATGGCCGACTGGGTCACTCGCCGCGCGGCCACGGAGGTCTCGTCCGTGGTGATCGTCGGCGAGACGAACCGCGGCAAGTCCTCGCTGGTCAACGCACTGCTGGCCACTCCGGGTCTGTCGCCGGTCGACGCCGACGTGGCCACCTCGACCTACCTGGTCTTCCAGCACGGCCCGACCTGGGCGGCCCGCGCCTGCTATCCCGGCCTGCTCGCGCCGGTGTCGTTCCCGCTGCCCGCACTGATCAACTGGGTGTCCGCGGCCCACGACCTGCCGCCGGGCGAACTCCCGCCGCGCTACGTCGAGGTGGACGCGCCGATCCCGTTGCTGGAGCGCATGTCCGTTGTGGACACTCCGGGCGTCGGCGGCCTCGAGTCGGTGCACGGCGAACTGGCTCTCGAAGCCGTCACCTCGGCCACCGCCCTGGTCTTCGTGGTCGACGCGTCGTCCCCGTTCACCCGCGGCGAGCTCGACTTCCTGAAGCGCGTGGGCGACCGCGTCGAAACCGTGGTCTTCGTCCTGACCAAGACCGACCAGTACCGCGGCTGGCGCCAGATCCTCGACGCCGACCGCGCCCTGCTGACCGAGCACGCCCCGCGCTTCGCTGACGCCACCTGGTACCCGGTGTCGTCGCGCATGTTCGACATGGCAGCCCTCGCCCCGAACCCGGACGCCGCCGCCATGCTCCGCGAACGTTCCGGCGTCGCGCTGTTGCAGACCTCCCTGCAGGAGCTGGTCGCCGGCCGCGCCGGGATGCTGGCCGAGGCCAACGCCCTGCGCGCGCTGTCGACCGTGCTGGACGAGCTCACGATTCGCTTGGAACACGAAAAGCGCGCCCTGTCCGTGGGCGAGGACGAAGCCGCCATGTTGAGGGCTCGCCGCGAAGAGCTGCAAACCGAACGCCGCTCGTCCACCCGAGGCTGGCAGGTCCGCCTGCGCGGCGAGGTCCAACGCGCCCGCGTCGAGAACTCCCACGAGATCTCCCGCCAGATGCGCGACCTCCAGACCTGGTACCGCCAGGCCATCGACACCGCCGACCGCACCGGCCTCGCCCAGCTGCCGCAACAGGTCGACACGGCGCTGCAGGTCGTGTCCGGCCGCATCTCCACCGCACTGTCCGTGCGCCTGGCCCAAGTAACCGACGCCGTGCTGGCCACGATGTTCTCGGCAGAGGAACTCACCCTGATCCGCGGCCAGTTCGCACGCGGCGAACAACCCCCGGTCGTGTTGCGCCCCAAGGAAAAGCGCCCACCGACAGCCGAAGACAAGCTCCTGGTCTTCATGGGCGTCTCCGGCGGCCTGGGCGCAGGCAAACTGGCCGTCATGCCGCTGGCCGGCCTCGGCATCGCCGTGCTGAACCCGATCGTCCTGCCGGTCACCATCGCCCTGGGCCTGGGCGCTGGCTGGTGGATGGCCCGCACCCGCACCCACACCGCCGAGAAGCAGCACGTCAAGCAATGGCTCTCCGACGCCATCGCCGACGCCCGCTCCACAGTGGACCAACTGGCCGCCGAGCAACTCATCGAAGCCGAGCAGGCCCTGTCCCTCGCCCTGGACGAGGCCCTGGCCAAGCGCATCGAGGCCATCGAGGCCGAACTGCGCGAGGTCGACCGCGCGCTGCGCATGGAGGCGGGCGAACGGGGCCGCGAACTGCAGTCCGCGACCCGGCAGCTGGCCGAGGTGGAGTCGGGGCGGGCGAAGGCCGAGGAGCTACTGGGCCGGATCCGCTCGGTGCGTGACCGCGCGTAGAGCCGAAAAAGACTCAACGAACGTACCGGCACGTAGGTACGGACCTCTGACGAGTTCATTTGTACCATCGATTGAAGTTAATCGAGCAATGCTCATTTACCCAGGTCAGAGCCTTCTTGCCGGGGCAACTTAATTCGGTATTTCATGGCACGCACCGGTGTCGATGCATTTGGTGAGGATCTAGTTCACGAATGCGTCATCGAATGGGTGTTCCCGGTAATTCGCCACTGCTTCGCTGCTGAATCATGAAGTTGCAGCGAGACCAGGTGGTGGCGGCGACCCTGGTGGGCACCGTGGTCGTCCTGCTCGGGTTCGCGTCGGGCATCGGTCGTGTCCCGCAGGCGCAGAACACCGTGAGTCAGCCGAACACGCACGTGCCCTCGACGGCGACCACGACGCGGCCAGAACAGCCGCGTCCGCCGGCGAACAACGTGCCACAGCCCGTCGCGCACAACCCGGTTCCGGCGCCGCACCTTCCCGCGGGTCCATACGTTCCGGCACCTGAGCATCCGCACCCGAGCACGCCACCGGGTACGACGCCGCCTCCGACGACCCGGCCTCCGACAACCACGCCGAACGAGCCCTGTGATGCCGGTGCGATCACGAAGCTGTTGCGGCAGCTGGGTTTGCTTTCACTTCTCGACGAGCTGCCGGTCGTGCCCGAGCTGCCGGAGGGGACGAAGAAGGCGGAGGAACTGCCAGTTGTGGACCTTCCGCTGCTCGGCGGCCTCGGTGATGTGGGCAAGTTGCTCGACGGTCTGCTCGGCTCGACGTGCGCCCTCGTCGTGGACGAGAAGACCGACAAGGTGACGGCACTGCTGGACACGCCATGACCGAGGCGGCGAGGTCGTGGTTCCTGTTCGCCAGGTCGTTCGACTACCTCGGCACGGTGCTCTTCATCGGTGGCACGGCTTTCATCGCATGGCTGTGGCCGGACGGTGCGGATTCCGCCCGCAGCAGGCGGTTGATCGCGTTCGGCTGGGTGTGCGGGTTCGCGGGCACGGTCGCCGGCCTCTGTCTCAACGCCGCCTGGGTCGCCGGACGGCCACCGTCCGCCGCGCTCGACTGGTCGGTGCTGGTGCCGCTGTTCGACGCACCGTTCGGCCGGGTGTGGTTCGCCCGCGCCCTGCTGTGGTTGCTCGCCCTGGTCGTGCTCGCCGACCTGACCAGGCGCGGAGCGAGAGCTGCCAGGTCGTTGTCGTGGCGCGTCGGTGCGGGTGCGGTCGCGCTCGGAGTCGTGCGCACCAACGGGATGACGGGTCACGTCCTCGACCTGCCGGGGTGGAGCCAGGCGGTCGTGTTCGCGCACCTGCTGGTGGTCTGCCTCTGGGTCGGTGGGCTGATCGTGCTGCTGCTGGCAGTCCTGCCGGCCCGCGACCGCGACGTGCTCGCGGAGGTGCTGCCGCGCTACTCGCGGCTCGCCATGGTCTCCGTCGCGGTGCTCACGGTGATGGGGGCGCTGCTGGCGTGGCGGCTCGTCGGCTCGATGAACGGGTTGCTGCACACCGGCTACGGCCGGCTCCTGTTGCTCAAGCTCGCTCTCTTCGCCGCACTGCTGCTCATCGGATTCGCGAGCAAGACCTGGGTGGACCGGCGGCTGCGCGTCGCCGCGACCACCCGCGTGCTCGCACTCTCGGTCACCGCCGAGACGGTGCTCGCCGTCGTCGTGCTGGGCGTGGCCGCCTTTCTCGTCACGACCAGTCCAGGTCGCTGACCCGTTGGAAGAAGGAGTCCACTGTGGACAAAGGTAACCGGTTCGCCGTGCTGGTGGCGGCACTGGGCATAGCAGGGACAGCACTGTGCCTGAATCTGGTGGGCGCGGGACAGGCAACTCCGGCCGGCGTCGATCTCGCCGCGCAACAGGGCGAGGCCGCGCCGGCGGCACAGCAGGCGACCAACGTCGAGATCATGGGCTACGCCTACCAGCCGGCCACCTTGACGATCGCCGCCGGCGACACGGTCACCTGGACGAACCACGACACCGCACCCCACAACGTGGTCGTGACGGACGGGCCGGAGAAGTTCACGTCGCCGAACCTGCAGCAGGGACAGACCTACAGCTACACGTTCTCCAAGTCGGGCACGTACTCGTACTACTGCTCGATCCACCCGGACATGAAGGCATCTGTCACGGTCACCGGCACCACGACGCCGCCCACCACCACGACGCCGCCATCGACCACCCAACCCACCACCACGACACCGCCGACCGGCCACCCGACGACGCATCCGACTCCCACGACGACCACGCCGCCTACGGGAACGCCGGACTGCATCAAGAAGGAGGCGCTGGCGCCGTTCATCGCGCACGTGAAGTCGGCGCACTTGGAAACGTCGCCGTTGCAGCAGGTGCAGGACGCGTTGGCGTTCGACAACTACATCAAGGCACACACGGTGCTCCTGGAGCAGATGCTCGACCCGGCCCTCAACTCGTCGCTCGATCGTGACGTGTTGGCGCCGTTCATCGCGCACGTGAAGTCGGCGCACCTGGAAACGTCGCCGTTGCAACAGGTGCAGGACGCGCTGGCGTTCGACAACTACATCAAGGCACACACCGTGCTGCTGGAGCAGATGCTCGACCCGGCGTTCAACCAGGCGGTCTGCTGATGATGCGCGGCCTGGCCGGCGTTGTCCTGGCCGCGCTCGCCGTGCTGACCTTCGCCGTCAGCACGGCAGCCGCCGCCGAAACGCACCGCATTCCGATCGCGCAGTACGCGTACGTGCCCGCCACGATGACCGTGCACGTCGGCGATGTCGTCACGTGGACGAACCAGGACCAGGCGGCCCACGACGTCGCGGGTGGCACGTTCCGTTCGCCGATGCTCGCGCAGGGCCAGTCGTGGAGCTTCACGTTCACCCAACCGGGCACGTTCGACTACATCTGCTCCGTGCACCCGGACATGCGGGCACAGATCATCGTGCTCGCCGAGGAGACGCACGAGCAGACGGTGGCACCACCGCCCGCACAGCCGGTCGCTCAGGCACCCGCACCGACGACAACGACCACGTCCGCACCCGTGGAGGTGCCGACGACCAGTGCCGTCGCGGTCGCCGCGGTGCCGGCGCCGTCATCACCGTCATCACCGGCACTGCCGCCGATGCTGCTGCTCGCAGGACTCGTCGCGGCGGTCACCACGCTGTGCCTACTGATGATCGGCTCGCGCCCGGACCGCTCCTAGGAACGCCCTCCACGCGGCAGGCGAGATCCCGAACCGCGGCCCATCAGGGTTCTTGGAGTCGCGAACCCCGACGGTGACGTCGCTGAACCGAACCTCAACGCAAGCATCACTTCCACCAGCGCTGTGGCTGCTCTTGCACCACGCGGTCAATCAGGGGCCCCTTGCAGGAAGTCGATGAGCGCGGCACGGGTGTCCCTGGCGCTCCAAGCAAAGTCTTGGATTTGCTCAAAGAGCTGCATCATGGGATCCGTGTAGGACGGCTCATCGTAGTAGGTGGACGGTCCATAAAGCACGGTGGCGAACGTGATCGGTTTGGCCGTGTCGAACTCGAGGGCGACCAGGCCACCACCGAGGCCTGGGTTGTTGACGGCGTCGAGCGGCACGATCCGGATACTCAGGGCGCTGTGCTGCTCGAGCAACTGCAACATGTGAAGAACCTCTTCGCGCATCACGGAGTGATCACCCACGACGTGCAACAGCGAGTCCTCGGTGAAGACGATGTCGATGCGCTCGACGTTGCTCGAAGTGAGCACCTTCTGCTGCAGCGCGAGGCGGAAGGCGATGCGTTCGGCCGTCTCCTCCTCCGTGCCGAAGGAACCGCCGGCGTCGACGATCGCCTTGACGTAACTCTGCGATTGCACGAGCCCAGGGATGACGCCGCACTCGTACCAGCTGATCCGTTTCGCGGCCGACAGGAGGTCCATGTACCGGAGGAACGCGTCGGGCAACGCGTCCACGTACCCGAGGCGGGGCTGCCTGCGCCTGCTCGCCTTGCCCAGCGCGAGCACGGTGGCACGTTCGTCGGGCTTCACCCCGTAGAAGTCGAGCAATCGGACGAGCTCAGTGGTGCCGAGCGCGCCCTTGCCGTTCTCGACCTGACTCAGCCGACCCGCGCTCCGGCCGATCTCGTCAGCCGCCTCCTGCTGCGACTTGCCCGCCTCGTTGCGCAGGCGCTGGAGCGTCAGTCCGAGCTGGAGGCGTTCCACAGTTTGCCGTGCTTGGCCCACTTGGTTGCCTCCTCTCATTCGCTTAGGCGAGCGACTTTAGTCTCAAGTAGGACTAAAGTTAAGTCCAACAAGAGCGGCCTGGGGTGAAGATGAGGTTGACCATGGGCGTTCAGCGCGAGTGGCTCCTTCACTGCAGCGACAGTTACGCGGACCGGGCGGTCTGCGAGGTCAGCGTGAGCGCGGGGGCCGTGGAGATAGCCGGCCCCGACGGACCGGCGTTCACCCTCGAAGGCAGCGAGATCGCCAGGTTCCGCGCGGCCCTCGACGCCGCCATCGATCAGAGCGAGATCGACCTGGGCTCGCGTCGCGAGGTTGGCGAGGGAACCGAACCGGCATAACGTGGGTCATACCGGTACGCAAGAGCCCAGGAGGTGTCCCGGTGTACATCGACGAGAACGGTGCGGCCGACGCCGAGCTGAAGGTCACCGTCGAGGATGAGGAGTACACCGCCGACGTCACCTTCGATCTCGACCACGACGGCGTGAACGACTCCGCGGTGGTCGAGACGGACGACGGTGGTCATCTGGCGTTCACCGACAGCAACGGTGACGGTGATGCCGATCTGATGACCACGTTCGACAAGGACGGCAATCTCCTGAGCCAGGCTCGGTTCGAGGAGAATTCCGGCGAGTGGGTTGCGGTCGATCCGAACGACTCGCACGAACAAAAGACGAATTCGTCGCCCTCCGAGACGATTGTCGTGGACACCGACGAAGGCGATCGAAACGTCGGCAAGGCGACCGAGGACACCGACGGCGACGGCAAGGCCGACACCGCCGTCGTGCGCGACGACGACGGTGACACCTGGCTGTTCACCGACAAGAACGGCGACGGACGGGCCGACGTGGCGACCGAGATCACACGATCGGGCGAGGTCACGATGTCCGAACACCGTGGTGACGACTGGGTCGAGGTCGAGCACGGGCACATCGAGTCCGACGGCCGCTACGTGACGGACTCGAAGAGCGGCATTCTGGACGACTCGGACGACTGGTTCGAGGAAGAACGGTTCGACGGTGTCGTCCGAATCGATTCCACCACCGGTCAGTGGATCAGCCCGAACTGACGTCCGACTGAAGCGCAGGTCACAGGCCCCGGTGTGGTGAGAACCGCACCGGGGCCTCTTGTGTTTTTCCCACCTCAAGCGCGCCTTAACGCCGTCCGAGTGCTGAATCGATTACAGAATCGGTTTTGTGAGGGAAGCGACAGGCTGGGGGTGCTTTACCTGCCATTCACCGGGCTAACCTCGATCCATCCCCTTCCACGCACGCCCGGCCCCACCGGGCGTTGTGGAGCTATTCCCGAGGACGACGAAGTCCCCACACCGGACCCAGCTACGTCCTCGGGCGGCCGAGGCGTTCAGTCAGGAGACGAGACGAGATGACGGCAGTGACCATTCCCGGTCTCGAACACGCACCTACCAACCACGCGCGCTTGCTCGCATGGGTTCAGGAAGTCGCAGAGCTGACCTGCCCCGATGAGGTTGTTTGGGCTGACGGGTCCCAGGGTGAGTGGGATCGCCTCACGCAGAAGCTCGTCGACGCCGGCACCTTCGTGCCGCTGAAGAAGAAGCAGAACTCCTTCTGGGCCGCCTCCGACCCCAGCGACGTCGCTCGTGTCGAGGAGCGCACGTACATCTGTTCGGTGCGCGAGGAGGACTCGGGCGCGACGAACAACTGGATGGACCCTTCCGAGATGAAGGCCATCATGACCGAGCTCTACCGGGGCTGCATGCGTGGCCGCACGATGTACGTGATCCCGTTCTGCATGGGCCCGCTCGACGCGGAGAAGCCGATGCTGGGCGTCGAGATCACGGACTCGGAGTACGTGGTCGTCTCGATGCACATCATGACCCGCATGGGCACCAAGGCCCTCGCGGTCTTCGGTGACGACGCGGACTTCGTGCCCGCGCTGCACTCGCTCGGCGCTCCCCTCGAGGCCGGCCAGCAGGACGTGCAGTGGCCGTGCAACGACACCAAGTACATCTCGCACTTCCCGGAGACCCGCGAGATCTGGAGCTACGGCTCCGGCTACGGCGGCAACGCCCTGCTCGGCAAGAAGTGCTACTCCCTGCGCATCGCGAGCGTCATGGCGCGCGACGAGGGCTGGCTGGCCGAGCACATGCTGATCCTCAAGCTGACCTCGCCGGAGAACAAGGCGTACTACATCGCCGCCGCGTTCCCGTCGGCCTGCGGCAAGACGAACCTCGCGATGCTCGAGCCGACCATCCCCGGCTGGAAGGTCGAGACGCTCGGCGACGACATCGCCTGGATGCGTTTCGGTGAGGACGGCCGCCTTTACGCGGTGAACCCGGAGAACGGCTTCTTCGGCGTCGCGCCCGGCACGGACTACCACACCAACCCGAACGCGATGCGCACCATCGCCAAGGGCAACTCGCTGTTCACGAACGTCGCGCTGACCGACGACGGCGACATCTGGTGGGAGGGCATCGGCGAGGCCCCTGCTCACCTGACCTCGTGGAAGCACCAGGACTGGACGCCGGACGGCGACGAACTGGCGGCGCACCCGAACTCGCGCTACTGCACGCCGATCGAGCAGTGCGACATCAAGGCGCCGGAGTGGGACGACCCGAAGGGCGTGCCGATCTCGGCGATCTTCTTCGGTGGCCGCCGCGCCACGACGATCCCGCTGGTGACGGAGTCGCGCGACTGGCAGCACGGCACCTACATGGGCGCCACGCTCTCGTCGGAGACCACGGCCGCCGCGGTCGGCAAGACCGGCGTCGTGCGCCGCGACCCGATGGCGATGCTGCCGTTCATCGGCTACAACGCCGGTGACTACTTCCAGCACTGGGTCGACCTCGGCAAGCGCGCCGACGCCGACAAGCTGCCGAAGATCTTCTACGTCAACTGGTTCCGCCGGGGCGACGACAAGCGCTTCCTGTGGCCCGGATTCGGCGAGAACTCGCGCGTGCTGAAGTGGGCCATCGAGCGCATCGAGGGCAAGGCCGCCGCGCAGGAGACCCCGATCGGGTACGTGCCGACCGCGGACGACCTGGACCTCGAGGGCCTGGACGCGCCGCGTGAGGACATCGAGGCCTCGCTCGAGTTCAACGCTGACGAGTGGCGCGCCGAGATCCCGCTGGTCGAGGAGTGGTTCGCGAAGATCGGTGAGAAGGTCCCGACCACGCTCCGCGACGAGCTGGCGGCCCTGAAGCAGCGCCTGGGCTGATCCTTCTCAGGTGTTTGGTGACCCAGCGGTCAACGGCGACCGCTGGGTCATCTTTTTGGGGTACTACTAGTGGTGTGACGCAGGACGACTTCCTCGGCGGACTGAACTTCGACGGTTCGAAGCGGGATGTGGAGGTCGGCCCGACGACCGGCATCGTGCGCTACTACCCGGTGCCGCCCGCCCCGCCGGCCCGCACGCCGTGGTGGCGCTACACGCTCGTGTTCGTCCTCGGTTTAGCCGTCGGTACCGCTGCGGGTGTGGTCCTGTGCAGCAATTTTCTCTGAATCAGTGCAGCTCATCGTCCACTTGAGACGAAGTTGTCCACAGGTGTGGACGAGCTTGTGCACATGTTGTGGATAGCTGTGGACAGCCCTGTGGGTACTCCGGGCACTTCTCTGCAACTCGCAAAAAGGTCTTGCTCCAGGAATGAACCTGGCCCCTTCCGGGAACGTCTTAGGTATGTGATGGCGATCACGAAGATCGTCACCGGACGGTAGGGAGGTGTGCCGTGGGGATCGCAGGAATCGCGATGCTGGTGCTGTCCCTGGCCGCCGTGCTGATGGTCGTGGTCGCCGGGTCAGTTCGGGAGCGGGTTGTCTCGGATGCCGAAGAGAGTGCCGTTGAAGGCCTTGTTGGCCTCGGCGTAGCAGACGGCGTTCGTCCAACCCTCTGACCAGCCCTGGGAACCGGGGTTTCGCCACGCGGGGAACACGTCGGTGCGCTTGGACGAACCCAGGTAGTCGTGGACGGCCTTGGTGCACTTGGCGTCCGCGATGGAGTTCATCTGCTCCTTGGACGGAGCGGGGTCGGTCGACTTGCCGAGCGACACGACACCGGCGGGCACGGCCTCGGCCAGGTGCGCACCGGTGTTGCACGGGATGACCTTGATCTCCTGGTCCTTCGACGGCGAGCCCTGAGTGCAGTTCTGGAACGTCGTGAAGCCGTTGCCGCCGAGGAGTCCCTTGACAGGACCCTTGCGCGCCAGCGGCTTCTCGTCGGGACTGATCTCCACGACGGTGCACAGCCGCCAGCGCTGACCGTCCTTCCAGCCCTGCTCGTTGGGCCAGAACGCCATGATCCGCAGGCGCGTCGCGTCCGCGTCAGGGCTGCCCAGGTACTCGGTGAGCATCTGACGGCACGGCGGCAGCGCGGCTTTGCGCAGCGCCTGCTGATCGGGGTAAACGGTCGGCAGGCCGGTGAGCTCACCCACGCCCATCACTTCGGCTTCGTGCGAGTCGGTGCACTGCAACGCCTTCAGGTCGGACAGGTTCATGCACTGGCCGACTTTGGGCAGTGAGGGTGCGGAGGCGGAGGCAGTGGACGGCAGAGGTCCGGGGACCGCCTGCCCTCCCACCTGGATCGCGCACGCGGACAACGCCCACGAGCTCAGGACGATCGCCACCGCCAGCCGCACACGAGTCACACCACAGAGACTAGGGCCTTCACCTGATCGGCGATGTCCCGACGCTGCTTTTCGAACGCCGCATCGGTCAGCGCGGCCGGGTCGACGGGCTGGCCGAGCACCGGCGTGTGCAAGTGTCCACCGAGCACATTCGTTGCGCCGTAACCGATTCGCAGGCGGTTGGCCCGGTACATGCTCTCGTTGGAGAGGTAGTCACCGCCGCCACCGCTGGCCGCGACCCTGCCGGGAGTCGGCTCGTCCGTGCGGCACGACTGCTGGGAGCCGACGACGACCCACTCGCAGAAGGCCCGGTTGTAGTTCACGGTGAACGGACCGGTGCCCGCGTCGATCATCTTCTGGAACGGCAACGAGGTCTCGATGAACTCGTTGGCAGGCTGCGGCCAACCTGCGGCGTTCGGGACGCTGCCGTAGGAGTTGACGTTGTTGTTGTCCGCGAAGCCGCCACGCCAGCGCGCCGCCCACCGCTCGACGTCGAAGCGGCCCGGCCGGCCCTGGCTGATCGTCACGAACGCGTCGGGCTTCTGCGCGAGCGCGCTGCCGTAGAACTGCTCGACGACCCCCTCGTCGAACCCGCCCCACAGCACCGGCAGCACCGCGGCCTGCAGCACGACCTTGCCGTTCGGCGTGGAGATCTCCCTGCCGTCGAGCTGCAACGCCGCCGCACCGGCGGGGTTCGCGCGCCGCACGTTCACGCCGGTGAGCTGGAACGGGTCGAAGCCCGTCACGGCGACTCTGCGCACGCCCGGCTTGCTGGGGAACGCCGAGTCGCTCAGTCCCCGCGAGGCCCAGTCGAACTTCTGGATCAGCTTCGCGCGTTCGTCGACGGGCAGGGAGAAACGCGGCTTCCACTGGCGCAGCGCACTTGAGAGCTGCAGACGTGCCCAGTACAGCGGCCTGTCGTCATAAGCGTCGTGTGTCAAAGGCTGTGTGCTTTGCGCGCGGGCGACGGCGGCCTTCCACAGCGCGGTGCCCTCACGTTCCACGAACTGCTGCGCCTGCTTGGACGCGGCCTGGCGGCAGAGCTTGGCGGTGAACTCGGTGACGCGGCCGTCGAACCCGGCGAGCTTCACGAGCGCGGGACCGACGGCGGGACCGCCCGTCACGAGCGTGTCGTCGAGCCGCTGTTCCTCGACGGTCAGCGGGGCGGTGGTGTCGTAGCAGTTCGCGTCCTGCGCCTGAGCGGCTCCAGGCGCGACGACTAGGGCGAGCGCGGTCAGTCCGACCAGTCCGGCGATGGTTTTCACGCACTGATCTCTAACGGATGGGGCCACCCGCCGAAACCGACGGGTGGCCCCTACCGTTAACTCCTCCGTCTCAGTGGGTCGCCACCGGCTTGACCCGCGGGCTGTCCTCGTCGACGTGGTAGTCCGACGGATCGGTCTGGTCCGTGCCGTTGAAGACCTTGGCCTGCCTGGCGATCAGCGTGACGATCACCGCGACGACCAGGTTCACCGCCAGCGCGATGATGCCGACGTAGATCGTCATGGTCGACGCGCCGAACGGGTGCCAGCCGAAGATCGACAGCTTGCCCAACGGCAGCGCCGAACCGGCGAAGTGCGCCTTGCCGATGGCCGGGTTGCCGATGTTGTAGAGCAGCCACATGCCGTAGCCCATGCCGCCGACCCAGCCGGCGACCAGGCCGTAGACGTGGAACCAGCGCGTGTACAGCGCGATCGCGACCGCCGGCAGCGTCTGCAGGATCATCACGCCGCCGATGAGCTGCAGGTCGATGGAGAACTGCGGGTCGACGAACACGATGAACGCCACCGCGCCGAACTTCACGACCAGCGAGGCGAGCTTGGCCTGCTTGGCCTCCTCCGCCGGGGTGGCGTGCTTCTTGATGTACTCCTTGTAGACGTTGCGCGTCCACAGGTTCGCGGCCGCGATCGACATGATCGCCGCCGGCACCAGCGCGCCGATGCCGATGGCCGCGAACGCGATGCCCGCGAACCATGACGGGAAGTTCGCGCCGAACAGTTCCGGCACGATCGTGTTGGTGTCGGGGCGGCCGGTCGCCTGGTTGACGATCGGCTTGGTGCCCGCGCTGATCGCGACGTAGCCGAGCAGCGCCAGCAGGCCCAGCACCAGCGAGTATGCCGGCAGCGCCACCATGTTGCGCTTGATGACGTTGCGGCCGCGGCTGGCCAGGATGCCGGTCAGCGAGTGCGGGTAGATGAACAGCGCGAGCGCGCTGCCCAGTGCCAGCGTCGCGTACTGCAGCTGGTTGTTGCTGTTGAGCAGGATGCCGTCGGTCTTGGCCGGCGTGGCGTCGAACTTCGCCTGCGCGTCGTTGAAGATCTCGCCCCAGCCGCCGAACTTCGACGGCAGGTAGACGATCGCCACCAGGATGACGATGTAGATCAGGATGTCCTTGACGAACGCGATCAGCGCCGGCGCCCGCAGACCCGACTGGTAGGTGTAGAGCGCGAGGATCACGAACGCGATGAACAGCGGCAGGTGGCCGAGGATGCCGCTGCCGTTGAGGCCCATGCTCCGCAGCACGGCTTCAAGGCCGACGAGCTGCAGCGCGATGTACGGCATGGTCGCGACGATGCCGGTGATGGCGATGATCAGCGCCAGCCAGTGCGAGCCGTAGCGGCCCTTCACGAAGTCGGCGGGCGTGACGTAGCCGTGCACGCGGCTGACCGACCACATCCGTACCAGCGGCAGGAAGACGATCGGGTAGAGGATCACCGTGTACGGCAGCGCGAAGAACCCGGTCGCGCCAGCGCCGAACATCAGCGCCGGCACCGCCACGAAGGTGTACGCGGTGTAGAGGTCGCCACCGACCAGGAACCACGTGATCCAGCTGCCGAACTTCCGGCCGCCGAGGCCCCACTCGTCGAGGTGCTCGAGCGTGTCGCCCTTCTGCCACTTCGCCGCCACGAACCCCATGACGGTGACCAGCAGGAAGAGAACGCTGAAAACAATGAGCTCGGTCCACTGCATCAGTTCGCTCCCTCGTCCAGGTCGTCCACGCCGAGCTTGTCCGGCTTGCCGGTGACGGCGGGTGCGTCCTTGGTCTTCACGTAGACCAGGCCGACGCACAGGACGCCGACCGGCACGAAGACGAACTGGTACCAGTAGAAGAACGGCAGCCCGAAGAGTCGGGGCTCGTCAATGTTGAACCACGGCGTGATGAGCATGAGCAGCGGAAGTATGAGCAGCAGGTTCCAGTTGCTCCAGCGCAAGCCGGTCTTGTGATCCGACGGCATGGTGGGCCTCCGTGTACGCGGTGTTGCGCGGATGTTAGGCCTGATCACACGTGCCGTCAGCCTCGTGATCGCAATCGTTGCACTCGGCTTAACGTTCTCTTTGGACTAATAGGCCTCTAGGCGGGCGACAAGGTCCTGTTCAGCCGCATCGAGGTACTCCGTGAGCTGCTCGACCGCCTGGTCGACACTCCCGTTGTTCAACAGTTCAACAATCCTGAGGTTCCACGGCACGTACGCCTGGTAGAAGTCGTTGATCTCCTGCGCCACGTTGAACGCGAGCATGAGCTCGGCGAAGAGCCGGTCGGACTCCTCGTTCAGCCGTTCGCTGCCCGCGAGCCGCACGATGGCGCGGTGGAACTGGATGTTCGCCTGGCCCGCCCTGGTCCAGTCGTTCTTCTCGGCCCTGGCGACGGCCTGCCGAACCGGCGCCCGCGCGGCCTCCCGCAGCGCCTCGCTGACGTCGTTCCACCGGCGGAGCGCACCGCACTCGATCACCCGGCGCGCGGCGTAGAGATCACGCACGTCCTCGCCCGTAGGCCTGCGGACGAAGACACCGCGGCTGTGCTCGTGCACCAGCAGCCGATCCCGCGTCAGCAGCCGGAACGCCTCCCGCAACGTGTTGCGACTGACCCCGAGCGCGCCGCCGATCGCCTCTTCGCTGAGCCTCAGCCCCGGCGCCAGCTCCCCGTCGAGCACCCGCTCGCGCAGCATGTCCGCGACCTTCTGCGCGGTGCTCGCGCGCTCCAGGTCGGCCTTGCCCTGCGCCAGCGTCGACACCCACGTCTCGGTCACCTCGTAAGCCTATTGCAGGATCGTTCTATTGCAGTATCGTAGAATCGTTCAACAATCCCACGATCCAACAAAACCGGCGTGAGTTGGAGGGCGGCCATGGACCTGAACGCGGATCTCGGCGAGGGCTTCGGCCACTGGGCTCTGGGGGACGATCGTGCGCTTCTGGAGGTTGTGACCAGCGCTAACGTCGCCTGCGGGTATCACGCCGGGGACGCCGACACGATGCGCTCGGTGTGTGCTCTTGCCGCGGAGGCCGGGGTGGCGGTGGGGGCGCACGTCGGCTATCGGGACCTGGCCGGGTTCGGGCGGCGGTTCATCGATGTCGCTCCCGATACGTTGACCAACGAAGTGCTGGCCCAGCTCGCGGTGTTGGCCGGGTTTGCTCGGGTGGCTGGGACTCGGGTGTCGTATGTGAAGCCTCATGGGGCGTTGTACAACGCGTTGGTCCGGCATGAGGCCCAGGCTGACGCCGTGGTGGACGCGGTTCGGATGTTCGACCCGACGTTGGCTGTGTTGGGGCCGCCGGGGGCCGTGTGGTTGAAGCGGGCCTCGGTGGCTGGGTTGCGGGTTTGGCATGAGGCGTTTGCTGATCGGGCTTATACGTCGGCTGGGACGTTGGTGCCTCGGGGGGAGCCAGGGGCTGTGTTGCGGGATCCGGCGGAGATTGCGGCTCGGTGCGTGCAGATGGCGACCGAGGGGTGGGTTCGGAGTGTTTCCGGGCGGCCGGTTCGGGTGGTGGCTGATTCGATTTGTTTGCATGGGGATACGGCTGGGGCGGTGGGGATTGCTCGGGCGGTTCGGGCGGCGTTGGAAGGGGCTGGGGTGGTGGTGGGGCGGGTGGAATCGCCGCTTCGGCATGCTCGGCAGGCTGGGTGAGGGCTGTTCGGGGCTCCGCCCCGGACCCCGCCAATCTGATCAAAGACCTGCCCACGCCACACGCGGGTTGATGGCACGACTCGTGACGGGACCACCCACCGGAACCTCCCGTTTCAAGCGTTAGGACGCCTCGGCTTCGCCATCGGGACCCTGCGTCAGCGTGCCTGGTGGACCAGGGCTGCTGCGCCTACCAGGCCCGCCTCGCCGCCCAGTTGGGCCGCGCGCACCTCCAAGCCGTCCAGGTACGACAGGCCCGCGTGGGTTTTCAGGGTGCGGCGGATCGGTTCGAAGAGCAGCTCACCAGCCTGTGCGACGCCGCCGCCGATTACGGCGAGGTCGAGGTCGCACACTGCGGCGGCGCCTGCGATGGCCATGCCTACTGCCTGGCCTGCGCGTTCGAAGGCTTCCAGGGGGATTTCGTCGCCTGCCAGGGCGGCTGCGGCGAGGAGGGCGGCGTCGGCGTCGTCTGGGGCCTGCCAGCCGGTGCGGCGGGCCCAGGCGACCATGCGGGGGCCGCCTGCGATGGTTTCCACGCAACCCCGGCCGCCGCAGGTGCAGGGGGCGCCGTCGGGTTCTACGACGATGTGGCCGATGTGGCCCGCGTTGCCGGTTCGGCCGCCGAAGGGGCGGCCGTCGAGTACTAGGCCGCCGCCTACGCCGGTGGAGACGACCAGGCCGACCATGAAGGTGCTGCCTTGGCCTGCGCCGCGCCAGTGTTCGCCCAGGGCCATGCATACGCCGTCGCCTGCCAGTTCTACTGGCACGTGGGGGAAGAGTTCGACTACGGCGGCGCGTAGGGGGAAGGCTTGCCAGGAGGGGACGTTGATGGGCGAGACGGTGCCGCGTGCGGTGTCCACTGGGCCCGCCGAGGCGATTCCTACGCCGGAGATGGTGTCGTTTTCGACTACGGCGGACACCACGGCCAGGACGGCGTCCCAGGGGTCTGAGGTTGGTGTCGGTACTCGGGAGGAGCGCACCACGGCGCCGGAAGGGTCTATCAGGGCGGCGGCGATCTTGGTGCCGCCGAAGTCCAGTGCCAGCACCAGATCAGTCACGAGGGGCCATGTTAACCAGCCACTTCGAGGCGGATCGCTGGAGTGGTCCTGATCAGCGGGCCCGCTGCTATGCGGACTACGGCCGACCAGCTGCCGGGGGTGGCCCAGGGTGGGGCGGACAGGGTGAAGTCTAGCGGGGTGTGGCCCTGAGCTGGGAGAACGGCGCCGGCGCAGAACGGGCCGACCAGGTTCCACGAGTCGCGTGGAGAGAGCAGGCGGGCTTGGAGGGGGAGGTCGCCGTGGGCGCCGGAGGCCATGACGACGCGCAGCAGGGCCGACGAGCCGGGTGTTGCCGAGACGGTTGATGGGGAGGAGGCGACCCAGAGGACCTCTACGGGGTCTTCGGCGTCCCATTCCGGCACGGTCAGCAGCGCGATGTCGAAGACGTCGAACGGGAGGCCGTGCAGGGTCGCGCGGATCGGGTGGCAGCCAGGGGTTCGCGAGGGGGTCAGGTGCACGTCGGCCGACACGTAGCCGCCGGCGGGGAGCGAGACCGGGAGTTTCTCCCAGGAGGCTGACCAGCCGTCCGGCAGGGAGAGGTGGACGGCGCCCTCGAAGGCTGGGCCGTCGGACACGGCGACCACTCGCAGGCGGGTCGGGCTGAGCACCTCCAGGTGGAGGTTTGCCGGGAGGCCGCCCAACGGCGCGGGCTCGTGCAGCCAGTAGCGGGCGTAGACCGGGGTGACTGCGGGAGTGGTGGGGCCCAGGGGTGGTCCGGCCAGCGACAGGCGAGCGGCCACGGAAGGCAGGGTGCCGGAAGCCGGGGTGCGGGTGCCTGGTACGCCTACCAGCGGTGATGGGTCCAGATGGGCGACCTCGTGCCACAGGGTGAAGGTGGTGGAGCCGACCATCTTCTCGCCGACCTCGCTGTGCCAGACGGTCACCGGGCCGGTCAGCTTCGGAGGCTTCAGGGCCGGGCCGTCGACTGCTACCAGCGAGGCGATCGGGTCGTAGGACAGGACGTAGTGAGTGGACGCGATCTCTGTGCCGTAGCCGCGTTTCCAGCCGTGGTCGAGGTTGTCGTCGACCAACGCGTAGGTGCGCCAACCAGTAGCTGGCACGTCACGGGCCAGGAAGGTCACGGTCGGTCCGTCGACCAACGTCGGCAGCGGCTCGCCGTCGAACTCCACGTGCACGTTCCGGGCGGAAGGCAGGTGCACGGAGACGATGTCGGTGCAAGGGATCGGCAGCGGGTTCCAGACGACGACCGACGAGTCCACAGTGGACGTGAGAGCTGCGAGCGAGCGCGCTACGACGTCGGAACGCAGGTCGAAGGCTTCACGTGGGTGTGCGGAGGCGGCGCGGGTGAGGGCGGCGGTGGGGAAGGCGGCGCCGGTCAGGCGGGATGCGTGTGAGGCGAACACGGCGGCGGGTGAGTCGTCGAGAGGGGCGGGAGGCACGGGGACGGAGCCGCGCACGTAGTAGTCGCGGGGCAACGAGCAGACGACTCGTGGCCACGTGTAGCGCGCGCTCCAGTCGTGGTGGATCGCGGTCACCCACGGATTGGGCGCGGAACGGGCGGAGCCGACGGGCAGCATCACGTGCGGTGCGGGAGCGGAAGTGCGCAGCTTGAGGAAGGAGTCGTAGACGGAACGTTCGGCCTCGGCCAAGGAGGAGGCCTCCAGCGGTGAACCGGAAGGCAGCGAGGCGAGCAGCGGCGACACACCGACCACATTGGACTCGGCGCCGACCACCTCGACCCGTCCCTCGGAGATCAGCCGCAACAGCAGCGAGCGGTGCTGCGGGAACGTGTCCCAGTAAGGCTGCAACAGTTCCACGGACGTCACGGCGAACCGGTAGGCGGGATCGGTCAGGGCCAGGTCGAGGTGGGCCCGGAACGCGGTGAAGGGTGCGTCGCCCGCCACGTGGCCGATGAGGTGCACCGTCCAGCCCGGCGAGCCCACGACCAGCTGGAACGTACAGGATTCCTCGCCGGCAGCCGAGCGCACCACGGCCTGGGCGGGCACCGCGGAGCCGGGTGGGTGCGCGGAGACGTCGACGGCCAGCTCGTAGCCGAACGGACCGGCGACCAGCGAACCTCCGTGGCGCGGCGAGTGCAGGTCGGGGCCGGAGACGTGCGCGTGCACCGGGCCCGCCAGCGCGGGCGAGGTCAGCCGCACCACCTGCAGCAGCGCGGTCCGAGGCCCGACGAACAGCTCGGTGGACTCGGCGGCGATCACCGGACGATCGCACCATCGTTCACCACTGGACGAAATACCCCGATGGTGGAGAGTCGCACTAGCGTTTGAGCATTCGGGTCAGACCGGCGGCGACCGTGGTCGCCAGCAGCCAGCCCGTCACGATCAGGCCCGACGCGATCCACTGCGACACACCCGGCGTCTGCCAGCGGTTCTTGTTGCCGAAGTCGACGATCGGCACCACCAGGTCGATCGTGTAGAGCCACGCGTTCCACGGCAGGTGGTCGTCGTCGTTGATCTCGATCAGCGGACCCTTGACCTGGAACCAGATGCTGCCGACGACCCACGCCGCGATCAGCCAGCCCAGAGCGCGCGCCGGGCGGTAGCCGTAGCCGACCATCGACCGTTGCAGGAAGCTCCACACCAGCACCAACGGACCGAAGAACCGCATGCCCTCGGCGACCGCTTTGTAGCGCAGGCGTTGTTTCTCGATCAGCACGGTCGAGGCGTGTTCCTCGTTGCCGGCCGCGGTCAGCATTTCGGCGAACTGGTCGTACGGGCGTGGGTGATAACTGCGGCGCATGGCCTGCCGGAGCCAGCGCAGCCGTTGCTGGACCTGGGCGTCGTCGCGCAGGTCGATCGGGTAGGCGAGCGAGTCGTAGCGGAAGTCGTCGAGGTCGATGAAACCCGTGGCGTTCCAGAAGTTCTCGTTGTCGTCCAACGACGTGCAGCGTGCCTGCCGCAGCGTCACCAGGCCCTTGGGCGGTGACACGACGTTGACCATGAGCTCTTGGACGTGCATGCCCATGGCGTTCAACGCGTGGCTGTCGAGCTTGTAGCCGAGCACCGCGCCGTTGAAGTTCGCCATGCGGCCGATCGTCGCGCGCCGGCACCGCACGCCGCCGTGCGCGACGAACTCCTTGTCGCCGCGGGCGCAGATGAGGTCGCGGCCGATCGTGGCGCCGCCGATGTCGAGCGACGGCTTCTCGCGCGGCTGGTGGCGGTACTTGCCAGGCTTGATCAGGCGGCTGCCGCGCAGGTCGAGGTTCGCGCCGACGGTGATGCCGCGCAGCTCCAGGCCGCCGGAGATGTTCGACTCGCGCACCACGAAGTTGCTGCCGATCTGCGAACGGTTGGCCAGCACGGCATCCGCGGCCGGGTTGTCCACAGTGGCCCGTTCGATGGTGATGCTGCCGCGCACGTGCGTGTCGACCATGCGCAGCTGGCCCTTGATCTTGACGCCTCTGCCGACGACGTCACCGCCGATCTCCGCGCCGTCGACGTGCAGTGCGCGGCCCGAACCGGTCGGGTCGGTGCCGACAGCGGGCGGCGACACGGCGTCCAAAACGGCGTCTGCCAGCGACAACGTGCCGCCGATGCGCGTGTTGACGGCGCGGATGGTGCCCGCGCTGGTGAAGCCGCGGTCCAGTTCCAGGTCGCCGGAGACGTCCGCCCGGTCCAGGATCAGCGTCACGGACGGGTCGGCGTGCGGGTCGGTGGTCTCGTCGAGGTTGTCGCCGCGCGAGAGCATCGCGCCGCGCAACGACAGCGCCGAGCTGATCCGGGCGTTGGCCAGGAACACCACTCCGTGCGAGGTGAACGCACCGAGGAAGTTGCCGCCGACCTGCATGCCGTTGCCGTTCAACGTGAAGCCGTCGGGGTTCTCCAGCACCGCGCTGCCGAGGTTGACGTTGCCGCCGATGCGCGCGCCCGCGAACCGCACCTCGCCCTCGGTGTGGATGCCGAACCCGAGCAGCGCGCCCGCGGCCGTCAACCGGTCACCGTGTATGCACAGGCCACCGGGAACGCTGAACCTGCTGTCCCGCAACAGGACCGAGCCCGCGATCTCGGCGTCGGTCAGGTCGGTGAGCCCGGAGACGCGGCAGCCGAGCAACGAGACGTCGTTGCTGCTGCTGAGATTGCGCGCCTCGAGACCCGGCAGGTCGCAGTCGGTGAACGAGATGCCGGCGAGGTTCGCCTGCCGCACGTCCGGCGCCGCCTCGAACTGGCAGCGCTCGAACTCCAGCACGTACGGCACCTCGACCGCGCGCAGGTCCAGGACGCCGGTGATCACGCGATCCACCACGCGGATGACGGGTGGGGTGCTCGGCTTGCGCCGCGGCAACCTCCACCCGCCACCACCACTGGAGTTGTCGTTCTCCCCCATCAGGCCCCGCAGCACGTCCGCCGCGGCGACCTTCCCCCTCGCCACGCGGCTAGACCGGGTCGCTCGGACCGTGGTGCGTCGGGTCGAGCACGCGGGCCAGGAACTCCTGGGTGCGCGGTTCCTGCGGGTTGCCGATCACCTCGGCCGCCGGGCCCTCCTCGACGAGGTAGCCGCCGTCCATGAAGATCACCTTGTCGGCGACCTCGCGGGCGAACTGCATCTCGTGCGTCACGACCAGCATCGTCATGCCCTCGTCGGCGAGCTGGCGCATCACGCCCAGCACGTCACCGACGAGCTCCGGGTCGAGCGCCGAGGTCGGCTCGTCGAACAGCATCACCTCGGGGTCCATCGACAACGCGCGGGCGATCGCCACGCGTTGCTGCTGGCCGCCGGAGAGCTGCGCGGGCATCGAGTGGACCTTGTCGCTCAGCCCGACGCGCTCCAGGTTGTGCAGCGCGACCCGGCGCGACTCCTCCTCGGAGCGCTTGAGCACCTTGCGCTGCGCCACCGTGAGGTTCGCCAGCACGCTGAGGTGGGAGAACAGGTTGAAGCTCTGGAAGACCATGCCGATCTTCGTGCGCGCGGAGTCGATGTCGACGTCCGGGTCGGTCAACTCGACCCCGTTGACGACGATCTTGCCTCCGTTCGGCTCCTCCAGCAGGTTCACGCAGCGCAGCAACGTCGACTTGCCCGAACCGGACGGGCCGATGATGCACACCACGTCACCGCGGTTGACCTGCAGGTCGATGCCCTTGAGGACGTCCAGCGGGCCGAACGACTTCTTCAGGCCGGTGATCTCGACGAACGTCTCGCTCATGCGGACACCTTCTTCCGGCCGCTGGTACCGCGGCGCTCCAGGTACCGCGACAGGTAACCGAGCGGCAGCGTGATGATCAGGTAGCAGAGGCCCGCGATGAGGATCGGCGTCAGGGACGGGCTGCGGCTCAGCGTCTCCCGGCCGAACTTCGTGAGCTCGTACTGCTCGCGGAACAGGCCGAGGATGTAGATCAGCGAGGAGTCCTTGGTGAGCAGGATCAGCTCGTTGGTCAGCGGCGGCAGGATGATCCGGAACGCCTGCGGGATCACGATCGTGATCATGGCGCGGCCCTGCGACATGCCGAGCGAACGGGCGGCCTCGACCTGGCCCTTGGGCACGGCCTGGATGCCGGCGCGGATCGTCTCGGCCATGTACGCGGCACCGACGCCACCGAGCGCCAGCATGACCGTGGTCAGCGGCGGGAACTGCATCTGGAACGCGATCGGCACGCCGTAGTAGATACCGATGAACACCAGCAGCGCGGGCACACCGCGGAAGAACTCGATGTAGACGGTCGCGATCCAGCGGTACGGGGCGACCGACGACAGCTTCATCAGCGCGAGCACGAGGCCCAGCGCGAGGCCGAACGCGAAGCCGAGCGCGGTGTAGATGATGGTGTTCTTCAACGCGACGGTGATCACGTTGGGGAACATCGACTTCGCGATGCTCACGTTGAAGAACGCGCCCTTGATCTGGCCCCAGTCCGCGAGGAAGGCGACCAGCAGGGCGATGACGACCAACAAGCCGTATTGCGCGTAGCGGATGTATTCCGCGCGCTTGCGCTTGGACATGGCCATTGCGGCTCCTAGCGAATGTGGTGCGGACAAGCGGCGGGGCCGGCGCGAAGTACCCGCACCGGCCCCCGAGAAGCGACTACTTGGACGTCGGCTTCTTGCCGAACCACTTCTCGTAGATCTTGTCGTACTCGCCGTTCTCCTTGGCCTTCTTCAGGACCTCGTTGACCTTCGTCAGCAGGGCGCTGTTGCCCTTCTTGACGCCGATGCCGTAGGCCTCACCGGTGTCGAACTCGGTGGTGACCTCGGTGTCCGGGAACTCCTTGACGTAGTCGTAGAGCACGCCGTTGTCGTTGATCACCGCGTCGACCGCGCCGGTGCGGACGGCGGTCTCGGACAGCGGGAGGTCCTCGAACTGGACGACGGTGTAGCCGTTGGCGGCCGCGTTGTCGTTCGCGTACTTCTCACCCGTGGTGTCCTGCTGGACGCCGAGCTTCTTGCCCTTGAGGTCCGCCAGGGTCTTGAGGTTCGCGCCCTTCTTGACCAGCAGCGCCTGCGAGGCGTCGAAGTACGGGTCGGAGAAGTCGATCGCCTGCTTGCGCTCGTCGGTGATCGTCATGCCCGCGGCGGCCAGGTCGCACTGGTTCGCGTTGAACGACGTGCCCGAGGTGATCGTCTCGAACGGGGTGTCGAAGATCTGCTGGGTGACACCCAGGTCCTTGGCGACCAGGTCGACGAGGTCGACGTCGAAGCCGACCGTCTTGTCGCCCTCGCTGTACTGGAAGGGCTTGTAGGAGAGGTGGGTGCAGGTGACGAGCTTGCCGCTCTGCACCAGAGTGACACCCGAGTTGCCCGCAGGCTGGTTCACGGGGGTCGCGCAGCCCGACGCTGCCATCACGGCCAGCCCCACCACGGGGATCATGGCCATCAACTGCCTGGTTGGACGAGCCACTGCGTCACTCCTCGTAACTGTCGCGGACGAGTGAACGGGATCCTGCCATCTCGTGAGCGACCTGCACAGCACGCATGCGTTACAGAAAGTGCGTGTCAACTGTCACCAGGCGTGGAATGGCCAATGTTTACGAAACGGGTGGGTTAGCGCGAACGGTCCTGTAATAGTCCGGCCACCAGCGCGGTCCACCCGGTTTGGTGCGTCGCGCCGAGCCCTTCGCCCGTGTCGCCGTCGAAGTACTCACTGAACGTGACGTGCCGACGCCACAGCGGTGACTCCGAGGCCTCGATGCGCTTGCCGTCGGACGGCCGGCGCCCGTCGTGATCAGGCAGGAAGAGCCCGATGAGCCGGTCGGACAGTTCGTCGGCCACCTGACCCGCGGTGACCCAGCGGCCGGAGTGCGTCGGCATCTCGATCTGGAACATGCCGTCGTGGAACGCGCAGACCGTGCGGAGCGCCTCGACCAACAGCGCGTTGGTGGGCAACCAGACCGGGCCGCGCCAGTTCGAGTTGCCGCCGAACATCGGCGTGTTCGACTCGCCGGGCTCGTAGCCCATCCGGTGGTCCTGGCCCGCGACCTTGACCTCGAGGCCCTCCCGGTGGGCGGCGCTGAGGCTGCGGATGCCGTGCGGGGAGAGGAACTCGTGCTCGTCGAGCATCCGGTGCAGCACGCGGCGCAGCTTGTGCTCGTCCAGCAACGACACGAACGCGCCGCGGTCGTAGTGGAACGTGATGAACTGCCGCAGCTCAGGCCGGCGCTTGAGCAGGTGCTCCAACCTGCGCGTGAACCCGTGCAGCTCGCTGAGCACCCACGGTTCGAGGACGGCACTCGCCAGCAGCGGGATCAGGCCGACCATCGACCGGACGCGCACGGGTTCCGACTCGACGTCGCCGTCCGGGTTGCGGCGCGAGACCCGGTCGTAGCAGAAGCCGTCCTCCTCGTGCCAGATGCCGCTGCCCGACGAACCGAACTGCGTGAACGCCTCCGCGATCGACAGGAAGTGCTCGACGAACTTCGTCGCGACGTCCTCATAGGACTCGTCGTCGCGCGCCAGCTCCAGCGCCATCTGCATGAGGTGCAGGCTGTAGGCGGCCATCCACGACGTGGCGTCCGACTGCTCCAGCCGCCACTCGCCCAGCATCGGCTCGGACCTGTTGACCGGCCCGATGTTGTCCATGCCGAGGAACCCGCCCTCGAACAGGTAGCTGCCGCCCGCGTCCTTGCGGTTGACCCACCACGAGAAGTTCAGCAGCAACTTGTGGAAGACCTTCGCGAGGAACTGGCGATCCCGGCTGCCGTCCGCGCGGTAGACCTGCAACGCCGCCCACGCGTGCACGGGCGGGTTGACGTCGCCGAACTCCCACTCGTAGGCAGGAATCTGGCCGTTCGGGTGCATCATCCACTCGCGGCAGAACAGCAGCAGCTGCTCCTTCGCGAACGCGGGATCGACCATCGTGAACGGGATGGTGTGGAACGCGAGGTCCCACGCCGCGAACCAGGGGTACTCCCACTCGTCCGGCATGGAGATCACGTCGGCGACGTCGAGGTGCCGCCAGTGCACGTTGCGCGCTTCCTGCGTACGTCTCGAGCTCGGCGCCTCAGGCTTGGTCGGGTCACCGTCGAGCCAGTCGCGCGTCCGGAACCGGTAGTGCTGCTTGGTCCACATCAACCCGGCGAGCGCGCGCCGCAGCACGTGCTTCTGCTCGGGCGCGGCGTTGGGCGCGATGTCGTCGTGGAACTCGTCGGCCTCGGCCCTGCGGGCCAGCATGGTCTCTTCGTAGCTCGGCCCGAACGGGTCCATGTGCCCGTCGCCGCCGGTCAGCCTGAGCCGGATCGTCACGGTCTCGCCCGGCTCGACGGGGTCGAACGAGTACCACGCAGCGAACTTCGTGCCGGCCGCGCCCGCGTCGTCCGGTCCCACGACCTGACACGTGGACGTGCTGCCGTGGACGACGTAGTTGCAGATGCCGTCCTTGGTCCACGGCGACGGGTTGCGCTCGGCCCCGAAGAGCGACATCTCGTTGCTCTCGTTGTCCGTCATGAGCATCGACGGCGAGTCGTCCAGATGCAGCGTGTACCGGCCGAGGTTGCCGTGATCAGCCGTGACCTTGCGTCCGGTCGTGGTGCTCGCAACGAGCTGACACGGCCGTTGGTCCCGCCCCCACGCCCAGGTGTTGCGGAACCACAGCTGCGGCAGCAGGTGCAGCGGCGCGTCCTCAGGCCCCTGGTTGGTCGCCTGGATCTCGATGCAGATGTCGTCCGTTTCGGCCTTCGCGTACGTGACCTGCACGTCGAAGAACCGGTTCTCGTCGAGCACGCCGGTGTCTGACAGCTCGGGCTCGCGGTTTTCCCGGCCGGCGTTGCGCGCCATCTCCCGGAGCTGCCCGTACGGGAACTCGCGCTGCGGATAGCGGTAGACCACCTGCATCCAGGAGTGGGTGGGCGTCCCGTCGGTCACCCACCAGTGCTCCTTGACGTCCTCACCGTGGTTGCCCTCGTTGTTGGTGAGGCCGAAGTACCGCTCCTTGAGGATCGGGTCGTTGCCGTTCCACAGGGCGATGGCGAAGTTCAGGAAGCCGTGGACGTCGCAAATCCCCGCGATGCCGTCCTCGCCCCACCGGTAAGCGCGCGCACGAGCGTGGTCGAACGGGAACGACGCCCACGCGTCACCCTCGGGCGAGTAGTCCTCGCGGACCGTGCCCCACTGGCGACCCGAGAGGTACGGCCCCCACCGTCGCCACGGCGAAGTCGGGTTCTCCGACTCCGCGAGACGCGCCCGTTCCGCTTGTTCGCCCATCGCTCCAGTGTGCGACACCTGTTCGCACGCCTGGTCGGGTCCACGTCTTGTCTGAGTTAATCCTCACTAAAAGACGGCTGGACTGTCGGGTCGAGTGTGACCTGAACGGCCCATTTCGGTCGTGCCCGAACGAGCGCACGATGCCGGGATGACCGAGGACGAGGTCTTCGACGAGGCGATCAAGATTGGGCTTGCGCATGGCGAGGTCCAACACTGGCTGGCGGAAGGCTCCTTGTCGGAGGACAACCTGCGCAATGTTGCACGCTCTGCGCGCCCGGCCATAGTCGCTGCTGCCCGGCGCGAGCAGCGGAACGCTGAGCAGGACGACCGGTTGTGGTCGCGCGGAGCGAAGATCATCTTTACGGCAGTCGCATACCTAGGCTTTGCGATGGGGCTATTCGGCCTGGGTTTCGCGTACATGACGCCGTTGGGATGGTGGAAGTACGTGCTGATGACCCCGCTGGTAGCCGCTGTCGGGTACTTGGCCATCGTGACAGCGCCAAGATATCGAGGCCTCCGCACCAGACAGACCACCCTTCTGAAGTCCATCTGGCGTCTGACCATGGTGAACGATGGCGTTTTGCCGGTGTTCCGAGCTGAAATCAATAGCGTGGCTGTCACCCGCGGCACTGTGCTGCCCTCTACGGACTCGAAAGGTCTGTTCGGGGGCACCCCGCTCGTCGCCCATCAGCGGACGCGCGCCGGCGAGCGGCTCGCGGAGCTGGTGCGTTCCGTCAACGGTGGCAGCTTCGCACTCGCCGGACCGCGTGGTGCCGGCAAGACGAACCTGTTGCGGGCGTTCTGCGCGGGCGTCTACGCCAAGGTCGACCAGCCCGCGGACCTCACCGTATTCGCCGCCGCCCCCGTCGAGTACGTCCCGCGCGAGTTCCTCCTGCACCTGTACGCCGAGACCTGCAGGGCCGTGATCGCCAGAGGAGGACCGTCCCACCTGGTGAAGGCCGCGAAGGCCGGCCTGGTCTCGATCGCCTACGTCCAGACTCGAAGTAACGAGCTGAGCGGCAAATACGGTTTCAAGGGCGCCGAGCTCAGCTTGAAACGCGGGGTCAGCCTGGCAGGCCGGGCACCGACCTACCCCGAGGTCGTGAACGACTTCCGAGCGTTCGTGCAAGCACTCGACCGCGTGGTGATCGCGATCGACGAGATCGACAGGATCGGCACCGGTGAGTCCGCGCGCCGGTTCCTCAACGAGCTGAAGGCGATCTTCGACGTCCCTGGCTGCTACTACCTGGTCTCGGTGTCGACCGAGGCGCAACACGACTTCGAGCTGTCCGGCATGGGCCTGCGGACCGTCTTCGACAGTTCGTTCGACGAGGTCGTCCGCGTCGACTACCTGGACTTCGATGTCGCCAGACGCCTGCTCGGCAGACTGGTGATCGGATTGCCGGAGCAGTTCGCCGCGCTGGCGTTCGCGTTCTCGGGTTGCCTCGCCCGGCAGTTGATCCGGGCGGCCCGCGAGGTGCTCAGACAGCCAGAGGGCGCGAAGTTGAGCGAAGTCGCACGCATCATGACCCAGGACGAGCTTGTCCGTGTGTGCCAGACGACAAGCGATGCGCTGACCGCTCTCGACGACCGCCAAGGCGTCAGCACGTTGCTACGTGCGTTGATGGAACGGCCCGACGACCTCGACGCGTTCTCGAAACGCCTGGAGGACTTTTACGACGGAGAGTCCGAGAGCGTTCGCGAGCTGCGGGATCTCGCCGCGGCGAGGATCAAGTTCCTCGCCGTGGTCCGCGAGGTCTTCACCGACGACTTGACAGAGGTGCTCCCCGACCAGATCAGCGCGCTCGCGAAAGCGCGCCGCCTGGCAGGGAGCAATCCGGCGACAGGCTTGGCCTTGCTGGAGGAGTTCAGCTCTGCTTGGACTGCGCGTCCAGCACCAGAGCAACCGCCTCGGTGACCCGAGTGGCGTGCGCCACGTGCAGCCATTCGTCCGGCACGTGGCAGTTCGAGTCCGGCCCAACGGCGCCCGTCACCAGGAACTGCGCCTCCGGGTACGCCTCGTGCAGCAGCCCCATGAACGGGATCGAGCCACCCAGCGACACGGTCCGCCACGGAGAGCCGAAGACCTCCTTGCCCGCGTCGTCCAGCGTCGCGGACAACCAAGGCGCCAGCTCCGGCGCGTTCCAGCCGTCGGCGAACTCGACGCGCGAGAGTTCCACGGTCGCGCCGTAGGGCACGTCAGTGGTCAACCGCTGCTTGACCGCCTCCAGGGCCGCGGCCGCGTCGGCCGTGGGCGGCAGGCGGAAGGACAGGACCAGTGTGGTGAACGGTCGCAGCACGTTGCCCGCGTCGTCCGGCAGCGGCAGGCCCTCGGCGCCGGTGACGGACAGGGTCGGGCGCCAGCCGGAGTTCAGGGCCAGTTCCACCTCGTCGGAGGACATCGGCTGCAGGTCGCCGACGCGCGGCACGGCGCCCCACAGTGCGCCCGGCGCCGCTTCGACGGCCTCACGGACCTCGGCCAGGCGGTGCTCCGGGATCTCGACGTGCATCTCGGGGACCAGGACCTCGCCGGTCTCCGCGTTCTCCAGGCGGTCCAGCAACACGCGCGCGATTCGGAACGACGACGGCACGATGCCCGACGCCATGCCCGAGTGCAGGCCGCCCTCCAGCACCCGCACGGTGGCCGTGACCTGCACCAGGCCGCGCAGCGACGTCGTCAGCCACATGCGGTCGTAGTCGGAGCCGCCCGAGTCCAGGCAGACGACCAGCGACACCTGGCCCAGCTGTGAGGACAGGTGCTCCAGGTACGCGGGCAGGTCGGGTGAACCCGACTCCTCGCCGGTCTCCAGCAGCACGACGCAACGGGAGTGCGAGCCGCCGGCCGCGCGCACTGCCTCGATCGCGGCGATTGCGGCATATCCGGAATAACCGTCATCGGCCGCGCCACGGCCGTAGAGACGTCCGTCACGCAGCACCGGGGTCCACGGACCCAGTCCTTCGCTCCAACCACCCACCGGCGGCTGCTTGTCCAGGTGTCCGTAAAGCAACACCGTGTCGTCGCCAGAGTTGCCGAACGCGGGCACGTCGACCACGAGAAGCGGCGTGCGTCCCGCCAGTTGGACGACTTCGAGGGTCACACCGGGCAGCTCGCGCGACGTGATCCACGTGCGCACGTGCTCGATCGCGGCGGCCAGTTCGCCGTGCTCTTCCCAGGCGGGATCGAACGCGGGCGAGATCGCCGGCACGGCGACGAGCTGAGACAGGCTCGGGACGATGTCGTCGTCCCAAAGCGTCCTGACAGTGCTGGTCACAACTGAGCGGTCCACCTCTCGATCCTGTCACGACTCCGCCTCTGCTCGCGTCCTTAGGCTCTTCCCTGGAGGCTCGCAGCTAAGTTAACGATCGGTAACCGGGACAGCGGCGTTCGGTAGTCGGACGGCCTAGTCGGAGGACAAAAGGTCGAACTTCCGACTGTTGTCCCTGATCAGAACGTTGACTCGTGTGTTACGAAGTGGGACGGGTCTCACCAACTCGGGTGAGGCCGTGTCAGGATGTGGTCGTAAGCCACCGTCACCGTCGACGGCTGCCTCCGGCCCCACAGGGTTGGCGGCGACCGCCGACGTCGCCGCACGAGATCGTCACGAGCGATCAGGCGGTCGGAGAAGACAGAGGAGAAGGCGCATGTCGTCCCCTGAGCAATGGACGCACCCTGAGCCGGACGCAGCGCCGGCCGCCACTGCCGCAAAACCGACAGCGGAACAGGTGATCGCAGGCTTGCGAGCGACAGACGAGGGCGGCGCCGACCTGGTGCAGCTCCTCACCCCCGAGGGTGAGCGAGTGACGCACCCCGACTTCGACATCGACATCTCGCCGGAGGAGCTGCGCGGTCTGTACCGCGACATGGTCCTGATCCGGCGCGTCGACCGCGAGGCGAACGCGTTGCAGCGCAAGGGCCAGCTCGGCATCTGGGTGCCGCTGCTCGGTCAGGAGGCGGCCCAGATCGGCGCCGGCCGCGCGATGCGTGAGACCGACATGGCCTTCCCGAGCTACCGCGAGCACGGCATCGCGTGGACCCGCGGGATCAACCCGACGGAGCTGCTGGGCATCTTCCGCGGCACCGATCAGGGCACGTGGGACCCGATGGAGAAGCGGTTCCACCCCTACACGATCGTCATCGGCAACCAGGTCCTCAACGCGGCCGGGTACGCGATGGGCCAGAAGTTCGACGGCAAGGTCGGCGACGACGAGGGAGAAGCCACCATGTGCTTCTTCGGCGACGGCGCGACCTCTCAGGGCGACGTGCACGAGGGCTTCGTGTGGGCGGCTGTCTACGACGCGCCGCTCGTCTTCTTCTGCCAGAACAACCAGTGGGCGATCTCCGAGCCGACCGAACGCCAGTCGCGCCTGCCGCTGTACCAGCGCGCTCGCGGCTACGGCTTCCCCGGCATCCGCGTCGACGGCAACGACGTCCTCGCGACCCTGGCCGTGACGAAGTGGGCGCTCGACGAGTGCCGCCACGGCAACGGCCCGATCCTCATCGAGGCGTTCACCTACCGGATGGACGCGCACACCACCTCCGACGACCCGACGCGCTACCGGCTGTCGGACGAGCTGGAGATGTGGAAGCTCAAGGACCCGATCGAGCGGGTCAAGGTCTACCTGGTCCGCCAGCAGTGGGCCGATCACGACTTCTTCGACAGCGTCGAGGCCGACGCCGACAAGCTGGGCGAGGAGCTGCGGGAGTTCTGCACGAACATGCCCGATCCGCCCGCGGAACGGATCTTCAGCAACGTGTACGCGGAGGGGAACCCCAACCTCGACGCGCAGCGCGACGAATTCCTCGACTACGTCTCGGGTTTTGCTGGAGGTGAGCACTGATGGCTGCTCCGACGATGGATCGTTCGACCGCCGCTGCCCCGGCGACCCCGGTGCAGACGCTCACGATCTCGAAGGCGCTCAACATGGGTCTGCGGGCGGCCATGGAGGCCAACCCCAAGGTCATCATGATGGGCGAGGACATCGGCAAGCTCGGTGGCGTCTTCCGCATCACCGACGGCCTGCAGAAGGACTTCGGTGAGCAGCGCGTGCTCGACACGCCGCTCGCGGAGTCCGGCATCATCGGCACCGCTGTCGGCCTCGCGATCCGCGGCTACCGCCCGGTGTGCGAGATCCAGTTCGACGGCTTCATCTTCCCCGGCTTCGACCAGATCGTGTCGCAGGTCGCGAAGCTGCACTACCGCACGCAGGGCAAGATCAAGATGCCCATCGTGATCCGCGTGCCGTTCGGTGGCGGCATCGGTGCCGTCGAACACCACTCGGAGTCGCCCGAGTCGTACTTCGCGCACACCGCCGGCCTCAAGGTCGTCTCGTGCTCGAACCCGGCCGACGCGTACTGGATGATCCAGCAGGCGATCGACTGCGACGACCCGGTGCTGTTCTTCGAGCCCAAGCGCCGTTACTACGAAAAGGGCGAGGTCGACACGACCGCTCAGCCCGGCCCGCTGTTCGCCTCGCGCGTGCTGCGTCCGGGTACTGACGCGACGTTGGTGGCCTACGGCCCGATGGTCCGCACCTCTCTCGACGCCGCCAACGCGGCCGCCGAGGACGGCACGTCGCTGGAGGTCATCGACCTCCGCACGTTGTCGCCGCTGGACCTCGCGCCGGTGTTCGAGTCGGTGCGCCGCACCGGCCGGCTGGTCGTCGTGTCCGAGGCGCCGTCCGAGTCCTCGATCAGCAGCGAGATTGCAGCCAAGGTCCAGCAGGAGTGCTTCTACTCGTTGCAGGCGCCGGTGCTGCGGGTGACCGGTTTCGACACCCCGTACCCGCCCTCGAAGCTCGAGGAGGAGTTCCTCCCCGACCTCGACCGGGTGCTGCACGCCGTCGACCGCTCTCTCGCCTGGTAAGGGGAACACCGGAAATGCCGCAGTACAAGCAATTCCCCCTGCCGGACACGGCCGAGGGGCTGACCGAGGCCGAGATCCTCACCTGGCACGTGAAGCCGGGTGACACCGTCACGGTCAACCAGATCATCGTCGAGATCGAGACCGCCAAGGCGGCCGTCGAACTGCCGTGCCCGTGGGCAGGCGTCGTGACCGAGCTCCTCGCGGAGCCCGGCCAGACCGTCGAGGTCGGCGTCCCGATCATCACGATCGACACCGACCCCGGTGGCGCGGCGGCACCCGTCGCCCCGGCTCCGGCTGCTGCCGAGGCCAACGGCACCTCGTCCGGCAAGATCGGCGAGGAGATGCCGGGTGGGCGCATCGCGACGCTCGTCGGCTACGGCCCGAAGTCCGGTGCGGCCAAGCGTCGTGCGCGCAAGGACGCCCCGGCCGCCGCGCTGGCCGCAGCAGCCGCGATCACGCCGGCGGCCGCGATCGTGAGGGCTCCGGAACCCGTTGCGGCGCCTGCTCCCGTCGCGGCGCCCGTCGCCGCTCCGGTGCAGACGCCCGGCGGGTACGTGCCGCTGGCCAAGCCGCCGGTCCGCAAGCTGGCCAAGGACCTCGGCGTCGACCTGTACGCGCTGACGGGCTCCGGCCCGAACGGCGTCATCACGCGCGAAGACGTCGAAAACGCTGGTTCGGCACCCGTTGCCGCTCCCGCTCAGTCCTTTGTGGACAACGGTTCGCGCGAACGCCGGGTGCCGATCAAGGGCGTCCGCAAGGCGACCGCGCAGGCGATGGTGGACAGCGCCTTCACGGCCCCGCACGTCACCGAGTTCCTGACGGTCGACGTGACGCCGATGATGGACCTGCGCGCCCGCCTGAAGAACCACCCGGAGTTCCGCGGCGTGAAGCTGACGCCGTTGGCCTTCTGCGCCAAGGCGATCATCCTCGCCGCCAGGCGCACGCCGGACGTCAACGCGACGTGGGACGCGGCGGCGAACGAGATCGTCTACAAGGACTACGTCCACCTGGGCATCGCGGCCGCCACGCCGCGCGGCCTGGTGGTGCCGAAGGTCCGCGACGCCGATCAGATGTCGTTGAAGGAACTCGCGGTCGCGCTCGACGAGCTCGCCACCGTCGCCAGGGACGGCAAGACCTCCCCTGCCGACATGATGAACGGCACCATCACGATCACCAACGTCGGCGTCTTCGGCGTCGACACCGGCACGCCGATCCTCAACCCCGGCGAGTCCGCGATCCTCGCCCTGGGCGCGATCCGCGACATGCCGTGGGTGGTCGACGGCGAGATCAAGATCCGCAAGATCTGCCAGCTCGCGCTGTCGTTCGACCACCGCGTGGTCGACGGCCAGCAGGGCTCGCAGTTCCTGGCCGATGTCGGCGCGCTACTGGCCGACCCCGGCTTCGCGATGACCTACTGAGAGAACTTGGTATGTGAGGGCCCGCGGATCGTCGATCCGCGGGCCCTTCGTTCGACGCACGTGTGTCAAAGCTCGTACTGAGGGGACACACGAAATGCGCAAGCGACTGTCTTTGCTGATCAGCGCGGGTTTGCTGCTGGGCCTGACCGGAGTGGCGCAGGCCGGGGAGTCCGGCCTGGTGCGGACCGACTCCGGCCCGGTGCGCGGCACCGTTCTCGCCGATCACCAGCAGTACCAAGGGATTCCGTACGCGGCGCCGCCGGTGGGCGAGCTGCGGTGGCGTTCGCCGCAGCCGGTCACGCCGTGGACGACGCCTCGTGACGCCACCGCGCCCGGCCCGGCGTGCGCCCAGTCGGCCGGTGCCGGTTCGCCGAGCAGCAACGAGGACTGCCTGTACCTCAACGTCACCACGCCTTCGCGGCACGGGCGCAAGCCGGTCATGGTCTGGATCCACGGCGGCGGCAACAGCTACCTGTCCGGCGCCGGGTTCGGCACGAACCGCCTGGCCGTGCAGGGCGACGTGGTGGTCGTGACCATCAACTACCGGTTGGGGTTCTTCGGCTTCTTCGGTCACCCGGACCTGCCCGACTCGGGCGCGTACGGCATCGAGGACCAGCAGGCCGCGCTGAAGTGGGTGCAGCGCAACGCCGCCGCGTTCGGCGGGGATCCGCGCAACGTCACCGTTTTCGGTGAGTCCGGCGGTGCGTTCGACGTGTGTGCGCACGTGACGTCACCGCTGTCGCGCGGGCTGTTCCAGAAGGCCATCGCGCAGAGCGGCGGTTGTTCCACGACGTGGGGCGCCAACGGCGTGATCCACGGCAAGCCCGCGGGTGGCCCGTGGATCACGAAGTCCGCAGCTCAGGCCGATGCGGTGGTGCTGTCCGCTCAGCTCGGTTGTTCGGACGTCGCATGCCTGCGTGCGTTGCCTCCCACGGCTTTCACCGCGATCGACCGCGGCGCGACCCCGGTCGTGACCGGCAACCGCGTGCTGCCGGTGAACCCCGTCGACGCGCTGAAGTCCGGGCACTTCAACCGCGTTCCGCTGATCTGGGGCAACACCCGTGACGAGGGCCGGCTGACGTCCGCGACGGTGCCGGAACCGTTCGACTACAACGGTTTGCTGGTCCAGGGGTTCGGTGCGGAGAAGGCTGCCGAGATCGCCGCCGAGTACCCGGTGGGCGAGTCCGCGCGCCTCGCTTACGGCACGGTGCTCACCGATGGGGTGTGGGCGTGCAACCAGCTCGCCGACGATCGGCTGCTCTCCCGCTACACGCCGACGTACGGCTACGAGTTCGCCGACCGCACCGCGCCGCTCGGTTACTTCAAGGACCTCTTCTCGGAGAAGTTCCCCGGCGGAGCCCCGCACACCGCTGAGCTCGCCTACCTGTTCGACATCCCGATGTTCGAGCTCAACCCGGCACAGCAGCAGCTCGCGGCGACGTTGATCCGCGACTGGACGACGTTCGCCCGCACCGGCAACCCGCGTTGGGCGACGTACCGCGCTGGCAACGTCCAGGAGTACTCGCTCGAGCGAGTCGGTCAGATCAATGCTCTGACCAGGCACAACTGCTCGTTCTGGAACTCGATCGGTTAACGGGCCGAAAACCGGCGGTGAGTGCGTTCTGACGGAACGCACTCACCGCCTCGTTTCTCGTCTGCTACTGAATCGTGCCGGTCACGGCTTCCAGTCGCAGGCCCTGACCCGTGGTGCCGAGGGTGTTGAGTTCGCCGGCCGGCTTGCAGCTCTTGCCCGTCCAGCCGACGTCCTGCACGTGGGCCTCCGCGCACAGGCTCCGGGTGCTGCTGCTGAGCGACAGTGCCTCGATCCGCCGGCCCTGACCGGTCGTGCCGACCTCCAGGGCCAAGCCGTCCGGCAAGCACACCTGGTTGCCCCAGCCCACGTCCTGGACGTGCACCCGCGCGCAGGTCAAGCCGTCCGTGTTGTAGGAGATGACGCGGAGCGCCTCGAGTCTGTAGTTCAGGCCGGTCGAACCCGCGAAGGCCCAGTCGCCGTCGTTGTCGCAGTTCCAGGGCTGCCAGCCGACGTCCTGGACGTGACCGCTGAAGCAGATCACCGGAGGCGGAGCGGTCTCCGATCCCGGCGTCTCAGCGCTCGCCGGTGCGGCCACGGCGCCGAACAGAGAGGCGACGAGTCCGGCGCCACCCATGACGAGCTTCATCGCATGCGAAATTTTGTGCATCTCTTCCCCCAGATGAAACAAGGTCGGCGCACACCGAAAAGACCTACGACGAGGTCGCGAATCGATGTTTGCCCCCCAGGCGGTACCGACGCGGCATACCGTTTCACAAGCCGCACAGAGCCGTCACTAGCCTGTTCGGCTCAACTCGCCTGGACTTTCCGGCCGGGTCATCCGATGGAGTTCCGAGTTGACTCTCCAGCTACTGGAGACTGCAGAGTTGTCCCCGTGACGCGCTACCAGATCGGTGAGCTGGCCAGGATGACCGGCCTCACCGTCAGGACGATCCGGTTCTACTCCGACCAGGGCCTCATCCCGCCCACAGCGAGAACGGTCGGCGGCTACCGGACGTACGACGGTGAGGCGGTCGCCAAGCTCAAGCTCGTCCGCACCCTTCGTGACCTGGGTGTGGACCTGCCGACCGCCGGACGGGTGCTTGCCCGCGAGGTGACGGTGACCGACGTGGCGCGCGCCCATGCGGATGCGATCGACGCGCAGATGAGGACGTTGCGGCTGCGCCGTGCCGTCCTGCGCGCCGTCGCCAAGGGAGGGGAGATGGAACTGATGAACGAGTTGGCACGGATGTCGGACGAGGAGCGCCAGCGGATCCTCGACGACTTCTTCGAGGAGGTGTTCGGGCCGTACGAGCTGGATCCCCAGTTCGAGCAACACATGCGGTCCGTGCGCATCGAGCTGCCGGACGACCCGTCGACCGAACAGCTGGAAGCGTGGGTCGAGCTCGCGAAGCTCGTGCAGGACCCGGACTTCCGCGCGACGGTCAAGCGGATGTCCCAGCAGCACGAGGAACAGCGCCGAGATGGTGCGGACATGAGCCCGCCGTCAGGTGACCAGATGGAGGCGTTCAACTTCGCGATCGCCCAGGCCCGTGCGGCTCTCGACGCCGGCGTCGCGCCGGGGTCGGACGCTGCGCGCGAGGTCGTGGACCGCGTGAACGCCAACTGGGCGCAGGCGCTGAACCTGCCGAACGACGAACGTCTCGTCGAACGGCTGCGCGAGCTCTCCGACTTCGCGGACCCACGCGCCGAGCGGTACTGGGTGCTGATCGCGAAGATCAACGGCTGGCCCGCCATGCCGGACCACTCGGCCGAGCGCGCCTGGCTGCGCGAGGCAGGGCAGCCGTTCGGCTAGATCGCCCGCCACCGCACGGGAACCAGCTGGGCGCCCAGCTCGTTCCTGTAGCAACGAAGGGGGATCGTCATGTCGATGTTGTTCGAACTTCTCGGGGGAACCATCGCCGAGGCCTTCGCGCCCGGTGGAGACGACAACTCACGTGGTGACGGCGACGTCTTCCTGGACGGCGAATGGCACGAGGGCGAACTGTTCTTCGGCCCCACGAAGATCATCTGGGACGAGCGGATCGTCTTCAGCGACGACGAGGGCAGGGTCGAGCAGATCATCGACCAGGACCCGCCACACCCGAACTTCGTGGTGCTGCACTTCCGCCGCGCATCCGACGTGGTGCTGCTCGCCGTGCACCGCCGCGAACTCAAGCGCGTGGGCGCGATCCTTCAGCTGCCGACCTGATCGCGCTCGACACGCCCCCGCCGCACGGCTCGGGAGGTATGTCCAACCAGGACATTTACCACCCCATAACCGCGAACCGAGACGTTGTGAACGGCCCGCCGGCGCCGGGGGTACGGCGGGCCATCACTACTTCAGGCCCTTCACGACGTTCCGCAACTCGGCTTCCTTGCGGTACAACGTCGGCACCACCTTGGTGACCTTCGCCAGCAACACAGTCTGGTCCACCGGCGCCACCGCGTCCCACGTCAACCCGCCGGGCTTGGCCAGCTGATCCACCAGCCCGATCGCGGTCTTGGCGGTATCCGCCGCCACCGTCAACTGGGTCTTGGTGGCCTTGAGAGGTTGTGCCTCAACAGCAGCCGCAGCCTCCGTGATCGCCCGCACCTGCCCAGGCAACGTGCACGGCACCTCGGGCGAGTGCAGCCCTTTCAGCTTCTCGGCCGCCTCGGCGTTCGCCTGCTTCGCCTTGTCCAGGAAGCGAATCCCGTTGACCGTCGGCACCGCCAGCCCGTCGGCGATCAGCGCGGCGTTGACCAGCTTCCCGTCCTGTGTGGACACCGCGGCGAACGGCCCGTCCCTCACCACGGTGACCAGAGTCCCGTCCGGCAGCAACTCGCTCAGCCGCTTCGCCGACTCCGCGTGCAGACACTCGCCCGCCGCAGGGGCGGCAACGTTCACCAGCTTGATCCGGGTGACGCGATCACCCTCGCGCACCTCGACGGTCTCCGCGTCGACCACACGCACGACCTGGCTCACCACAACCGGTTCGGGGCGGTCCACGACCGTCACGACGTAGGCACTGCTCGCGGCACCGGTCAGGACCGCGGCAGCCATCACGAACACATTCGGGAGCATCACGATTCCCCCTAACGCCGATCTACTGGGCTGATCGGCGTAGGGGGACGCGGCGTTACTCCGCCATCACTCTCAGGCGTCGCTCACTTGATCTGCATCCCGGAAATCATCCGGGACACCACCAGCCGCTGGATCTCCGAAGTCCCCTCGAAGATCGTGAAAATCTTGGCGTCCCGGTGCATCCGCTCCACCGGGTGGTCCCGCGTGTACCCGGCCCCGCCGAGGATGTGAATGGCCCGCTCCGTGGCCCACACCGACACCTCGGACGCCTTGAGCTTCGACATCGACCCCTCACCGGCGGTGAATGGCACGTTGTTGCGGCCCATCCACGCGGCGCGCCACACCAGCAGCCGCGACGCGTCGATCTCCATCCGCATGTTCGCGAGGTCGAAGGCGATCGACTGGTTCTCGATGATCTTCCGGCCGAACGCCTCGCGGTCCTTCGCGTACTCCAGTGCGTAGTCGTAGGCGGCACGGGCGACGCCGACGGCCATCGCGCCCACGGTCGGACGCGTGGTCTCGAACGTCGCCATCGCTGCCTGACCGCCGGACTTCAGGCCCTCGCGGGCGCGCGCCAGCCGGGCCTCCAGCCGTTCGCGACCGCCCAGCACGCAACGTCCCGGCACCCGCACGTCGTCGAGGAACACGTCGGCGGTGTGAGAGGCCCGCATGCCGTGCTTCTTGATCTTGCCCGGCGACGACAGACCGGGCGTGCCGGGCGGCACGATGAAGCCGGCCTGGCCGCGCGAGCCCAACGAGGCATCGACCACGGCGGTGACGACGTGCACGTTCGCGATGCCGCCGTTGGTGGCCCAGGCCTTCTGGCCGTTCAGCACCCACTCGTCAGTCGCCTCGTCGTAGCGCGCCCGCGTGCGGTAGCCGGCCACGTCGGAGCCGGCCTGGGGTTCGGAGGCGCAGAAGGCGGCCAGCTTCGGGTCCGACTCGTCGCCGAAGCACTCCGGCACCCACTCGGCCAGCTGTTCGGGTTCGCCGCCCGCGAAGATGCCGGCCACGGCCAGGCCGGTGCCCATCAACGCCAGCGCGATGCCGGCGTCACCCCAGAAGAGCTCTTCGGTGGCGATGGGCAGCGACAGGCCGATCGGGTCCGCGAACCAGGTCGCCAGGGACTCGAAGCCGTAGAGGCCGATCTTCGCCGCCTCCTGGATCACCGGCCACGGCGTTTCCTCGCGCTCGTCCCACTCGGAGGCCGCTGGCCTGATCACGTCCTTGGCGAAGCCGTGCACCCAGTCGCGCAGGTCGGTCTGGTCTTCGTTCAGCTCGAGCGAGAAGCCGCCCACAGGAAGTCTCCCCAAAAATAGAGTTAAGCCTTCGGGATGTTGAACAGGCTCATGAACCCGGCCGCGAAGCCCAGGTCGCCCTTCACCTTCAGCTTGCCCGTCATGAACAGCACGGGGGCGGAGGCGTTGCCGGTCGCGAGCTTCAGGAAGTCGGCGGGCGTCAGCGTCACGATCGCACGGGCCTCGCGGGTCACGCCCTTGTTGATGGTGCACTTCGCGTCTTCGATGATGGCCTCGTAGACGTCTTCGAGCACGTGGAAGTGCACGACGGCACGGGTGGCGCCGGCCCGGTCCGCGCGGAAGTGGACCTCCATGCGGCGGAACACCTCGTCGAGCACGCGAGTGCGCAGCGCCTCATCGGCGACGACGCCCTCGATCTGGTCCTTCGAGGCGCGCGAGATGATCCTGGCGAAGTTGGACGGGTCCATCTTCGAGAGGTCGAGGTCCGCGCCGCCGTCGGCGAGCTTGCCCAACGCGTTGAGCAGCGCCGCGAAGTCGTCCTTGCCCAGCTTCTTCGGGTCGATGCCGCGGGCGATGACGTCGATGTCGACGTCGGCCAGAGCGGGGTCGTCCGGCGAGATCTGCTGCAAAGTGCTGATCAGCTCAGCCGGGCTGAGCTTCGCGATCGCCTCGGTGGTGAGGTCGAGCGTCATTGACACACCTCCTGGTACCTACTCGTGAGTAAGACTACTGGTGAGTAGATTGGGCGGCAAGCCGATCGGATAATCTTGCTGCTCCGAACCGAGGGGTAATGATGCGCACAGAAGGTCGAGCCAAGCGCTTGCCACGCGCGGTGCGTGAGCGGCAGATCATGGACGCCGCCGTCGACGTGTTCTCGCGGCTCGGCTTCCACGCGGCGTCGATGGACGAGATCTCCGACGTCGCCGGCATCTCGAAGCCGATGCTCTACGCCTACCTCGGCTCGAAGGAGGAGCTGTTCGCGACCTGCATCCGGCGTGAGGCCACCCGGATGATGGAGGCCATCGCGACCGGCGTCGAGCCTGATCAGGAACCCGACGTGCAGCTGTGGAGCGGGCTCAGAGCGTTCTTCGGCTTCGTCGGCGAGAACCGGGCGAGCTGGCTCGTGCTGCACCGCCAGGCGTCGACCCAGGGCGGGCCGTTCGCGGTCGAGCTCACGGACATGCGCGGCCGGGCGGTGTCGCTGGTCGCGGCGCTGCTCACCCAGTCGACCAAGGCGCCCGCGACCAAGCTGGAGGCCGAGTCGCTGGCCGCCGCGCTGGTCGGGGCCGGCGAGTCGCTCGCGGAGTGGTGGCTCGACCACCCGGAGGAACCCGCCGGCGTCGTCGCGGCCCGCCTCATGAACCTCGTCTGGATGGGCTTCGGCGACCTCGTCGACGGCAACGTCTGGCATCCACCGTCACGGCGTTAGATCCTGGGCCGAGCCCAGCAGGTGGGGTCCTTTGCCCCACACCGCGAACTCCCAGCCGTCCTTCTCGACGGCGGAGAACTCGACGCGCCCCGGGATCAGCAACGGCTTCTTGAACCGGACGTCCACGGTCACGGCCTCTGGCAACCGGCCTTCCAGCGCGGCGAGGCAGCGCGCCTTCGTCCACATCCCGTGCGCGATCGCCCGCTTGAACCCGAACAGCTTGGCGCTCAACGGGTACAGGTGGATCGGGTTGCGGTCACCTGACGCCGCGCCGTACCGCCTGCCGATGTCCGCCGGCACCCGCCACACCGCCGACCCGACCGGCCGCTCCAGCTCCTCGCCCTGCCCCGAGGAGCCGCCGGTCCGCCTCAGGTAGGTCGAAACGCCTTCCCAGACACCGGAAACCGACGTCACCACATCGACCTGGGTGCCCTGCGGATGCGGCCGCAGATCGCGCGCGGACACCGTGATCTCCAACGGTTCGCACGACATCAGCGGCCGCGACTGCGTGATCCGGTTCGCGATGTGCACCAGGCCGGGCAACGGGAACGGGAAACCCGCACCGGTCATCAGCTTCATCTGCAACGGAAAACCCAGCACGTGCGGATAGGTCAGCGGCAACGCGTCGCGCAACCCGAACCCGCACACCGAGTTGTAGGCCGTCAGGTGCTTCAACGAGACGTCGACCGTGGCCGAAACAGGCTCAGCGGCCAGGGTTTCCCCGCGCCGGAACGACGTCAGTGCAGCGCGCAGCAACATCACGCCCCCAGCAACATCTGTCCACACACCCGCACGACGTTGCCGTTCACGCCACCAGAACCCGGCGACGCGAACCATGCCACGGTCTCCGCGACGTCGACCGGCAGACCGCCCTGCGACAGGCTGTTCATCCGCCGTCCGACCTCGCGCGTCATCAACGGGACGGCCGCGGTCATCTTCGTCTCGATGAACCCCGGCGCGACGGCGTTGATCGTGGCGCCACGAGAAGCCAGCGCAGGCGCCAACGACCGCACCATCCCGATCACGCCCGCCTTCGAGGTGGCGTAGTTGGTCTGGCCGACGTTGCCCGCGATGCCGGCGATCGACGACACCCCGACGATCCGCCCGCCGTTGCGCAGCACGCCGCCGTGCAGCAACGCGTCGTTGACCCGTTCCTGGCAGGCCAGGTTGACCTCGAGCACCGAGTCCCACAGCGAGGAATCCATGCGGGCCAACGTCTTGTCGCGCGTGATGCCGGCGTTGTGCACGACGACGTCCACACCGCCGTGGCGCTCCAGCAGGTACGACGTCAACCGGGCGGGATCGCCGGTGATGTCGAGCTGCAGCGCCGACCCGCCAACGGAGTTCGCGACCTTCGACAGCTCATCACCGGCAGCGGGAACGTCCAGGCAGACGACATGCGCCCCGTCGCGCGCCAACGTCGAGGCGATCGCCTCACCGATGCCCCGCGAAGCGCCCGTGACCAGCGCGACCTTGCCCTGCAACGTGCCGACGGCAGCGTTGTCAGAAACGTGGATGACCTGCCCGGACACGTACGCGGACCGTCCGGACAGCAGGAATCGGAGCGTCGACTCGACGCCGTCCTCCGCGCCGTCCGCCACGTAGACCAGGTTCGCCGTGCCACCCCGCCGCAGTTCCTTGCCGACCGACCGCACAAAGCCTTCGAGCGCCCGTTGCGCCACGGAGTCCGGGGACCGTCCGATGACGATCACCCGCCCGCACGGCCCGAGCTGCGTGATCACCGGGTGGAAGAAGTCGTGCAGCTGTCGCAGGTCGGAAACAGCCGCGACATCGGACGCGTCGAAGATCAGGACGCCGTAGGGGGCGGGCCCTGTTTCGAGCTGCTTCAGAAAGGGCAGCCGGGAGGCGCCGCCGACCAGCACCGGTGTGGCCAGGGCGGCGTCGCGGCGAAGTGGATGCGGGTTCGGCAGGCCGAGCCTGCGCACGAGCTGGCGTCCCAGCCCCGAAGAGGCGAACTTCTGATACCTGTCCACGTCGCATAACCTACTCGCTAGTAAGTCTACCCGCTAGTAGGTAGTATGCCGGTATGCGAGTAGCGATCATCGGCGGCAACCGCATCCCGTTCGCCCGCTCGAACGGCCCGTACGCCACCGCCTCGAACCAGGACATGTTCACCGCGGTGCTGGACGGTCTGGTCAGCCGCTTCGGCCTGCAGGGCGAGCGCCTCGGCGAGGTCGTGGCCGGCGCCGTGCTCAAGCACTCCCGCGACTTCAACCTCGTCCGCGAGTCCGTGCTCGGCAGCAAGCTCAGCCCCCAGACGCCCGCCTACGACCTGCAGCAGGCGTGCGGCACGGGTCTGCAGGCGATCATCGCCGTGGCCAACAAGATCGCGCTCGGCCAGATCGACGTGGGCATCGCCGGCGGCGTCGACACCACGAGCGACGCCCCGATCGGCGTGAACGAGAACTTCCGCAAGCTCCTGCTGGAGTTCAACCGCACCCGCAAGGTCAGCCTGCTCACCAGGCTGCGTCCCAGCCACGTCGTGCCGCACCTGCCGCGCAACGGCGAACCGCGCACCGGCATGTCCATGGGCGAGCACGCGGCGATCACCGCGGCCAAGTACGGCGTCACGCGTGAGGACCAGGACGAGCTCACCGCGCGCAGCCACCAGAACCTCGCCCGCGCCTACGACGAGGGCTTCTTCGACGACCTCGTCACCCCGTACCTGGGCCTGACCCGCGACCAGAACCTCCGCCCGGACAGCAGCGCCGAGAAGCTCGCCAAGCTCAAGCCCGTCTTCGGTGACACGATGACCGCCGGCAACTCCACGCCGCTCTCCGACGGCGCCTCCGCGGTCCTGCTCGCCACCGAGGAGTGGGCGCAGCAGCGCAAACTTCCGGTGCTGGCGTACCTGACCTTCGCCGAGACCGCCGCCGTCGACTACGTGCACGGCGACGAAGGCCTGCTGATGGCCCCGGTGCACGCCGCGCCGCGGATGCTCGACAAGGCGGGCCTCAAGCTGCAGGAGTTCGACTTCTACGAGGTGCACGAGGCGTTCGCGTCCCAGGTGCTCGCGACGTTGAAGGCCTGGGAGACCGACCTCGGCGAGATCGACCGCGCCAAGCTGAACGTCAACGGCTCGTCGCTCGCGGCCGGGCACCCGTTCGCCGCCACCGGTGCCCGAATCGTGGCGACCTTGGCGAAGTTGCTGCACCAAAAGGGAAGCGGGCGCGGGTTCGTGTCGATCTGCGCCGCCGGTGGGCAGGGAATCACGGCTATCTTGGAACGGTGACGCTGCAGAAGCTGCTGGAGTCCCACCGCGAAGACGTGCCCACCGCGGTCGCGCTCATCGCCCGAGGTGACGACGTCGAGTTCGCGGCGGTCGGTGAGGACACCCGCGAGTCGGTCTTCCCGATCGCCTCGGTGACCAAGCCGATCGTCGCCGCCGCGGCCATGCTCCTGGTCCAGGACGGCGGGATCGCGCTCGACGACCCGATCGCGAACTGGCTGCCCGAACTGGCCGACCCGGTGGTCGTCCGCACCCCGGACAGCGAGGTCGACGACGTCGTCCCCGCGACGAAACCGATCACCGTCCGGCACCTGCAGTCGTTCCGTTCCGGCTGGGGCTTCACCGCGGACTTCTCGCTGCCCACCACGCAAAAGCTCCTCGACTCGACGCACGTGGACGGCCGTGCGGACCTGCCGACCCCGGACGAGTGGCTCAAGCAGCTCGCCGAGGTGCCGTTGCTGCACCAGCCCGGCGACGGCTGGCTCTACAACACCGCGGCGGACGTCCTCGGCCTGCTGATCCACCGCGTCACGGGCTCGCTCCCGGACTTCCTCACCGAACGGATCTACCGCCCGCTGGGCATGACGAACACCGCTTTCGGCAGCGACGTCTTCCCGTCCGGAGCGGGTGGCCTGAAGTCCACTGTGGACGACCTATTGGCGTTCAATCGATTCTTGTTGTCCAGTGGCATGCTTTCGGTGCTGGCGAACGACACCACGACGGCCGAGGAGCGCGAGGCGGCGCAGATCTTCCTGGAAGGCCAGGGCTGGGGCTTCGGCGGCAGCGTCGACGTCTCCGAGATCGACCCGTGGAACGTCCAGGGCCGCTACGGCTGGGTCGGCGGCTCCGGCACCGCCGCACATGTGGTGCCAGCACAGGGAATGGTCACCGTTCTGCTCACCCGCACCGCCATGACGAGCCCCACCCCGACCGCGATCATGCGCGACTTCTGGCGGTACGCCGCCGAGTGAGACGCCGAGTAAGGCTTGCCGAACCGGACGGTCCTTCATGCACACTCTCTGAACCGCAGCGCTGCGGTACTGGGGGGTGGAGCGGATGCAGGTCGATCCCGAAAAAGATCCGGTGCTGGCCCGCGCGCTCGTCGGCACCCTCCGCGACGAGTGGCGCCCGGCGGCCGACGCGATGGCGTCCGCGAGGGAATGGGAACGCCGGACGTACATCGTGCTGACCTTGGCCGCGGCCGCCATCCGCCGAGTCGGGTGGCTGGAGAAGTGGCGCAAGGCCAGGCCAGGCGATCTCGACGCGGCCGCGGTGCACCACGCGATGGAGTCGCTCCAAGCTAGCTCGTAGCGATCGTCTTCTCGATCCACTGGTGGTGCGGCGCAACGGCGGTGTAGACGATCCAGCCCTCACCACCACACGGCCCAATCGGTCCACGGCTGGTCACCGCGACAACCTTGCCGTCGACGACCGCCGGCGTACCCGAGTCACCGTTGCACGCGGTGGCCTCCACGGACTGCTCGACGCAGATCTCGTCGTCACCACCGCACTGGCCGAGCACCTTGGTGTCGAGCTGCTTGAGATGACGCGGCGAGGTCGCGTTCTCCTGCGCGTCCATGCCCCAGCCCAGCAACCGGATCGGCCCGGACACCGGCATCGGCCCAGCCGTCAGCGGCGCCTCGAGCACCGGATGGGCGAGCTTGATCAGGCCGATGTCGCCGTAGTCGCCCTCGTGCACGCTCTCGACCTCGACCACGGTGCCGCCCGTCAGCCGGTCGTTGGACCCGACCCGGACCGGGCTGCCCTTCTGCACCGTCGGCAGGCAGTGCTTGGCCGTCACGACCCACTGCGAGGCGATCAGGCCGCCACCACAGCCGTGCCCGTTGTCCTGGTGCCCGAGATCAGCGATCCACGTGTGGCTCTCGGTCGCCGTCTCCCCGCCGATGATCGCGTGAGCAGGCACGATCGACGCCATGGTGGCCGCCCCGACGGCCATTCCGATCAGCAAGTTCCGCATGGATCGGAACGCTATGCATCGGCTTCGTCAGCGCGGATCACGCCGCAGCATGATCCGCGCGTCAGACTTCAGAACTACGGCTGCACGGCGGCGAAGAACTTCTTGGCCAACTCACGCACGGCCACCCGGCACTGCTCTTCGTCGATCGTGGCGTCGCTGGTCCGGATCACGGTGAGCACGGCGTTCTCGTCGAGAACCTCCAAGCCGCAGGCTGTGGAGTGCTTCTCCTGCCAGCGCGCATCTGAGCCGATTTTCACCCCGGTGTCCTGTAGGTGCAGGTCCACGATGACCCGCTGGGATTTGCCTGCCGGAAGTCGTTCGGCTGCGGGGACGGCAGGTCTCCGCCCATCTTCTGCTTGATGTCCAGGCAGGACTTGAACATCGCCTGCGTGCGGCCAGCCCTGATCGGGAAGCTTCTTCAGGTCGAGATGATCAAGCGGCACGAGCCCGACCCTAGTGATGCGCCGGGCCCCGCGCAGGTGATCTGGGTAATCGAGTCGTCGCGCTCGGTGACCTAGTCGAGCAGTGACCAGGCGGCCGTGCAGGACGCGGCCACGGTGATCTGCTGCGCCTTGAGGTTCAGCTGGTCGACCATCCCCGCGGGGCCGGCCATCTCGAACGACGCGGCGCCGCTCATCATCCGCGGCGAGTAGTGCGCACCGCCCTCGGTGTCGCCGATGCGCAGCAACGGGCCGAGTCGCCGCCCCAGCGCTGTCGCGTAGCCCTCGGCGCGCCGCAACGCGTCCGCCACGGCCTTCTGCTGCGCGTCGCGGATGGCCTCGGTGTCGTCGACGAGCGTCCACGACGGTCCGTTGACCCAGGAGGGCTCGGCCTGCACGAGTTCGGCCAGCAGGCCGTCGAGCTTGTCGAGGTCCTTCACCCAGATCACGTACTGCTGGGTCGCGCGGCTGCCGACGCGCTGGTTGTTGTCCCAGTTGTCGTGCACGGACAGTTGCCGCGACCGCACCTCGAAGTCCTCGAGCAGCGGTTCGACCGCGGAGATGCGCTGGTTGAGCGTGCTCACCGCCTCGGAGCGTTCGGCACCGAGCGCCTCGAACGTCACGTCCACCTGGGCGCGGTCGGCGGTGCGCTCGACCTCGCCGGTCCCCTTCGTCACGACTTCAGCCACGCGGCCCAGCCAACCGGTGCCCCGGTTCATCCGCAACTATTACGCTCTATTGCTCAATCACTAGAAAGTCGAATACATCGGCATCCGGAGCCACTTCGAGGTTCGTCTGCGCGTCTCTACTGCGGGCCCTAGAAACGCCGATACGGTGCGAGGCATGGACCCGGTGCGCAACCCGTTCGCCCCCGGTGCAGGCCAGAGGCCTCCTGAGCTCGCCGGCCGGGACAAAGAGGTCGCCGCCTTCGAGGTGGTGCTCGAACGCGTGGCCCGCGGCCGTCCCGAACGCAGCCTCGTGCTGACCGGACTGCGCGGCGTCGGCAAGACGGTGCTGCTCGGCGAGCTGCGGTCCATGGCGGTCAAACGCGGGTGGGGCGCGGGCAAGGTCGAGGCCCGGCCGGAGGCTGACCTGCGGCGACCACTGTCGGCAGCGCTGCATCGGGCGATCAGGGATCTCGCGGTCCGGCACCGGGCGCCGGACCGGGTCGAGGCGATCCTGGGCGTGCTGAAGGCGTTCGCGCTGAGAGCGGCACCGGACGGCGCCAAGCTGCGGGATCGCTGGCAGCCCGGCATCGACGTGCCGGCGGCGACCGGGCGCGCGGACTCCGGTGACATCGAGATCGACCTGGTGGAGCTGTTCACCGACGTCGCCGAGCTCGCGCAGGACGTCGGCACCGGCGTCGCGCTGCTCATCGACGAGATGCAGGACCTCAAGCCGGACGACATCAGCGCGTTGTGCGCGGCGTGCCACGAGCTCTCCCAGCTCGGCGCGCCGCTCGTGGTCGTCGGCGCGGGCCTGCCGCACCTGCCGGCGGTGCTGTCCGCGAGCAAGTCGTACTCGGAGCGGCTCTTCCGGTACGTCCGCATCGACCGGCTCAGTCGTGAGGACGCCGATCGGGCGGTGCTCGCCCCGGTCGAACGGGAGGACGCGGGCATCACCGACGAGGCGCTCGACGCGTTGTTCGACGCGTCCGGCGGCTACCCGTACTTCATCCAGGCCTACGGCAAGGCCGCCTGGGACGCCGCGCCGGTCGATCCGATCAGTGCGCTGGACGTCTCCATGGCCGCTCCGGAGGCCGACGCCGAGCTGGCCGTCGGCTTCTTCGGCTCCCGATACGAGCGTGCAACGCCTGCTGAACGCGAGTATCTCCGGTCGATGGCCGAGTTGACCGACGGAAAGGATGCGGGGGTCAACACCGCCCAGGTGGCCGACCACCTGGGTCGCAAGCCCTCCTCGCTGTCGCCCGCGCGGGACTCGCTCATCAAGAAAGGCCTGGTCTACAGCGCGGAACGGGGTCAGATCGCCTTCACCGTGCCGCACTTCGGCAGGTTCCTGCTCGGTCGCGAGGACTGACAACGGCTCCCTATCGTTGTCCGGTCGTTCACGTTGTCAGCCGATGATTCATCGGCCTGTGCCCCAACTCACCGGATAATCGCGTGCGTTTGCGGGTAGGAGGGTGCATACTTGGGTTACCAACCAAACAGACCTCCGAGAGGGAAGTGCAGACCGAGATGAACTTCGCAGCGAAGCTCCGCGCCCGTCGTGCCGAGGCGCGTAACCGGAAGGCCGTGGCTCGCGCGATCGACATGGCCACCACCCCGGCCATGCGTCACGAGCTGATGGCCATCGCCCAGGCTCAGGTCACCACCCTGCGCTGACTTTCGACCCGGCACTCGCACGGCGCCCCGTCGCGAGTGCCTCCCTACGGGAACCCCTGGAGCACCTCCCGCGCTCCAGGGGTTTCATTCTGTTAAACGTGATCCACGCCACAGTATAATGGCGTTGTAACAGCGCACGTCGGTCCGCCGATGTCACTGTTGACCTCGCGGTGCTGTCGGACCCCCGACCTGGCAGCACCGCGAGGTTTCTTGTTTGCTGGGGACATGAAGATCGCCGTGCTCGGCACCGGCCTCATGGGTGCCCCCATCGCAGCCAACCTCGCCGCAGCCGGACACGAAGTCCGTGCCTGGAACCGCACGCGAGCGAAGGCGGAACCTCTTGCCGCCCAGGGCGTGGTCGTCACCGACTCTCCGGCTCAGGCCGTCGAGGGCGTGGAGATCGTCCTGACCATGCTCAACGACGGTGCCGCCGTCACCGAGACCATGAACGCGGCCGCGGAGGCGTTGCCGCACAACGCCGTCTGGATCCAGGCGTCCACGGTCGGCGTCGACGCGATCGACGACCACATCGCGCTCGCCCGTTCGCTCGGGCTGGACTTCGTCGACGCCCCGGTGCTGGGCAGTGTGAAACCGGCGACCGAGGGCAAGCTCGTCGTGCTCGCTTCTGGTGCGTCCGAGCTCCGCGACCGCGTCCAGCCGGTGTTCGACGTGATCGGCGCCCGCACGATGTGGGTGGGCGAAGCCGGTTCGTCGTCCCGGTTGAAGCTCGTCGCGAACAGCTGGGTGCTCGCGCTGACCGCCGCGGTCGGTGAGGCCGTGTCGCTCGCCGAGGCGTCCGGGCTCGATCCGAAGCTGTTCCTGGAAGCCGTTTCCGGCGGTGCGATGGACTGCGCGTACCTGCAGATGAAGGGCAACGCGATCATCGAGCGGGAGTTCCCGCCGGCCTTCACCGTGCAGAACGCGCTGAAGGACGCGCTGTTGGTGCGCGAAGCGGCCGTGCGCGCCGGTGTGGAGCTGGACGTGGCTATGGCCTCGGGTGCCCGCCTGAACCGCGCGGTCACCCGAGGCCATGGCGACGAGGACATGGCCGCCGCCTACTTCGCCAGCTTCAAGGACTAGTTTCCGACCGACCAGGCGCCCTTGGCTGGGGTCCAGTAGAAGGTGGAGTTCTCGAAGGTCTGCATGCGCCCACCGGGTTCGCCGGTCCAGTCCTTCTCGGCTTCCTTGGGGTAGCCGTGGGTGTGCTCGTCCCCGGTGGTGCCGAACTTCTGCAGGATGTCGCCGTACACCGGGTACGCGCTCGTGCGTGCCGACCAGTACCAGATGCCGTTCTGGAACTTCTGCCAGCGGCCGTTGTTCGCGCCGACGGCCTCCTCCATGAGCGGGTATCCCCAGCGGTGCTCATCGCCGTTGTTCATGAAGTTGGTGAGGATCTCCCCGAACACGGGGAACGCGCCGGTGCTGGAGGTCCAGTAGAAGTTGGCGTTCTGGAACTTCTGCCAGCGGCCACCGGGTGCGCCGGGCTGCTCGTCGTTGACCGGGTAGCCCCACCGGTGTTCGTCACCGGTGTTCATGAACTTGGTGAGGATCTCGCCGTAGACCGGGTGGGCGTTGAGGGCGGGGGTCCAGTAGATGTTGCCGCGCTGGAATCCCTGCCACCGGCCGCCGGGTGCGCCCGGCTGCTCGTTGCTGATCGGGGCGCCGACGACGCTGTTCTCCGCGCCCATCGCCCGCCACTTCACGCCGATGTCGCCGTAGACCGAGATGCGGACCTCGTCGAGCATCTGCCTGGCCTTCGCCTCTGCCTGGTCGTAGCGGGCGGGGCAGCACGAGCGCTGCACCTTGTCCGCGAGCAGACCCGCGCTGAGGTTCGGGTACTTCGGTTCGACGCGTTGCGCTTCGGCGAAGAAGCGGTCGGCGGCGTAGTCGACGTTCATGATCTGTTCGGGAGTGCCCCAGCCCTGTGAGGGCCGTTGCTGGAACACGCCGAGCGAGTCGCGGTCACCGCAGTTGAGGTTGTTCATGTGCGACTCGACCCAGCCGGCTTCGAACCCGGCGAGCATCACCTTGGCCGACACACCGCGCCGGACACCGACGTTGTGGACGATCCGGGTGACGTTGAGGTCGCGGTTGGCGGGAACCGCGCAGGCGGCCTGCATCTCGGCGTTGGAGACGTGTGCCGGTTCGGCTTGGGAGACACCGGCCAACGGCAGCAGGGACAGGACAGCGATCGCGACAGTGGTGGTCGTCTTCATGGCCATCACCCGTTCGCCACGGACCAGGCGCCCTTGGCGGGGGTCCAGTAGAAGGTGGAGTTCTCGAAGGTCTGCATGCGGCCACCGGCCTCGCCTGCCCAGTCCTTCTCGGCTTCCTTGGGGTAGCCGTGGGTGTGCTCGTCGCCGGTGGTGCCGAACTTCTGCAGGATGTCGCCGTAGACGGGGTAGGCGCTGGTGCGGGCGGACCAGTACCAGATGCCGTTCTGGAACTTCTGGTAGCGGCCGTTGTTGGCGCCGGGCGCTTCTTCCATCAGCGGGTAGCCCCAGCGGTGCTCGTCACCGTTGTTCATGAAGTTGGTGAGGATCTCGCCGAAGACGGGGAACGCGCTGGTGCTGGAGGTCCAGTAGAAGTTGGCGTTCTGGAAGCCCTGCCAGCGGCCGCCGTGCGCACCAGGAGACTCGTCGTTGACCGGGTAGCCCCAGCGGTGCTCATCACCGGAGTTCATGAACTTGGTCAGGATCTCGCCGTACACCGGGTGGGCGTTCGTGGCCGGGGTCCAGTAGATGTTGCCGCGCTGGAAACCCTGCCAGCGACCGCCGGGCGCGCCGGGCTGCTCGTTGTTGATCGGGCTGCCGACGAGGCTGTTGTCCGCGCCCATCGCACGCCACTTCGTGCCGATGTCGCCGGCGACGTTGTACGAGATGATGCCGTTGTAGCGGATCGGCGTGTACTTGGCGGCGGTCGCGGCCGACCAGTTGCGCTCGACCGTGGCGGCACCGTTCGGGCCGGCCTGCTCACGGACCCGCGGCATGGTCCGCGCGCCGTCCGCCCAGCCGATGAACAACGCGGTGTGCTGTCCCGGCCAGTTCAGCGCGTCGCCGGGCTGCAGGTCAGCGCGGTTGATGGTGTGCGAGACCTCGTGCAACGTCGAGGTCGTGTAGGAGTGGTGCAGGCCCCAGATCATCGACAGGTAACCGCTGCAGTCGGTGCGGTACGAGCCGAACTGGTTGGAGTGGCACGCGCTCTGGCTGTACGGCACCCGCGCCTGGATCCAGGTCGTGGATCTGGCGAGGGCTTCGTCCCTGGCTGTCTGCTTGCCCGCGGGGTAGGTCCCGCAGTTGAACATCACGCTCATGTCGTCAGCCGTGGCCACGTTCGCCATTCCCATGACGAGCGCGACGGCGACCGCACTGGTTCCGAGCAGCTCTCGAATCTTCATTTCCGATCTCCCTCTTCAGGCTTGGCTGAAGATTCGCGGGCTCGTCTGCAAGGCCTCTCCAAGTCCGCTGCAAGAGACCTGTAGTCCCGCCGATCGGCCGGTCCGTTGAGACGCTCGCGCTGGCTAGCTTCAGGTGCGTGAACAGACTCGTACGCTCCCTGCTGGCGTTCGGCCTGGCATCGGCACAGGTCCTGGCTGTCGCCTCGGTCGTGTCCGCCGCCCCGGACATCAAGGACCGGATCGCCGCACTGCCCGGCGTCCGGATCATCAGCGAAGGGACGTCCGGCACCGCGCGGACGTTCGTCCTCGGCATTCAGCAGCCCGCGGACCACCACCGGCCGCGCGGGACGAAGTTCGAGCAACGCTTCTCGTTGCTGCACAAGGACGACGCCAAACCGATGGTGCTGCACACCACCGGCTACGGCCTGCCGGGCACGATCGGCGCGTCCGAACCGGCGCGGCTCGTCGACGGCAACCAGCTCAGCGTCGAGCAGCGGTTCTTCACGCCCTCACGCCCGGCGCCGGCCGACTGGGACGACCTGAACATCTGGCAGGCGGCCAACGACCACCACCGGATCGTGCTGGCGTTCAAGAAGATCTACCGCGCCAAGTGGCTCTCCACGGGTGCGAGCAAGGGCGGTATGACGTCGATCTACCACCGCCGCTTCTTCCCGCGCGATGTCGACGCGACCATTGCTTACGTCGCGCCGAACGACGTGGTGAACGACCGCGACGTGTACGGCGAGTTCATCCGCAACGTCGGCAACGACCCGACGTGCAACAAGCGGCTCGAGGGCGTGCAGCGGCAGATCCTGCAGCACCGCGACGAGATCGTTTCGCGCCTGGAAGCCAAGGGCTACACGTACAAGCAGTTCGGCAGCGCGCACCGGGCGTTGGAGATCCTGGTGCTCGACACGCCGTTCACGTTCTGGCAGTACGGCACTCAGGAGCAGTGCGCTCTGGTTCCGGGCGCCGCGGCCTCGGTGGACGACCTCTGGACGTTTATGGAGAAGACCGTGGGCTGGGACTTCTACACCGACGCGGGCGTGGCGCCCTACGCGCCGTACTACTACCAGGCCGGCACGCAGCTCGGCTGGCCGGAGGCGGACGAGTCGGCGGTGCGCGACCTGCTGCGCTACCCCGGTGTCTCGGTGCCGCGCTCGATGGTGTCGCCGGAGATCAGGTTCCCGCGTTTCGACCGTTCCGCCATGCGTGACGTCGACTCGTGGGTGCGCTATCAGGGTTCACGGCTGCTGTTCGTGAACGGCCAGAACGACCCGTGGAGCGCCGAACCGTTCCGCCTCGGTCCGGGCACGCGCGACTCGCTGTCGTTCGCGGTGCCGGGCGGCAACCACGGCTCCAACATCGCGAAGCTGCCCGAGAAGGAACGCGCCGCCGCAACGGCCGCCGTGCAGCGCTGGGCCGGCGTCTCCGGCGTTGTCTCTTCTCTCGCCGTGAGCGACGACCCCGACTCGCTCGACGCACTGCGAGCGCGCCGGGGCTGAGGCACTCTGAGGGCGTGAAGCCGTTGCTCGTGGTCGATGCTGCCAACGTCGTGGGATCAGTGCCCGACGGGTGGTGGCGCGACCGGGCGGGCGCGGCCGAACGCCTCCGCGACGCGTTGAGCGGCCGCGACGAGGAAGTGGTCCTCGTCGTGGAAGGCAAGGCGCGCAACGTGTCCAGCATTCCTGACGTCCGCGTGGTCTCCGCCGCCGGCGACGGCGACGACACGATCGTCGAGGTGGTCCGTTCCGAGGGCGCCGGCCGGTCGGTGACGGTGGTGACCGCCGACCGCGAGCTCCGGCGGCGGGTGACAGCGCTGGGTGCCGAGGTGGCAGGGCCCACCTCGGTGCCGCGCCGCTAGATCCGGAAGAGCCGTTCGAGGATCTGGGCGACGCCGTCCTCGGTGTTCGGCGGGGCGTGGTTGCTGCACGCCTGCTTGACCACCGGGTGCGCGTTGCCCATCGCATACGCCGTGCCGGCCCACCCGAGCACCGACAGGTCGTTCGGCATGTCCCCGAACGCGATCACCTCGTGCTTGCCGATTCCCCTTGCACCGCAAAGAGATTCCAGCGTGGCCGCCTTCGAGACGCCGGGCGGGCTGATCTCCAGCAGCCCGAGCCCGCCGGAGTGCGTGACCGTGACGTGCTGCCCGACGGCTTGCTTGGCGATCTCCATCATGTGGTCGCTCTCGGAGTCCGGCGCCCAGGCGAGCATCTGCACGACCTGGTGCGCCTCCTCGAAGACGTGGTCGAGCAACTCCAGTGTCCGATGTGGATTGTTCGCGCTGAACCCCTTGAACGCGGGCTCGCACAACACTTCCAGCCCGGTCTCGACCGCGATCCCCACGTTCGGGATCACCTCCGCGAGCGCCTCCGACACCTTCCGCACGACGTCGAACGGCACCGTCTGCGCGTGCGTGACCTCCCGATTCGTCAGGTCGTAGATCATCGCGCCGTTGGAGCAGATCGCCGTCCCGGTGAGGTCGAGGTCCTGCACGAACCGCGGCGGCCTCGCGGTCACGACCACGACGTCCGCGTCGACGGCGTTGAGCGTGGCGCGGGTGCGGTCGCTGAGCACCCCGCCCGGCTGCAGGAGCGTGCCGTCGAGGTCGGTCGCGATCAGCCTGATCATCGGCCGATTATCGGCCACCCAACGGCGCCGTGGTGGTGAGCACCTGGACCGAGCTTCTCGGGCAAGATCGATCCATGACCCATCGAATTGACGACATGCCGTTGCCGGTTTGGCTGCCTTCGTCCGGTTCCGGCCCCGGCATCGTCCTGATCCAGGAGATCTTCGGCCTGGACGGATACCTGCAGGGCATCGCCGAGAAGCTCGCCGCGCTCGGCTACGTCGTGGCCGTGCCCGAGCTGTTCCACCGCTTCGAGCCGGGCTGGGTGGGTGAGCACGACGAGGCCGGCATCCAGAAGTCGATGGAGGTCGTCGGGAAGCTCGACTTCCCGCTGGCCGTGCAGGACGTCGTGGCGTCGGTCGAGTACCTGCGCGGCCTGCCAGAGGTCACCGGTGGCGTCGGCGTGCTCGGGTTCTGCCTCGGCGGCACCCTGGCCTACGCGGCGGCCACCGCCTCCGACCCGGACACCGCCGTCTCGTTCTACGGCTCTGGCGTGCCGGACCAGATCGACACGCTGGACCACGTGTCCTGCCCGATCCTGTTCCACTTCGGCACCGAGGACTCGTTCATCACCGGGTACCAGAAGGTCGTGGACGCGGTGGCCGCGCACGAGGGCGCGGAGATCCACCTGGAGCCTGCGGGCCACGCGTTCCTCAACCACCTGGCGCCCTGGTACGACGAGGACGCCGCCGGCCGGGCCTGGGACCTGACCGCGGCGTTCCTCGCGCGCACGCTTCCCGCCTAGGCGATGCAGGGCACCGCGAGCTGCTGCGAGAAGAACCTCTCCAGCGGCTTGCGGTGCAGGCGGTGTTCCACGGCGATCAGCTCGTTCTTGCGGTAGTGGCTGATCTGGGTGCTCGTGACCACGAAGCCGCGGCGTTCGGTCGTCGGCATCTCGTCGTAGAGAAGCGCGTGCTGTCCTTGCGGGACAACGACGTCCGCCAGCCCGTCCGGGATCTCGCTGGCCCGCATGGCGATGGTCGCCGCGAGCGCGTCCGGCCGGTTGCGCAGTCTGCGGTGCGGCCACGGCACGCCGTGGTGTTCGGCCTCCAGCATCCGGTGCAGCGCCCTGGCCGAGTGCCGGATCGCTTTGATCGAGTCACCGCTGACGACGTGCGCGTGCGGCGCGTCGAGGGTCGTGTCCCTGCGGAAGCCCGCGCACACGATGACCTTGTCGTACCGCAGCTCGCCGGTGCCGTCGATCGTGGCGACGAACTCGTTGCCGTCCTTGACGATCCGCTGCACCGTCCGCCCCACGGTGTGCGTGACCCTGGCCGTCGCCGCGATGTTGTCCGCCGTCTCGAACGCGCTGTGCCCGCGTCCGATGATCAGCACCCGCCTGCCCGCGTACTCGGTCGGATCGGTGCTGGCACTCGCGTACGTCTCGGCGAGCTCGATGCCCGGAATTGCCGGCAGGTAAGGCTTCTTGCCGGTCGCGATGATCACGTGCCGCGCCCGGTACTGGTCCACGTGGCTGACCGTCGTGTTGTAGCGGACGTTCAACGGCCGCGCGAAATCCTCCAAATACCGCACCAGATCGTCCGCGTTGGGGAAAGACCGCTTGCTGTACCGCGAAAACGGCGCACCTTCGAACAACGAGTTGTCGTCCGTGGAAAGCACGCGATGCCGCGGGAACGTCCGGAAGAAGCTCGCCGGCTCCGCCCCCGCCTCGACGATCAGGTACTCGCGGCCCGCGCGGTGCAGGAAGCGCCCCATCTGCAGGCCCGCCGGACCCGCACCGATCACCAGGTACTCCACCATCACACGCACCTCCCGGCGTCCTCTACGCCAAACACGGCGCAAAGGTTCAGACGGGCGGTTACCGTCCATCATCGTGGATTCCGGCCTGCTTTGGTCAATCAAAAGGCACATAGGCCTCGTTGTGCTGATCGGCCTAACCGTCTTTGCTGCGGCCGCAGCGCTTCTCTGGGCCGCGCTGGGCTTTCCGACCGCGTCAAACGCCAGGCTCGACATCATCAAGGTCGCGCTGACCGTGGTAGCGGGCGTGGGCGGCGTGGTCGCACTCGTCGTGGCTTATCGAAAACAACGCATCAGCGAGTCCGCCGAAACCCGCGAACGAACCAAGCTGCTCAACGAACGCTTCGGCGCCGCCTGCAACCAGATCGGCAACGAGGCCCCGACCATCCGCCTGGCCGGCATCTACGCGATGGCCTCACTGGCCGACGAATGGCCCGAACAGCGCCAGGTCTGCATCAACGTCCTGTGCGCCTACCTGCGCGTCCCGTACGAGCCGGCCCTCGACTCGGAGTGGTACCACGACGCCGAGTCCGAGGTGCGCCTGACGCTCACCAGCGTGATCGCCCAGCACCTCCGCGCCGGCGCCCCGGTCAGCTGGCAGGGCCACGACTTCGACCTGGTGCGCGCGGTGCTGCGGTCGGCCGACTTCGCGGGCATCGTCATCCCGGCCGGCACGTTCTTCCTCAGCCTGGCGCGCTTCCCCGGCGGCTGGATCTCGTTCGACGGCATGAAGGTGTGCGGCGGCGAGGTGTGGTTCGGCGGCGCCTCGTTCGACGGCGCGCGCGTGACGTTCGACAAGGCGGAGTTCAGCGGCGGGCGGGTGCGGTTCGAGGGCGCGGAGTTCAACGCCGGCGAGGTGTCGTTCCGCGGGGCCCGGTTCGCGGGCGGGGAGGTGGACCTGTCGGAGGCGGAGATCACCGTGATGCCGGTGTTCGACGAGGGCGAGAAGCCGGGCCTCAAGCTGCCGTCCACATGATGGACATCGGAATGGACGCCCTGTCTCACCGTGTTGGATACGGTCGTGACGACTGTGAAGCGCCGTGCCCGTGTCCGTGCCCCTGAGCTGGTCGGACGCGGCTGGCTGAACACCGGTGACACCACGGTCAGCCTCAAGGACCTGCGCGGCAAGATCGTGCTGCTCGACTTCTGGACGTTCTGCTGCATCAACTGCCTGCACGTCCTGGACGAGCTGCGCCCCCTCGAGAAAGAGCTGGAGGACGTCCTCGTCACGATCGGCGTGCACTCGCCGAAGTTCGTCCACGAGGCCGACGCCGAGGCGCTCAAGGCGGCCGTCGAGCGCTACGAGGTGCATCACCCGGTCCTCGACGACCCCGAGCTCACCACCTGGCAGAACTACGCGGTCAAGGCGTGGCCGACGCTCGTGCTGGTCGACCCCGAGGGCTACGTCGTGCACGTCGCCGCTGGTGAAGGGCACGTCGAGGCGCTCAGGACGATCATCAGGGAACTGGTCGAGGAGCACGACGCGAAGGGCACGTTGCACCGCGGCTCGGGGCCGTACGTCGCGCCGGAGCCCACGAGCACCACGCTCCGGTTCCCGGCCAAGGCCATCGTCACGCCGCGCAACACCATCCTGGTGAGCGACTCCGCCCACCACAGCATCGTGGAGCTGGAAGCGGACGGCGAGACCGTCATCCGCCGCATCGGCACCGGCGAACGCGGCAAAGAAGACGGCCTCAACCCCACCTTCTCCGAGCCGGCCGGCCTCGCGAACGTTCCCAACACACACGGCTACGACGTCGTCGTCGCGGACACCGTCAACCACCTCATCAGGGGCCTCAACCTCGAAACGGGCGAGGTCACGACGCTCGCGGGCACGGGCGAGCAGTGGCGCGACGGTGAGACCGACGGGCCCGCCGACAAGATCGACCTCACCAGCCCGTGGGACGTCGCGTGGTGGAACGGTGGCGTGGCGATCGCCATGGCCGGCAACCACACGCTCGGCTTCTTCGACCCCGACCAGAACACCGTCAGCAGGCTTGCCGGCACCACGGTCGAAGGCATCAACGATGGTCCGGCGCGGGAGGCCTTCTTCGCGCAGACGTCCGGGCTGGCCGCGGACGGCGACAGGCTCTGGATGGTCGACTCCGAGACCAGTGCGCTGCGGTACCTCGAGAACGGCGAGGTCCACACCGTCATCGGCAAGGGCCTGTTCGCGTTTGGACACAAGGACGGCGACGCCGAGGAAGCGCTCCTGCAGCACCCGCTGGGCGTCACCGTCCTCAATGACCACTCGCTCGCCATTTCGGACACCTACAACAACGCGATCAGGCGCTACGACCCCGAAACGAAGACGCTGACCACCATCGCGACGGACATCGCCGAGCCGTCCGACGCACTCGTCGTCGACGACGAGCTGGTGGTCGTGGCCAGCGCTGCTCATCGGCTCGAGCGGTTCTCCGCGGCCGCCACGAAGATCGACGGCAAGGAGCACGCGGTCAAGCGGCCGTCCACCGACATCGCGTCCGGGGAGATCGAGCTCGCGGTGGTCTTCACGCCGCCGACCGGGACCAAACTGGACGAAAGGTACGGACCGTCCACTCGGCTGGAGATCACCAGCTCACCGCCGGAGCTGATCCTGGAGGGCGCGGGTGTCAGCACCGAACTGGTACGGGCGTTGCGGATCAACGATCAGGTCACGAACGGAGTTCTGCACGTAGTAGCGCAGGCGGCCAGTTGCAGTGACGATCCGGCCGACGAACACCCGGTCTGCCGTCTGACCAGGCAGGACTGGGGGGTTCCAGTTCGAGTTGTTGCCGATGCACCTACCCGGCTGCCGCTGCTCATGGGCGGCATGGACGAGGCTGGTCCAGCAGGCACGTAGACTCTGCTGGTGCCTGATGTCAAGCTCGAGATCCAGATGCTGTACGACCGCGTCATGGTGCGTATTTCGCCGGAGGACGGCGAGCGGCGTTCCAGTGGTGGCATCGTGATCCCCGCTACGGCCCAGATGGCGAAGCGGTTGGCGTGGGGTGATGTGTTCGGGGCTGGTACCAGCGTGCGGCACGTGAAGGTGGGCGACCGGGTTCTGTTCAACCCGGAAGATCAGCTTGAGGTCGAGGTGCACGGCACCACGTATCTCGTGATGAGGGAACGCGACCTGCACGCTGTGGCAAGTGAGCTCACCGAGCACGGTACTGGTCTGTACCTATGAGCCGCCGGTAAGAGATCTGCGCCTGATAGCTACATACACATATGCCGCCTCAGGAGAGACAGGGCAACGGGGAGAGCTGTGCCGTACGACGCTGAAAAGACTAGAGCGATGCCGCCGGTCAATCCCGGAGGCACCGCCTCCGAGCAGACGACGAAGATCGGCCCAGTGACCACCGGTGCGCCTCCCGAGGCGTGGCCTTCCGAGGAACCGGACAGCGAGCCGACCGTCACCGCGGCCGTGCCCGGCGTCGGGTTCCCGGCCAGCGAGGACGCGACCGAGTACATGGCGCCGGTGGCCCCGCCACTGCCGCAGCCGGAGGACTCGGGCGTCTACGGGCCGGTGATGATCGAGCCCGGCGAGGACGACGAACAGCCGAAGAACAACAAGAAGAAGATCCTGATCGTGGCCGCGGCAGTGGTCGGGGCGTTCGGCCTGCTCTACGGCCTGGACATCCTCGTCTCCAGCGGCAACGTGCCCCGCGGCGTGACCGTGGCGGGCGTCGACGTCGGCGGCATGGGTCACGACGAGGCCGAGAAGAAGCTGCGCGACGAGATAGGCCCGCGGCTGAGCAAGCCGGTCGCGCTCAAGGCCGGTGACATCACCACCGAGCTCGATCCCAAGGCAGCGGGTCTGGAGCTCGACTGGAACGGCACGATCGACCGTGCCGGCAGTCAGCCGCTCAGCCCGATCACCCGCGTGACCTCGTTCTTCACCAGCCGTGAGGTCGGCGTCGCGACGAAGGCGGACGACGCCAAGGTCTCCGGGGCGCTCGAGGCCATGCGCCCCAAGCTCGACCACGACCCGATCGAGGGCACCATCAAGTTCGAGGGCGCCAACCCGGTCGCCGTCGAGCCGCACGACGGCCAGAAGCTCAAGACGGAGGACGCCGCGAGCACGGTCGTCGCGAACTGGGCGTCCGGCAACCCGATCGAGGTCCCGATGGACTTCACCCCGGTGAAGACGACCAAGGAGGGCGTCGAGAAGGCGCTCAACGAGATCGTCAAGACCGCGGTGTCCGGTCCGGTCGTCATCAAGGGCGAGGGCAAGGACGCGACGCTCACGCCGGAGCAGATCGGGGCCACGCTGGCCTTCGCTCCCGGTGAAGGCGGCGCGCTGACCGTCACGCCGAACAAGGACAAGCTCGCCGAGGTGACCACGCCGCAGCTCAAGGACACGGTCAAGCAGGGCAAGGACGCCGAGATCGTCTTCGAGGGCGGCAAGCCGACCGTCAAGCCGTCGGTGGACGGCCTCGACCTCGACTGGGACAAGAACCTCCAGCCCTACTTCGACACGCTGAAGAAGACGGACGCGCGCGAGGTCAAGTTCGAGTACAAGCACACGCCCGCGAAGGTCACCACCGAGCAGGCGAACAAGATGGGCATCAAGGAGGTCATCGGCGAGTTCCAGACCGGTGGCTTCGCCCCCGCCTCCGGCGTCAACATCCGGGTCGTCGCCCAGAAGGTCAACGGCGCGATCGTGAAGCCCAAGGAGACGTTCAGCCTCAACAAGTACACCGGCCCCCGCGGTACCGCGCAGGGCTACGTCGAGGCGGGCATCATCGAGAACGGCATCCCCGGCATGGCGGTGGGCGGCGGTATCTCGCAGTTCGCGACCACGCTCTACAACGCGTACTACTACGCGGGCATGAAGGACGCGGGCCACAAGGAGCACAGCTACTGGATCACGCGGTACCCGAAGGGCCGCGAGGCCACCGTGTTCATGGACGGCGCGGGCAACAGCCTGATCGACATCGCGTTCACGAACCCGGACGACACGGGCGTCGCCATCCAGACGATCTGGACCGGCTCGTCGATCAAGATCGTGCTCTGGGGCACCAAGAACTACGACGTCACGGGCTCCACCAGCGGCGATTTCAACCCCACCCAGCCGCAGGAGAAGAAGGTCAGCAAGGCCGGGTGCTCGCCGAGCAACGGCGCTCCTGGCTTCTCGGTGACGGACACCCGCACGATCACGGACCGCCGCAACGGCCAGTCCCGCAGCGAGTCGCGCACGGTTCGCTACGACCCGCAGTTCAAGATCATCTGTGAGCCGCCGCCCGGCGGCTGAGCAACATTCAGGTTCACCGTGGCCACGCGGGGGTATTCACCCCTTCGTGGCCACTGTTGCGCAACAGGCGCGAAGACATCCCGTCGTCCAGACCCTCGGGCGGGCGGGAATGGTGCTGTACGGGGTCGTGCACGTCCTGGTGGCGTGGCTGGCGATCCAGGTCGCGTTCGGTGACTCCGAACAGGCCGACTCGAAAGGCGCGGTGAGCGACATCGCCCAGGGCGGCGCCTGGGTGCTGTGGACGCTCGCGATAGGGCTGGTGTTCTTCGCGCTGTGGCAGCTGTTGCTCGCCTTCGTGGGCTACACCTACATCGGCAAGAAGCGGAAGCGGATCTCCAAGCGCATCGGCTCCGCCGCCCGCGCCATCACCGCGACCGGTATCGCGCTCGGTGCCTTCAAGTACGCGACGAGCGGCAGTTCCGGCGACCAGAACCAGCAGCAGCAAGAACTCACCGCGCAGGTGCTCGCGTTGCCCGCCGGTCAGTTCATCGTCGGCGCGATCGCGATCGGCATCCTCTGCGTCGCCGGCGTGATCATCTACAAGGGAATCAAGAAGTCCTTCGAGAAGGACCTCGACATGAGCCGTGCGCCGTCGTGGATCGAGCCCGTCGGCCGGATCGGCTGGATCGGCAAGGGCGTTGCGTACGGCGTGATCGGTGTCCTCGTAGGACTCGCCGCGATCAACGCGGATCCCCAGCAGTCCGGTGGCATGGACAAGGCGCTGAAGACGTTGGCAGCACAGCCTTACGGCATGTTCCTGCTCAGTGCGGTCGCGATCGGCATCGCCGCGTTCGGCGTGTACTGCTTCGTCGCCGCACGCGCGCTCAAGGAGTGAAGGTTCGCTGACCGCAGCCGTCCCCGCGTTGCCGGATTCCGCTGCGGCAACACGGGGACGGCCTGCATGATGCGCGCATGCAGCGCAAATGGAGCCTCCTGGTCGCCACGGCGGCATTGCTGACATCTACTGCCGCATCCACAACTCCGGCCGTCGTCGCCGCGCCCGAGCCGCCCGGTGTCCAGTCCACCGGGATGCAGCCGGCCGAGACCGGCGGGTACGCCGGTGCCAGCTCCGCGAGCAGCGGCGCCAGATCCGGCGACTTCACCGGTGACGGGTTGCCGGACATCCTCGCGAGACAGGCCGACAACGGCGTGCTCAAGATCTACCCGCACGGCAACAACTTCGACGGCGGCTTCGACACCTTCCAGCCCGCCGTGACCATCAACCACGGGTGGGGCGGCTTCCGCTGGATCGGTGCCGGCCGGATCACCGACGACCAGCTGGCCGACGTGGTCAGCATCGACAGCGGGGGCACGATGCGGGTCTACCCGCACTCGGGGACCTTCGACGGCCTCAACACCCTCGGCCCGTCGTACGTCCTCGGCACCGGCTGGAACATCAACGACCTGGTGCTGCTTCACGACTTCAACGGCGACGGCCGCGACGACATCATCGCCCGCCGGGTGAACACCGACATGGCGTACATCTACCGCCACCTCGGCAACTTCGGTGGGGTAGCGCGGTACAGCGCACCGGAAGCGCTGATGTACGGCGTCAGGTACGTCGTGGACATGAACATGGCAGATGTCACCTTCGACGGCTCCCCCGACCTGTTGTACCTGGACCCGGCCGACACGCTGAAGGTGTTCTCGTTCCGCGAGGAGGCCAACTACACCCTCGGCCACGGGTTCACCACGCTCAACTTCGTCGGTGTCAGCGCGTACAGCGGTGACGCCTGGCCAGACCTGATCGGCAGGCGGCACAACGGCGAGCTGGTCGGCTACCGGCACTCGCAGACGTGGAACCCGGCCAACCCGATCGCGACGTTCCAGGCGCCGACCCTGATGGGCTACGGCTGGAACACCAACAACGTCATCAGCTGACCGAACCGGGGGAAAGAAAAGCCATGCGAAGAAGAACCTGGATCGCCGCCGCGGTCGTCGCCCTGTCCGTCACCGGCCTCGCCATGCCGGCGACCGCTGAGCCCGGCACTTCGCCCCGTCCGTCGGGTGATGTGACCGGCGACGGCAAGTCCGACATCACCGCGCGCACCTCCGACGGACGGCTCGTCGTCTACCCGCAGATCGACGGCGGCAACTTCGGCGCGCCGGTGACGATCGGCTACGGCTGGCGCGACGTGAACTACCACTGGATCGCCACCGCCAGGGCCGACGGTGCCGGCCCGAGCGACGTCGTCGCCTCCGACCACGACGGCAACCTCTGGCTCTACCCGAACGCCGGTTTCAACGGCATCGCGACGCTGCGCCAGCGCGAGATCGCCGGCAAGAACTTCTGGTACCACGCCGACGGCTGGGGCAAGGCCGTGATCCGCACGGTCCGCGGCGACGGCCTCGACGACATCGAGAAGATCTACGCCAGCGACAACGAGACCTCGCTCTACCACTACCAGAACAAGCTCGTGTACGGCGCCGACCACTTCGAGCAGTTCGGCATCGACCGGGAGAGCAAGGGCCGAGTCGTCTGGACGCAGTACTCGGAGGTGCCCGGCTCGGTGACGAGGGGCCCGCACCGCGACCGGATCGTCGAGTACGCGAACGGCAGGCTCGCGGTGCAGAAGTTCGAGGTCGAGAACAGCACCGGCCGCGTCCGGGAGATCACGATCGGCTGGGGCTGGGACACGCTGGACTCGTTGATGCTCAAGGAGATCAGCGGCGACGGCATCCCCGACCTGTTGGGCCGCAGGAAGAGCGACGGCGCGTTGGTCGCGTACGTGCACAGCGGCCGGTTCGACGAGAGCGACGTCTACAACACCTATCTGGCCCCGCGAGTGCTCAGCACGGGCTGGTACACCGTCGACCAGATCTCCTGACGAGGCAATGAAAAACGGGCCCGCGCACCTCGGGCAGGAGGTGCGCGGACCCGTTGTCGTTGAAGCGCCTAGAAGACGCTCTCGTCGATGTCCATCAGCGCGTTGTCGGTCTGCTCGGCGATCTTGCGACGGGCGGTGAGCTCCGGCAGCACGCTCTTCGCGAAGAACGACGCCACGGCGATCTTGCCCTCGTAGAACGCCTTGTCCTTGGCCGACGGCGTGCCCGCGAGCTTCTGCAGCGCGACCTCCGCCTGGCGCAGCAGCAGCCAGCCGACGAGGACGTCACCCGCGGTCATCAGCAGGCGGACCGAGTTCTGGCCGACCTTGTAGAGGTTGCGGACGTCCTCCTGCGAGGTGGTCAGGAATCCGACCAGCGCGCCGAGCATGCCCTGCAGGTCTTCGAGACCCTGCTTGAGCAGCGCCCGCTCCTCCTTCAGACGGCCGTTGCCGCCCTCGTTGTCGAGGAACGTCTGGATCTCGCCGTTGATGAAGCCGAGCGCCTGGCCCTTGTCGCGGATGATCTTCCGGAAGAAGAAGTCCAGCGACTGGATGGCCGTGGTGCCCTCGTACAGCGAGTCGATCTTCGCGTCGCGGATGTACTGCTCGATCGGGTACTCCTGCAGGAAGCCCGAGCCGCCCAGGGTCTGCAGCGACTGCGCCAGCTGCTCGTACGCGCGCTCCGAACCGACGCCCTTGACGATCGGCAGCAGCAGGTCGTTGACCTTGGCCGCCAGCTTCGCGTCGTCGCCGCCGAGCATCACCTTGTCCTGCTGAGTGGCGGCGTACAGGTACACCGCGCGCAGGCCCTCGGCGTACGCCTTCTGCAGCATCAGGCTGCGGCGCACGTCGGGGTGGTTGGTGATGGTGACGCGCGGGGCGGTCTTGTCCGTCATGCGCGTCAGGTCGGCGCTCTGCACGCGCTCCTTGGCGTAGGACAGCGCGTTCAGGTAACCGGTCGACAGCGTCGCGATGGCCTTGGTGCCGACCATCATGCGGGCGTACTCGATGACGTCGAACATCTGCGCGATGCCGTCGTGCACCTCGCCCAGCAGCCAGCCCTTGGCGGGCACGCCGTGCTGGCCGAACGTCAGCTCGCACGTGGTGGACGCCTTGAGGCCCATCTTGTGCTCGACGTTGGTCACGAAGGCGCCGTTGCGCTCGCCCAGCTCGCCGGACTCGGGGTCGAAGTGGAACTTCGGCACCAGGAACAGCGACAGGCCCTTGGTGCCCGGCTTCGCCTCGATGCCTTCGCCCTCGGGACGCGCCAGGACCATGTGCATGATGTTCTCGGTGATGTCCTGGTCAGCGGACGTGATGAAGCGCTTCACGCCCTCGATGTGCCAGGTGCCGTCGTCCTGCTTGATGGCCTTGGTGCGGCCGGCGCCCACGTCGGAACCGGCGTCCGGCTCGGTGAGCACCATCGTGGCGCCCCAACCGCGGTCGATCATCAGCTGCGCCCACTGCTTGTCGCGCTCGGTGCCGTTGTTGTAGACGACCGTCGCGAAGCTGGGGCCCGCCAGGTACATGTAGACCGCCGGGTTCGCACCGAGCAGCAGCTCGGACGCGGCCCAGGTGACCGACGGCGGGGTGCCGAAGCCGCCCAGCTCGTTCGGCAGGAACAGGCGGTACCACTCGCCGTCCCACACCGCCTGGTACGACTTCTTCAGCGACTCCGGCAGGGTCGCCGTGTGCGTCGCGGGGTCGAACACCGGTGGGTTGCGGTCTGCGTCGACGAAGGAGTCCCCCAGGACACCCTCCGCGAGGTTCTTCACCTCGGCCAGCACGCTGCGCGCCGTGTCCTCGTCGGACTGCTCGAACGGCCCCGTGCCGAGGTGGTCCTGCACGTTGAAGACCTCGAACAGGTTGAACTCGAGATCCCGGACGTTGCTCTTGTAGTGGCCCATCTCGTCAGCTCACTCCTCAGGGTCGCGGCGGGGTCGCCTACTGACCGGTAACAACAGAGTATTACCCGACAGTAACCCCGGCAAGGGCGACCACCCACTGGTGGCGAATCAGACACTTCCGCAACCACCCTGAATCGGGCATGAGAGCCGGTCAGACGCGTATCGGGCGCTCAGAAACCATGTGCAGCAGTGCGGGGTTCGTGCGCTCGGCGAAGCTGATCCCGCGCGGCAACATGACAGATTCGTAGGCTTGCGCACCCTTTCGGACACCGTGTTCGGCGATCGCGAGCGCCAGTTCGGCCGCGTCCTGCATGGCCAGGTTCGCTCCGACGCCCAGCGGAGGCATCAGATGGGCCGCGTCACCGAGCAGCGTGATGCCTGGCGTGTGGTCCCAGATGTGGGGCACCGGCAGCGCGTAGAGGGGCCGGTAGGTCAGCTCGCCGGCGAAGAACGCCCTGAGGTCCGGGTGCCAGTCCGCGTAGAGGTCCAGCAGCTCGGCGTTGGAGGGCCTCCAATCCTCACGCGCGCGCAGGCACGCGTACGCGCGGATGTGATCGCCGCTGTTGCGCTGCGCCCACAGCATCAGGCCCTCGTGGTCCGCGAGCATCGTGCCCTGGCCGGTGAGGTCGAGCAGTCGTTCGTCATCGTCGTGGCGGGTCTCGATGAACATCACGCCGGTGTACTGCGGGATCGCGTCGGTCAAGGCCTGGCGCACGCGTGACCAGGCGCCGTCCGCACCGATGACCAGGTCGAACGTGGCAGTGGAGCCGTCGGGGAACGTGATCTCGCCCGGTGCGGCGGAGTCGATGCCGAGGCCCCAGCTGACGGTTCCCGGCGCCAGTGAGTCGAGCAGGAGCCTGCGCAGCTGGCCGCGGTCGATCTCCGGGCGGAAGTCGCCCTCCGCCGGTTCGTGCTCGATCAACGCGGCCGTGGCGTGGTCGACCTTGCGCTGCTCCTGGCCCTCGAAGCGGGCGAGCGCGCGCCACTCGTCGAACAGGCCGGCGGCGCGGATCGCCTCCTGGCCGCTGTCGGCGTGCAGATCGATGGTGCCGCCCTGCTGGCGGGCTTCCGGCGAGCTCTCCTGTTCGAAGACGGTGACGTTGTCGAAGCCGTGCAGCTGGAGAACGCGGGCGCAGGTGAGGCCGCCGATGCCGGCCCCTGCGATGGCGATGCGTGGTGTGGTCATGCCGTCGATGAAAGCGTATCCACTACAAAAGTGCAATCGCTACACTTTTGTACTCAGTTAACTTTCAGGTAGGATCCGGCGGTGACCGAACTCGGCCGCCGTGAGCGCAAGAAGCTGCAGACCCGCCAGTCGATCGCCGACGCGGCGCTGGAGCTGTTCATGGCGCGCGGGTTCGACGACGTGGGCGTGAAGGAGATCGCCGACCGCGCGGACGTGTCGGTGACGACGCTGTTCAAGCACTTCCCGAGCAAGGAGGCGCTGCTCTTCGACGAGGACGAGGAGCAGGAGTCCGCGCTGCTCGGCGCGGTGCGCGACCGTCCGGCCGGCAAGTCGATCCCGCGGGCGTTGCGGGACCACTTCGTCGGGGCGGCCAAAGGGCACGCCGACCACCCGTTGTTCGTCGACTTCCAACGGCTGGTGCGGACGACACCGGCGTTGCGTGCGTACGGGCACGGGATGTGGATGCGCCATCAGGACGCGTTGGCGCGCGTCATCGCGGCGGAAATCGGTGCGCCGGAAGATGACGCCAGGTGCGCCGCGCTGGCCCGGTTCGCCCTGGAGGCGCGGGACCTGATCTTCGATCGGCCGGACCGTGAACGGGCCGCCGACGAGGTGTTCGGACTACTCGAGCACGGCTGGTCGGCCGATCAGCAGTCCTGACCGATAGGCGAGCGACACCGCGTGCGTTCGGTCGCGCGCGCTGAGCTTGCGCAGGATGCCCTTCACGTGGGTCCGCACGGTCTCCACGGACACGATGAGCTCGTTCGCGACCTGCTGGTTCTCCAGGCCGTCCGCGATGAGCGTGAGCACCTCGTACTCGCGCCGGGTGAGCGTCGGACGTTCCTTCGTCGGGCGCAGGTCGGGATGCACGTAGCCGCGGGACCGGCACGTCTCGGCGATCACCCGGACGATCTGCTCCGGCTGGGCCGAACGCGGCACGACGCCGCGAACACCTGCTTCTAACACGCTCGTCACGTAGTTCGCGTGCGAGTGCGCGTCGCGGACGAGTCCGATGATCAGCAGATTCGGGTCGCGTTCGACCAGCAGCCGGGCCAGGTGGCCGACCGGATCGAGCACGGAGTCGATGAGGAGCACGTCGGGGCGCAGTCGTTCGTGCAGGCGAACGGCAGCGTGCAGATCACCCGTTGAACCGAGCCAGCGCAGGCCGCCGGTCCGCCTGATCAGGGCGGACAGGCCTTCGCGGTACAGCGGCACCGGGTCGATCAGCGCGACACCGGGGGCAGGCCGGTTGGGCGGGAGCATCAGCACCTCCGTTCGTGCTTCCGGAGGAGAGACGTCGTTCCCTCGGACGTGTGACGCGGAATAGTCGGTTCACGTGGATGAACAAGGGTCACGAATGTGATTCAAGACCGCCGAAGGTCTTCCGTCCCGGGGCAACAGTCTCGTAAGACCTACGTCACATATCCCGTGCGGATGTGCCAGGTTCCGCCGCCATGAGGCCTGGTGCTCTCGCGGGCACACGTGTGTGCACGCAAGGAGGTCACATGGGCACCCTCGATTGGATCGTGGTCGCCGGTTACTTCGTGGTGATGGTCGGCATCGGTCTCTGGTCCCGTGGGCGGATCAAGAACATCGCCGACTTCTTCACCGCGGGCGGCAAGATGCCGTGGTGGTTGTCAGGCATCTCGCACCACATGTCCGGGTACAGCGCTGTCATGTTCGTCGCGTTCGCGGCGGAGGCGTACCGGCTCGGCCTCACGGTCTACATCTGGTGGTCGCTGACGATCGGTATCGGTGTCGGCATCGGCGCGTTCCTCTGGGCACCTGCCTGGAACCGGCTGCGCGCCAAGCACGACGTGAAGTCGCCGCTCGAGTACCTGGCAATCCGCTACAACGTGCCGACCCAGCAGCTCATGGCATGGGCGGGCGCCAGCCTCAAGGTCGTCGACATCGCGGCCAAGTGGGTCGCCGTCGCGCTGCTGCTGCAGGGTTTCGCCGGAGTCCCGATCTTCTGGGGCATCGCGCTCGTCGGCGTCGTCACGATGGTCTACTCGGTGCTCGGCGGTCTGTGGGCCGACGCGCTGACGGACTTCGGCCAGTTCATCATCCAGGGCGCCGCCGGCCTCGCGATGTTCTTCGCGGTCGCGTCGCACTTCGGTGGCATCGACTTCATGTGGACGATCTGGGACAAGCTCCCTGCGAGCCACAGCGACCCGTTGACCGGCCCTTACACGCTGACGTTCTTCATGGCGCTCTTCCTGATCAAGACGCTCGAGTACAACGGCGGCATGTGGAACCTGGCCCAGCGCTACATGGCGGCCCCGTCGGGCTTCGCCGCGAAGCGTTCGGCCCTGCTGTCCGCCGGGCTGTGGCTCGTCTGGCCACTCATCCTGTTCTTCCCGATGTGGGCCGCGCCGCTGATCGTGCCGGGAATGGAGGCCAACGCCGAGCAGGCCTACGTCGAGATGGGCAAGGCCATGCTCCCCGCGGGCATGGTGGGCCTCGTCCTCGCCGGCTTCTTCTCGCACACGATGGCGATGGTCTCGTCCGACGCCAACGTCATCACCGCCGTCATCACCCGCGACATCCTTCCGCGCATCTGGAAGGGCGCCCGTGAGATGACCGCGGATGCTCAGTTGAAACTGGCGCGCATCACGACGTTCCTGTTCATCGGCCTGTCGATGACCATCGCGTTGACAGCAGACACCAAGGGCTTCGTGCTGAAGGTCGTGATTGCCCTGGTCGCGGCCACAATGGGCCCGATCGCGATTCCGCTGATGCTCGGCCTGCTCCCGTGGTTCCGGAAGTTCGGCCCGACGGCAGCGCTGTCGTCGACCATCGGTGGTCTCAGCACCTGGGCGTTCCTCTACGTCGAGCAGCAGTTCCTGAAGGACTTCGTCGTCTCGCAGGCCCTGATCGTCTCGACGCCGCTGCTGGTCTCCCTGGTCCTTTACCTGACGATCGGCTTCGCGAAGCCGGAAGCCTCGCCGGAGCGCGACGCGCTGATCGACTCGCTGAAGTCCGACGAGCCCGACGTGGCCGCCGTCAAGGCGTAACGGCGGCACGTTCCTTCTGCATGATCCTCGCGGCGGCGCACCCGAACAGGGTCGCCGCCGCGAGCCAGATGTAGGGCATCGGCGTACCGGTGTACGTCTGGCCGGCGGTGGCGAGAATGGCCGTGGCGCCCGCCACGAGCCCGGTCGTGTGCGTGACCGGGTAGGAGCTCTTCAGCACGGTGACGACGGCGACGGGCACGAGCAGGAAACCGTAGGCCAGGATGCGGGTGATGAGGTTGGCGTGGTCGGCCAGCTCGTACTTGAGCGCCGGCACCGCGAGCAACGTCAGGACCAGCCCGATGGCGAGCCCGACCGCCATCGGCTTCAACAGCACGCCAAGCCCTTGCCTCACATGCGTCATGCGCTTCAAGACGCGTGTGTGACCCGTTGGTTCCGTGGCGTGCGTCATCGTCACGAGACTCATGCTCGGTTACGCATGCACAGTGGACACATGGGTAAGTGGTGTCCTGCAGACGACGCGGAACTGGCCACGGGGTGGCGGCTCTGGCTGGAGCTGAGCGACCGCGTGTACCCGGACCCGTCGTGGGACGGCACCCCGGCCGACGCCATCCGCCAGGTCCGGGCACTGCTGGCCGTCTGCGAGGAGATCCGGGCTTCCTACCTCGACGAGAGCCCGCGGCCTTCCATGGCGCTGCTACAACTCCTGCAGTCGATGTCGTTCGTCGCGTCGTTCGCGGTCGACCTGTGGCATGACGACACACATCCGTTGGACGTAGAACGCGCCGAGTTGCTGCACGGCGACCTCGCGTCGTTCGCCGACCACGTGGCGGGTGTGCGCGCTGCTCTCGCTCGCGGAGGTGGGTGGGTGGAGCTGGACCGCCGGCCGTGGGGCCTGCCGGTCGACTAGACCGTTTTCCCCAGAGCCGTGGTCACGATGTCCACCAGTTCGCCCGGCGCGCTCGTCAAGCCCTGCGCTCCGCGCGCTGCCGCCTCCAGGCGAAGTCGGCGTGCTGAGGCGCCGGTGTAGAGGAAGAACGGCGTCAAGAGATCCCGCGACCGGACCTCGTTCAACAAGGTGAAACCCTCTTCCGGACCCTCAACTCTGCCCATGTCCGAGATGATCGCGCCGAACCGGCGTTCATCGAGCACGCTCAGGGCCTCCCGGGTCGATCTGGCGAGAGTGAACTCGATGCCGAACGACTCGAAAACCTTCCGTTCGCGCTGGTTGTTGCCGGGGTTGTCGTCAACCCAAAGGATGTGTCGCTTCCAGTTCTCCGCGGGGTCTTCGCCGAGAAGCCCGACCTTCGCGCGTCCGCGCAGAGTCCGGTCCGTGGCTTCAGAGGCGACCGTCTCCACATCGATGCCGGCCGGTTCGTCGGCTACCTGCGCCAGGGCGAGCGAGAGCGCCCCGGTGACGACCTTCTCGAGCTGCGAGGCGTTCATGTTCGAGACCAGCGTGCTCGGCTCAGGAGCTGTGTGAGCCCCGCTCTGGTGGTGGCTGACCAGTTCCGCGGCTCTGGACGCCACGACAGACAGCTTCCGCTCCCAGGCGTCCCCTTGAAGAATCGGCGGCAGATGCTTTTCCGGCAGCGACGAGTCGGCCAGGTACACGATGATCGGTGTGCCGGCACCCCAGAAAGCGCCCAGCTCCGCGCCGCACCAACTCGACTTCACTGACGCATGGGTGGCGATGAAAACGCACACCGAGCACGTCTGCACCGCCGCACGGAGCTGGTCACGGAGCGAGGCACTGCCGGTCTTGATCTCGGCCGGGCGCCAGTACGGCACGTTCAGCTGATCCAGCCACTCGGTGACGTTCTCGAACTCGGGCTTGTTGTCGAAGGAGTGGCTGATGAACGCCGTCACGGTGACCACCTCGCATCACGGAGATCTGGCCGAGGCCGAAGCGGCCACTCTACCGGTTGGGGCCAAAAGAAACTCTTGGCGTCGAAAAGAAGGCCCAGGCCGTGTGACCTGGGCCTTCGAGCGGTGCGGATACCGGTTCGACCTATACCTGCAGGTCGGCTTCGATGCGCTTGAGCTGGTGCCGGGCCATCGCGAGGTTCGCGACCTCCCTTTCCAGCACCAGGTACAGGAAAAGCGAGCCTCTGGATTTCATGCCGCTCATCAGCCGGATGAGGTGGTACTGGCGGTGCAACGTGATCAGGATGTCCTCGATGCTGTCGTTGAGCCCGAGTGACGACATCACCCGCAGCTTCGACCGGATCACCTCGGTGTTCCCGGCCGCGGCGATCTCCAGGTTCAGCCAGTCGCCTCCACCGCTGGTGCCGAGCGACATTCCGCTGTCGTAGTCGACCAACGCGACACCGACGGCGCCGGAGATGGACATGGCTTCTTTCAACGCGATATCGATGTTCATCAAAATCCACTTCCCTGTTTCGGCTGGTGGTTGAGGAGACGTGGCCGATTTCCGGTGTCTCGGTCGCATGCGGACACGTCTCCATGCAGAAGATATTGACGAGAACAATGAACCAAGCGTGGACATGTACTCACCGAATTGTGGTGTGTGCTACGCGGCCAGGATCGCGCCGACCCGCTCGATCACAGGCCGGGACTCGTGCAGGAGACGGCCGAGGTTGAGTCCTTTGTCCCCGAGTACGACCATCAGTGAAAGCCGGCCGATGGCGTACACGGCCATGTAGCCTTCGCTGCCGAACACCACGGTCTGGTTGAGCGTGCCCAGTCCGATCACCTCCGCAGCCTGGCGCGCGATTCCGAGTTCGGCGGCGGCCAGTGCGGAGATGTGTGAGGGTTCGACGTCCTTCGCCACGTCGGCGAGAATCGGAATCCCGTCGGACGCGGCCAGCACCGTGTCGGTGACTCCGGTGACGTTCTCCCGGAGTTTTTGCATCTCGGCGTTCAGGGCCTCGTAGTCCAATTCACTCCACTCCTGAATTGGAAAAGCCGAACCGCTCAGCACTAACATTCCACCTCCGAAGTCCTCAGGCGATTCCGGAATCCGGCGCTGCCCGGCCCGGGCGGCGCGTGGGCAGCGGACTCGCCTGGTCAGCCTCGTGATTGACGGTCTGCGGCGCTGCTGCCCGAGGACGCAGTGAAGTCAGTCCCCAATGCGTGCAACTGGACGAGGTTGCCGGTGGAGCGATCTCCAGCAGTCCGTCACCGAGCATTCGGGAGATTTCGACGGTGACCGGGTAGAGGCTTCGTCCCAGCGCGAAGGCCATGTCCCGCGCGGTGCGCCTTCCGGTGGCGTGCGCGATGATCTCCTGCTGTTCCTCGTTCAAGCCGGCCGTCTCCGTTCCGCCGACGGCCACCACCCGGTCCCGGTGAGGCGACAAGGAGAGCGGGAGCGCGGCGACCGCATCCAGTCGGCGGGCCGTTTCCGACAACAGCAAGTCCGGGGCGACGCCGTCGGACGCGGCCAGTAGAGGGTGATCGATGGATTCGTCGACGAGACATTCCTCGATCTCGCCGGCGGCCGTGGCGAACGCCCCGTCCAGCATGACGGCGGTGATGAGGTCCTGGACTTCGGTGGAACTGATCCCCCGAGATAGAAGTGCCGCTTGAAGTGACCGCGTCTCGACACTCTCCACCAGTGCCGCGGTCCAGTCGCTTTCCTCGATCCTGCCCGAACTCAGCAGAAGTGTCTCCAGTCCGGGAGAGCCGGGGCTGTCCACCGCGACCACCAAGCCGTCGCGCAAATGAAACAGTCCGCCCGCATTGCCGACAATGCGCAACGCGCCGGTGACTCGATCCACGTTGCACTGCGTCAGGGCGGACGCGAGAACGTCGAATACAGCTCGATTGTCGCGTCTCAGGAGTCACTCCGGGTGAATTCGGGCCTGCAGAGCGTATCTGGCGACCTTGTCATCCGATCAGGTACTCCACCCTCATCGAAAGAGCGATCGCAGGGGTTACTTCTTACCCGCAGGCGTCGACTTTCCAGGGCAAGCGTCACCTGATTGAGTGAAGCATTCCAGTTCGTGAAGCAAAGCCGACCGGCCGGTTTGGTGTCGACGCCTCATTGCGTCACAACAACAGAAGGAAGTTTCATTTGCGATACATGAATTGGCGCCCGGAAGCTGGCTATGGGTCGGTTGACGATACATATCGGACGCTGTAGCTTCCTCGGTGTGCCCATCCCGCTTCGTGAGCCCACGTTTCTCATCCTCACCGCGCTCACCACCGAACCGCTCCACGGCTACGGCATCGTCCAGGCCGTAACGGAACTTTCCGGCAACCGCGTCCGCCTCCAGGCGGGCACCTTGTACGGCGCACTCGACCGGCTCAAGGACGACGGCTGGATCGAACTCGACCGCGAAGACGTCGTCGACGGTCGCCTGCGCCGCTACTACAAGCTCACCGACACCGGCGCCGGCGTCCTCGCGGAGGAAACCGCCCGGCTGCGCGCCAACGCCGATGCCGCCACCGCCGGCCTCCGCGCCCGCGCCGCCCGCGGTGGCCTGAGCGGCTTCGGCCCCGCGGCCGGCCTGGCCTGACGCACCGACGCACCCGCTCACGCGAACCGACCCCGTACTTCTCGAAGGAGCACGTCTGTGACCGTCGCCGACCCGGCGTCCCACCGCCTCGAGCACGCCTACCGCAGGCTGCTCCGCTGGTACCCCGCCGCCTACCGCGCCGACCGCGAGCAGGAGATGCTCGGCACCCTCTGCGAAATGGCGCAACCAGGCCAGGTCCGGCCCACGGCACGGGAGCGAGCCAGCCTGCTGCGCGGCGCCGTCCGGGCCCACGTGCGCGGAGCGGGAGACGGCATCCGCACCGCGACCACCGCGGCGACCATCCCCGTCGCCGCCCTGGTCACCGGCTACCTCGTCGCCGTCTACGCGCTGCTCGCCTTCGACGGCACCGGCCTGACCGACGCCGTGCACATCGGGTCAGCGTGGAGCCACCTCGCGCTAGCGGCCACCACGACTCTGTGGATCGGCGCCGTGGTGTCGGTGCTGCGCGGCCGCGCTCGGTGGGCCAAGGGCCTTGCCGCCGCAGCGGCGATCGCGGCGCCGTTCCTGCCTGGCGTGGACGCGGGCATGGGCCCGGACGCGCACATGACCGTGGTCATCGGCGCTCTGCTCCTGCTACTCGCTCCCGCACCTGCTCTCCAACTCGACAAGCGCGAACGCCTGCATGCCGGGCTCGTCACCGCGCTCGCCGCCCCGGTCTCCGTGGTCTTCGCGGCCCTCACGGTGGCCACGTCGGTACCCGCCCACAGCAGGCACCCCTTCACGATGGACCTCGACGAGCAAGCGCTCCCCATCGGCATGGCCCTCGCCCTCTTCGTCGCCGCGGGCCTGGTCCTCCAGCGCACGGGAGCGCGCGGCCTGCTCACCACACTGGTGATCGCGAGCGCCACCATCTACCTGCTCGACCCGATCTACGACCTGCTGCCGCGGGGCTCCATGGTGGCCATGCCGGTCCTGTACGGCCCTTTCCCGGCCATCGCGCAGACGGCCATCGCGTTCACGGCGACAACCATGGCGCTCCGCCACGTGCGCCGCGTTCTCAACCGTCCGCAGGGCGCCACCGCCGCCTGACGGATGTGTTCGCAACATCAAAAACGAGGGCCCAGGTCGTGGTGACCTGGGCCCTCGAAGTGGAGCGGGTGACGGGAATCGAACCCGCCTCTACAGCTTGGGAACCCGTTGCGGCTAGTGGGTCAGGAGCCCTGACCTCCTTCTGGGCTGAGTCGCAAGTGGCTGTGACGGACCCCTGTTGACCAGGGTTAGTTGCACGTGGATTGCACGGCGGGTACCGCCCTCCCGTCGCCGGGAAAGGATGGGTGGCCGGAGGCCGGGCCCGGTCCGCTTGCCCAAGCGACACAGGGATGGGGACGTGAAGCCCATGCCGGACGGGCCGCCTTGATGAAGAGACAAACGCTGAACGCGGAAGTCGGACCAGCTCCTGCGGTGTCTCGGCTGATGCTTGACACCGTTGGCCACCGGCACACCATGGAGGCGTGACAGCTTGGTTAGCCAGCGTGATCGCTGTGGCAGGCACTCTCCTCGGGTCGATCATCACTTTCGTGTTTCAGCGTTCTCACGCGGAGCGGGCCGAACGATTCGCCCGCGATGAGCGGCTGCGCCAGGAGCGGATAGCGTCCTACAGCGCATTCGCCGGGGCGATCACCGAACTGCGACGAGGAGTAATCAGCCTCTGGTTCGTGCGACTTCGCAAGGACGACCCCGCAGATCCGGATCTTCTCGCGGCTCACGCAGAGTCGGATCGTTTGGGGGCCGCCGCCGCTCATGCCCGGTTCCGGGTTCAGCTCATGGCCGACGACGCTGATCTTGTGGCACTTGCGGAAGCCGCATTCGGGCCAATCGCCGCCATACGAGCCTCGGCTGATCGTGCTGAGCTGGTGGAACACGAGGATCTGTCCGAGGAGAGAATCAGAGCGTTCATCATCGCTGCTGGCGCTCAGGTTCGCTGAGCCGTGCAGGTAGTCACGAGTCCAACAGGTGAAGGCCCAGATCCGGGGTGGACCTAGGCCTTCGAAGTGGAGCGGGTGATGGGGCTGCGCAGAGGAGTGGGCGGTTTTACCGATGCCACTTCCGGAACGACTTGATTACATCACCGTTGCGGATCTGCCCTGCACTCTCGTTCCACGAATCCGCCAGCTGGGCGGCCAGGAATTCTGTTCTTGGTGGGTAGCTGGGTCTGGAGAGCCTGGCCCACGTGGCGGCGGCTGCTGTGCCTTGCTCGGTGTTGATGACTGACACAGTGCGCTCGATCCGGCGCTTTTCCCGACCGCTCAGCCCGTAGGAGGCCCAGACGCCGATGATGATGGTGTCTTTCGCCGTGAACCACACCAGATGCGTCAACGGGCCGCTCTTCCAATCGCGCAGACCTATCTCCCTGAGGCGGTGGCGAGGGATGGAGCCGTTGGGATGGCGCACCCTGTCAATCTCCTTCGACAGTTGGTGCAGTGACTCCTCGTGCAGTGGCGAGAGCAGTTCCACGAGGAACTCCCCTGGGTCGGGCAGGATCGCCGAAACCTCCGGGTCTATGGCGATGTTGTCCGAGTCGATGACCAGTGTCTCCTCGTGACGGCTGAATAGACCCACGGGGCCACTCCTCCTGACGTTGTCATCTGATCGTCTGGCCGACTTTGTGTGTGCATCGGCCCTTGCACGTCGGGCACCGCTGGGTCTTGCACTCGTATCGTCCGTATGGGCCGTCTGCTTTCTGCACGGTCTCGTACAGGTAGGTGGGCACGTCGCAGTGTGGGCATCTCGGTGTCATGGTGAATCAGAAATTCCGTTTCCGCGGTTCCCGGGTCGGCTGTGGGACGGCAAAATTCGTTGATCAGTCGTCCACGTCTGGTTCGGTCTGCCCTGCCTTCTTGGCGCAATCAGGGCACAGAGTCGCACTCCAGCTGCCAGTGTGCTGCGCGCCGCACGTAGTGCATTTGATGTTGTTCTTCGCCATTTTCGCTCCAGCTCGATCAGGGCCGCGGGCGGGTGGTTGGACCGTTTATGGCAACCGCTCATTTTGCTGCCGTGGCATCTCAACCTGAACTTCGCGGTGGCTCTTGAAATCGTTACGTGAGCAGGTAATTTTTCCTTGAACGCAAGTTGAGTTGCGCCGTTCGAGTGAACTTTTTTGCGGGTCTTGGGGGCCAATTGAATAGTTGTGGCGAAGGAATACTCGTCCGATCCCCAGAACCAGGCTGGAACCCGAGTCGGCGGAGTTGTCCACCATCTGGTGGTCCGGTCGGTCGCTGTCCGGTCTCGGTGGGCCTGATCTTTCGTCGCCGGCGTGGGATCGGCCAGCGCGACCGAGCGGCACGCAGGGGTGCCGCCCCGATGAAGAAGAAATGCCAGAAGTGCTGGGCACCGCCGCACGCGGACAGCGCAGTGGGGTCGTGGGCGAGACCAACGAGCGAAGACCCAGGTCCGGTGGACCTGGGCCTTCGGTGGAGCGGGTGACGGGAATCGAACCCGCCTCTACAGCTTGGGAAGCTGTCGTTCTACCAATGAACTACACCCGCGAAGCTAGTGCGTCGCCGATCATACACAAGGCTGAGCTAGCCTGTCCGCGTGCTGCTGAGTGACCAGGATCTGCGCAAAGAGGTCGAGTCCGGCCGTCTCCTTCTCGACCCGTTCGACGTCGAGATGGTTCAGCCGTCGAGCATCGACGTGCGGCTGGACCGGTTCTTCCGGGTCTTCAACAACACCCGCTACACCCACATCGATCCCGCTCTGCAGCAGGACGACCTGACGAGTCTCGTCGAGACGGCGGAGGACGAGCCGTTCGTGCTGCACCCCGGTGAGTTCGTGCTCGGCTCGACCTACGAGATGGTCACGCTGCCGGACGACCTGGCCGGGCGCCTCGAGGGCAAGTCCAGTCTCGGCAGGCTCGGGCTGCTGACCCACTCCACGGCCGGCTTCATCGACCCCGGCTTCTCCGGCCACATCACGCTGGAGCTGTCGAACGTCGCCAACCTGCCGATCACGTTGCACGCGGGCATGAAGATCGGGCAGCTGTGCCTGTTCAAGCTGTCGAGCCCGGCGGAGCACCCGTACGGCTCGAAGCAGGCGGGCAGCCGGTACCAGGGGCAGCGCGGACCGACGCCGAGCCGTGCCTACCTGAACTTCCACCGCACGGACACACGACGCTAGAACCCGTAGCGCTCCAGCACGCGGCGGCGCAGGTCCGGGTCTGACCGCGGCACGGGCTCCAGGAAGATCTCGTCCAGGTCGCTGAACGACGAACGCAGCTCCGCGGAGATCCGCACGCACGCGTTCTCCAGTTCGAACGCCGTCAGCTCGTCCCTGAAGTCGAGTCGTGCGCACAGCAGCACGCGGTCGGTGCCGATGAGCATCGTCAGCACGTCCACGACGGCGTCGACCTCGGGTACCTCGCCGAGCTGGCGCCAGATCGCTTTCACCATGACCGGGTCCGCCTGCCGTCCGATCAACAGGCCGCGGTTGGTGCGCGCCAGCACGTAGGCGACCAACGCCAGCAGCACGCCGATCGCGAGTGAGGCCAGGCCGTCCCACAGCGACGAGCCGGTCAGCTGGTGCAGGCCCAGGCCGGCGAACGCCAGCAGCAGACCGACCAGTGCGGCGGAGTCCTCCAGGAACACCGTCTTCACGGTCGGGTCGTCCGACACCCGCAGGAAGTCCCAGAACCCGCGGCTGTGTGCGGCGGCTTCGGAGCGGACCTGCCGGAACGCCTGGGTCCACGAGATCGACTCCAGCGCGAAGGCCAGGCCGAGCACGAGGTAGCCGACCCAGGGCCGGGTCTGCTCCTCGGGTTCGCCGAAGACCGTGCGGAAGCCCTCGTAGAACGCGAACATCGCGCCAGAGGCGAAGATCGAGACGGCCGCCAGCAGGGACCAGAAGTAGCGCTCCTTGCCGTAGCCGAACGGGTGGCGGCGGTCGGCGGGGCGGTCCGAGCGGCGCAGTGCGGTCAGCAGGAGCGCTTCGGTGAACGTGTCGGCCACCGAGTGCGCGGCTTCGGAGAGGATTGCCGCCGAACCGGTCAAAACGCCCGCAATGGCTTTCATGACCGCGATCGCCAGATTCACCAGCAGGGCCAGGACGACGGTGAGAGTGCTTTCGCCCGAGGCCTGCGGCTTCTCGCTCATGACGATCAGCCTAGGCCGCAGCCGAACACCGGGCGCGCCAGCGAGCCGTTAGGCCGTTCGAGTGACATTCCGGCGGTAAGGCAACATCCACAACCCCTGGGGTGTCTTAAGGCTGGGATCTGCTCCGGGGGGACGCTGATCACCAGGGGGTAAGTCGAACGGCCCGCGTCCGGGAGAGACGCGGGCCGTTCTGCATGTCGGCGCAACTACCATCATGTGATGGGCAACCGTGGTGCGGACGACACCGATGCCGAGGTCGAGTCGTGGAGGGCCATGGTTCCGGCGATCGATCCGGTGGTCGAAGGAGTGGTCGACCGGGTCCACCAGATCAGCAAGTACCTCGACTTCCTCGCCACGGAGATCGCCGCGCCGCACGGGCTGAACCGCGCGGACTACGAGATCCTCGCGCGGCTCTTCTGGATCGGGCCGCCGCACCGGCTCACGCCCAAGCAGCTCGCGAACGGCACGCTGAGCCCGGCCACCACGATCACGAGCCGCCTCGACCGGTTGGAGAAGGCGGGTCTCGTGGTCCGCGAACTCGACCCGAGCGACCGCCGCTCGTTGCCCGCCACGCTCACCGACGCCGGCCGCGAGATCTTCCTGCAGATCGTCGCCGGCCAGGCCGAACGGGAGCGGGACCTCTTCACCGCGCTGCCGGGTGGCGACCTGGAAAACCTGCGTGACCTGCTGCGTCAGGTCATGGAGGTGCTGAGCGGCGAGCTGGGTCCCGCGCACCGGCGGACGAGGCTCGCGCTCGACAAGGACTAATTGCTACGAACTCGTACTATCCGATATCGTGCTAACTGGCGCGAGAGGGAGGGGTGCGACATGGGTGGCTATCCGCTGTCGGAGTGACCGGTATCACGCAACGCTGACCCCCGGCGTTCCGATGTCCTATGTGGAGCAATCGAACGCTGGGGGATCAGTGAAGAAGGTTTTCGCCGTCGCGATGACGGCTGCTCTCGTACTGCCCGTCGCGGCCACGTCGGCAGCGGCGCAGAACGAGAAGATCACCATCGAGGGCCTCTTCTTCCTCGACCGCAACGGTGACAACGCCTTCAACGAGGGCGAGAACGTCCGGGCCAACGGCACCGGCGTCAGGATCCGCGTCCAGGGCACCAACGAAGAGGTCGGCACCTTCCCGACCGGCCCGGACGGCAGGTTCAAGGCCGTCCTGCCGAAGGGGCCGACGTACATCGTCAACAACAACGACATGACCGACTACACGACCACCAAGATCGGGTACGGCACGTCGGAGTCCAAGTCGGACGCCAACTTCCCGTTGCGCGGCTACTTCCTCAACGGCTTCACCTTCGTCGACGCGAACGGTGACGGCGTGAAGCAGGACGACGAGAAGACGCACGGCGGCAAGGTCAAGGTCACCGGCAAGAGCCAGACCGGTGCCGACGTCAACGTCGAGACCGAGGCCAAGGCGGACGGCTCCTACCTGCTCGACCTCCCGCTGGCCGAACTGACGGTGGCCGCGCCGGACCTCACGCAGGGCGGCCTCGCGCTGGCCAAGCCGAAGGCCGACCACGACATCGACTGGCTGACCGGCACGCGCAAGCTGGTCCCGGACACCAACAGCCGTGCGCAGCGGGTCGACCTGCGCTACTTCGAGGCCAAGGCCGACATCGCGCTGGCCGCCGCAGTCGCGCCGACCAAGGACACCTATGTCCTCGGTGAGCAGATCGACGTCAAGCTGACGCTCTCGAACAAGGGCGACGTGCCGGTCGTGCCGTCCGTGGTCATGGCGGAGTTCGTCGCGAAGCTGGTGTCGCACAGCGACAACGTGAAGTTCGTCAACGGCAGCGACGACGACTTCGAAACCGTCGCCAAGATCCTGCCGGGCGAGAAGGCCGACGTCGTGCTCAAGGTCGAGCTGAACGACCTCACGTTCGACAAGGTGCAGCCGATCGTGCGCTTCAACTACGGCAACCTGAAGGACGTCGACCGCAAGAACAACGTCCTGGTGCCACCGATCGCGATCAAGGTCGTCGAGAAGGGCACCACGACCGAGCCGAGCGCGCCGTCGTCGACCAGCACCGCCGCGCCGACCACCACGACGAACCCGGCCGTGGCCCAGGCGGGCAACAAGTCCGGCCTCGCGTCGACCGGTGCGTCGGTGTTCGGCTTCCTGGGGCTGGGCGCGCTGCTGCTCGCGGCCGGTGTCGGTGCGTTCTTCGTGGCACGCCGCCGACGCTCCTGACCACTTAGGACCCGTCACGGTTAGTCTGCGGCATGGGCATCTTGGTGCAAGTGCTGCTGACTGCCGTGGCGGTGTGGGTGTCGACCGCCCTCCCCGGCATCGACCTGGGCGAGGGCACCACCGGTTCGAGAATCCTCACGCTGATCGGCGTCGCGGTGATCTTCGGCCTGGTGAACGCGGTCGTGAAGCCGCTGGTGAAGTTCTTCGGCTGCCTGTTCTACCTGGTCACGCTCGGCCTGATCGGGCTCGTGGTGAACGCGCTGCTGTTCATGTTCACCGGGTGGATCGCCGAGCAGCTGGACCTTCCGTTCCGCGTCGACGGTTTCTGGCCCGCGTTCTGGGGCGCGATCATCGTCGCCCTGACCGGCTGGGTGCTGAACGTGGTCTACGACAAGATCACCGACAAGGACTGACCCACCGAACGACAAATGCCCTCGGTCCACATCGGACCGAGGGCATTTCTCTTCACGAACTCATTCGAGGACATCCCGGCCAGGCCGGTCCGTACGACGCGGGTTTCGTGCAGGGGCGGTACGACGCGGCGGTCGGCCGCGTGGACGCGCCCCGCTTCATGAAGGTCGGTGAGGAGGTCGACGTCGAGGTCACCTACCGGAACAAGGGCAACCTGCCCGCACCGCTGCACGGCTACGCCACGCTGCCGGAGGGCCTGACCCCGTTGTCCGTGAGCCTGTCGAGCGTCTACCAGGCGGACACGCACATCGGTGAGTCCGTCACCTACACGGTGAAGGCACGGGTGGACAAGCCGATCAGGCGCGGCGAGATCGTCGCGACCGCCGAGACCCTCGGCGCGCCGGACGTCGACCTGGCGAACAACGCCAAGAAGGTCAGGGTCTGGGCGTTCTGACAAACGAAACGGCCTCGCTCCACCCAGGGTGGACCGAAGCCGTTTCGTGTCAATCCGTCAGGACGTCGGCGCCTTGTCCTCGTCCGGCAGCGGCGTACCGGTCGGAACCTCGTCGGTCGGCGTGTCCGGCTTCTCCGTGCCGCGCTTCACGGACTCCAGCAGCATCTGCGCCACGTCCACGACCTCGACGTGCGCCCCCGCCTGGCCGTCGGCCTGACGCGCCGTCACGCCGTCGGTGAGCATCACGCGGCAGAACGGGCAGCCGGTCGCGATCTTCGACGGCGCGGTGGACAGGGCCTCGTCCACGCGGTCGACGTTGATGCGCTTGCCGATCCGCTCCTCCATCCACATGCGCGCGCCACCGGCACCACAGCACATGGAACGTTCCTCGTGCCGCGGCATCTCGCGCAGCTTCGCGCCGGACGCCCCGATGAGCTCACGCGGTGCTTCGTAGACCTTGTTGTGGCGGCCCAGGTAGCACGGGTCGTGGTACGTGACGTCCTCGGTGACCGGCGCGACCGGCACCAGGCGACGTTCGCGCACCAGCTTGTTCAGCAGCTGCGTGTGGTGCACGACCTCATAGGTGCCACCGACCTGCGGGTACTCGTTGGCCAGCGTGTTGAAGCAGTGCGCACACGTCACGACGATCTTGCGCTGGCCGGCGGGCCGGTCCTCGAACACCGAGTTGAGCACCTCGACGTTCTGCTGCGCGAGCATCTGGAACAGGAACTCGTTGCCGGCGCGGCGGGCAGGGTCACCGGTGCAGGTCTCCTCCGGGCCGAGCACGGTGTACTTGACCCCGGCGGTGTGCAGCAGTTCGGCCACGGCGCGCGTGGTCTTCTTCGCACGGTCCTCGTACGCACCGGCGCAGCCGACCCAGAACAGGTACTCGGCGTCGCCCAGTTCGCCGTCGAACACCGGCACCTCGAACTCGAGGCCCTCGGTCCACGCCAGACGGTCCTTCGAGTTCTGGCCCCAGGGATTGCCCTTGTTCTCCAGGTTCTTGAACATGCCGCCGAGCTCGGACGGGAAGTTCGACTCGATCAGCACCTGGTAGCGGCGCATGTCGACGATGTGGTCGACGTGCTCGATGTCCACGGGGCACTGCTCGACGCACGCACCGCAGGTCGTGCAGGACCACAGCACCTCGGGGTCGATGACGCCCAACTCGTCGGGGCCGCCGACCAGCGGGCGCTCGGACTCGGCCATCGCCAGCACGTCGATGGACTCGAGGCGCTTCTTGTAGTCCTCGTACTTGTCCTCGGTCAGGCCGACCTCGTCGCCGGCCATGTCGCGCGAGCCACCGGCCAGCAGGTAGGGAGCCTTGGCATACATGTGGTCGCGCAGCTGCGTGATGACCAGCTTGGGGGACAACGGCTTGCCGGTGTTCCAGGCGGGGCACTGCGACTGGCAGCGGCCGCACTCGGTGCAGGTCGAGAAGTCGAGGACGCCCTTCCAGGTGAAGTCCTCGACCTTGCCGACGCCGAACACGTCCTTGTCCGGGTCGGCCTCTTCCAGGTCCAGCACCTTGCCGCCGGACATCATCGGCTTCAGCGCGCCGAGAGCGACGCCACCGTCGTCCTCGCGCTTGAAGTAGATGTTGAAGAACGCCGAGAACCGGTGCCAGGCAACACCCATCGTCAGGTTCCGGCCGACCACGATCAGCCAGATCATCCCGCTCAGCAGCTTGACCAGCGCCATCACCGACACCCAGATGGGCGCGGCTGGCAGGATCTGCGCGAGCGGCTGCGTCACGAACGACGTCCACAGCGGCGCGACCTCCAGGCCGCTCGACTGCTTGAACGCCTTGACCAGCAGGATGCCGACACCCTCGATGATCACGACCGCCTCGACGAAGTAGGCGGACTTGAAGTCGGAACCCTGGAAGCGGGAGACCCGGTCGGCGCGGCGCGGGTGGTTGCGCTGGCGGATGATCGCGAGCGCCACACCACCGACGACGGTGCCGAGGCCCAGCAGTTCGACCAGCAGCAGCCAGACCGACCACGTGCCGATGATCGGCCAGTGGAAGTGCGGGTCGAACACCTCGCCGTACGCCTCGAACAGCACCGCGGAGCCGATGAGGAAGCCCCACATCACCATCCAGTGCCACGGGGCGACCGAGCGGAACTTCGCCATTCTGGTGTGCGCGACGAACTCGACGATCATCGTCTTCATGCGCGGCACGAACGGGCCCATGCGGGTGCCGTCCGGCTGGCCGAGCCGAATGATCTTGATCTGCTTCAGCACGGCGGCGACGAACACGCCCCAGGCGACGACGCTCACCGCCACGGCGACGAGTCCGAGAACCAGCTGGAGGGTCATGGCGGGATTCTAGGCCACGTTACTCGCGGGTAACCACTTGGACGTGGCCGGTGTCTCCTCACGTACCGGTCAAGTATCCGGAAATTGATCAAAAACTTGTGGAACACTTGTTCAAGTAGTTGGTCGAGGGCCCGGAGGTTGCCGTGTTGTACCTGTATCTCGCTGCGGCGATCGTGGGAGAGATCGCCGCCACCGTGTCGTTGAAGCTGTCGGAGGGCTTCAGCAGACTGTGGCCATCCGTCGTGGTCGTCGTCGGTTACGCCATCGCCTTCACGGCGCTTTCGCGCGCGTTGAAGTTGGGTATGCCCGTGGGCGTCGCCTACGCCGTGTGGTCAGCTGTCGGCGTAGCAGCCGTTGCGATCATCGGCTGGAAGTTCCTCGGCGAGACCCTCAACCCCACGATGGTCATCGGGCTGGTCCTGATCATCGGAGGCGTGGTGACGCTCGAGCTCGGGAGGACGCACTGACCGCAGTCGTAGGCAGTCCGAAGATCGACGGCCGCAAGGCGCGTGGGGAGAAGAAGCGCCACGCGATCGTCGAGGCCACGCTGCGCGTGATCGAACGTGACGGCATCACCGGCGTGACGCATCGCAGTGTGGCCCGTGAAGCAGGCGTGCCGACGACGGCGCCGACCTACTACTTCGCGACGCTCGACGACCTGTTGATCGCCACGTTGCTGTGGGCGGCTGATGAGTCGTGCGAGGAGATGCTGCAGACGGTCGCGCGCGGTGGCAGTCCGCGTGAGATCGCGGCCATGCTGGCGAAGGCGGTCAACGAGAACCGCGCCCGCACGCTCGCGGAGTACGAGCTGTACCTGCTGGCGGGGCGGCGGCCGGAACTCAGACCCGCTGCACGCCGGTGGCTCGACCAGGCGATGGAGATCGTGCGACCGGCGGATCCGATCGCGTTCCGGGCGTTCCTCGCCGCCATCGACGGGCTGCTGATCCAGGGCCTGATCGCCGACGTTGCTCCGAACGAGGACGAGCTGGAGCCAATTGTGTCCTTCTTGATCCGCGGCCGCGACGATTCCACCGCCACGACGAGGGAACAATGAGGTCATGAAGTTCGCGCGAGAGGTGTCCGGCGTCAGCCACGGGGTGAGCCTGGGGCTGCTGGCAGCGCTTTACGTGCGCGACACCCTGGCCCTGTCCGTCGACGTCGAGCCGCACGTGCCCGGCCTGGAGCCGCCGCTGCCGGTGCAGGTGCCCGCGGGCGTCGACCGCGCCGCCGTGACCGCGGAGTGGCCGGGCTGGTGGGCCGACGCGCTGGACGCGTGCACGCGGGGCGCCGAACCTGTGACACCCGAAGACGCCGAGGCGTTGCTGACCCGGCCGGCCTGCCGGGCCGCCGTGCTCGCGATGAAGCCGGGCATCGAGCAGTTGCACCGGGTGCAGAGTCCCGCGGCGTTGCCGATAGGGGACGTCCTGCGCGGCATCGAGTCGCGGATCGGCCGGTGGGCGCAGAGCGTGGAGCTGCACATCGTCGAGGTGCCGGTCGACGGCCTGATGTGGGAACGGATCGCGCCCGCGTACGTGCTCGCCTCGACCCGGTTCCTGAACGACCCCGCGCGCACTGCTCCGGCCCTGCGCGCGGTCCTCGAAGACCTGGTCTGATCTTCCGTTCGAACCAGGTAGGGACAACCCCACCCCGCCTTCGGGGGCTGACTGCCGTGTAGCTGAGCGCCGCCACCTCTACTTTTGTGCTCATGATGAGGACGGCGCTGGTGGCGTTGCTTGCGGGGGCGGTGCTCACGGTGCTGACGGGCTGTGGCATTCGCATCATGAAGTACGAGTTCCAGGACGACCACGTCGTCGCGGAGAAGTTCACGTCGGTCAAGGTCCGCAGCGACCAGGACTCGGGGAACGTGACGATCCGGTACCAGCAGGGCCTGACCGAGACGAAGGTCCACCGCAGGGTCGAGCACAACAAGGACAACAAGCCCTCGGGTGTCGCGCACCGCATCGAGGGCAGCACGCTGGTGCTGGACGGCTGCGGCAACGACTGCGAGATCAACTACGAGGTCGTGGTCCCGTCAGCGGACATCACGGTGGTCGGTGACATCGGCTCGGGTGACGCGACCGTCGAGGGGCTGACCTCCGTCGACATCAGGACCGGCTCCGGCAGGGTCATCGCCCGCGACATCGCGGGGGACGTCAAGGTGAAGACCGGATCCGGTGATTTCGAGGGTGCCAGGATCGGTGGCGCCGTCACGGCCGACATGGGGTCCGGGCGGATCCAGCTGGACGCGATCAAGGGCAAGGCGCTGCTCGACACCGGTTCCGGGGACATCAACGGCACCTCGATGGCAAGCGAGGTGATCGCGAAGGCCGACTCCGGGCGAATCGAACTGATGTTGTCGGCGGCGAACTCCGTGCGGGCCGTCACCGGGTCCGGCGACATCACCGTCCGGGTGCCGGGTGGTCCGTTCAAGATCGCCGGTTCGTCGGGCAGCGGTGAGCGCGCGATCCACGTGCCGACCGATCCTGGTGCGTCGCTCGAGCTCAACCTCAACGCCGGCTCTGGGGACGTCCAGGTGTTCGCGGCTTAGGCCAGGGGGAATGTGTCGAGGGCCACTCCACAAGGGGTGGTCCTCTTCGCGTTGTGAGGGAACAACCAGACTTTCCCGGCCGTTAGGTCAGTCAGAAAGCTTGAGTCGGGTAGGCTCAAGGTTGGGCGAGATGGCAAACTTGAGCCAGCAACGCTCAACAAGTACTAGCGGAAGGAACTCCAATGGCGCGTGCAGTCGGCATCGACTTGGGGACGACCAACTCCGTCGTCGCCGTTCTCGAGGGCGGTGAGCCGACGGTCATCGCCAACTCGGAGGGCTCGAGGACGACCCCGTCCATCGTCGCGTTCGCCAAGAACGGCGAGGTCCTCGTGGGTCAGCCCGCGAAGAACCAGGCCGTCACCAACGTCGATCGCACCATTCGCTCGGTCAAGCGCCACATCGGCACGAACTGGCAGACCGACGAGATCGACGGCAAGAAGTACACCTCGCAGGAGATCAGCGCGCGCGTGCTGATGAAGCTCAAGCGCGACGCCGAGGCGTACCTGGGCGAGGAGATCACGGACGCCGTGATCACCGTCCCCGCCTACTTCGAGGACGCGCAGCGCCAGGCCACCAAGGAGGCCGGCCAGATCGCGGGCCTCAACGTGCTCCGCATCGTCAACGAGCCCACCTCGGCCGCTCTGGCCTACGGCCTCGACAAGGGCGAGAAGGAGCAGACCATCCTGGTCTTCGACCTCGGTGGCGGCACGTTCGACGTCTCGCTGCTCGAGCTCGGTGACGGCGTCGTCGAGGTCCGCGCGACCTCCGGTGACAACCACCTCGGTGGCGACGACTGGGACCAGCGCGTCGTCGACTGGCTGGTCGAGCGCTTCAAGTCGGCCAACGGCATCGACCTGACCAAGGACAAGATGGCCCTTCAGCGCATCCGCGAGGCTGCGGAGAAGGCCAAGATCGAGCTGTCGAGCTCCTCGCAGGCGTCGATCAACCTGCCGTACATCACCGTCGACGGTGACAAGAACCCGCTGTTCCTCGACGAGACGCTGTCTCGCGCCGAGTTCCAGCGCATCACGAACGACCTGCTCGAGCGCACCCGCGCGCCGTTCAACAACGTGATCAAGGACGCCGGCGTCTCCGTCGGCGACATCGACCACGTCGTGCTCGTCGGTGGCTCGACCCGCATGCCCGCCGTCGCGGAGCTCGTGAAGGAGCTGACCGGCGGCCGCGAGCCCAACAAGGGCGTGAACCCGGACGAGGTCGTCGCCGTCGGCGCCGCCCTGCAGGCCGGTGTCCTCAAGGGTGAGGTCAAGGACGTCCTGCTGCTCGACGTCACCCCGCTGTCCCTCGGCATCGAGACCAAGGGCGGCATCATGACCAAGCTGATCGAGCGCAACACCACGATCCCGACCAAGCGCTCCGAGACCTTCACGACGGCCGACGACAGCCAGCCGTCCGTGCAGATCCAGGTCTTCCAGGGCGAGCGCGAGATCGCGGCGCACAACAAGAAGCTCGGCATGTTCGAGCTGACCGGTCTGCCCCCGGCCCCGCGTGGCGTGCCGCAGATCGAGGTCACCTTCGACATCGACGCGAACGGCATCGTCCACGTGTCGGCGAAGGACCTCGGCACCGGCAAGGAGCAGTCGATGACGATCACCGGTGGCTCCGCGCTGCCGAAGGACGACATCGACCGCATGGTCAAGGACGCCGAGGCGCACGCCGAGGAGGACAAGCGCCGCCGCGAGGAGGCCGAGGTCCGCAACCAGGCCGAGACGCTGGTCTACCAGACGGAGAAGGTCGTCAAGGAGAACGACGACAAGCTCCCGGCCGAGATCAAGGACAAGGTCAACGCCGCGATCGCCGAGGCGAACGAGGCGCTCAAGGGCACCGACATCAACGCCATCAAGACGGCGGTCGAGAAGCTCGCGACCGAGTCCCAGGCGATCGGCCAGGCCATCTACGCCAACGCGCCAGGCGCGCCCGGCGCCGAGGCCCCTGGTGCTGACGCGCCGGGTGCCGCGGGTGCCGGTGCCGGTGCGAAGGACGGCCAGGACGACGTCGTCGACGCCGAGATCGTGGACGAGGACGAGAAGAAGTGACCGAGCCGAGGCATGCCGCCCCTGACGAGGAGCAGCCTCAGGTAGTCGTGAACGACCGGCGCCGGATCGACCCCGAAACGGGTGAGGTCCGGGCGCCGGCCCACGCTACCGAGGAAGGCACTGCTCCGGCTGTTGCTGATGAACCCCTGGTCGCCGAGGTCGTGGACGAGGTGGCCGCCGAGCTGAAGACCCAGCTCGACGAGCGCACCGCCGACCTCCAGCGGCTCTCTGCCGACTACGCGAACTACCGCAAGCGGGTGGAACGCGACCGCGAGGCAGTGATCAACAACGCGAAGGCGTCCGTGGCCGGCGAGCTGCTCTCGGTGCTGGACGACGTCGAACGGGCCGCCGCACACGGCGACCTGACCGGCGCGTTCAAGGCCGTGGCGGACAAGCTCGTGTCCACCCTGTCGAAGACCGGCCTGGAGCCGTTCGCGCACGAGGGCGAGGCGTTCGACCCGTCGGTGCACGAGGCCGTGCAGCACAACACGTCCCCGGACGTCGACGGACCGACGGTCACCGCCGTCCTGCGCCGCGGCTACCGGTTCGGCGACAAGCTCGTCCGCCCCGCGCTCGTCGCGGTGACGGACTACGAGCCTGCCGCCGCACCGCAGGCCGAAGAGATCTGACGAAAGGAGGAGACATCCGGTGAGTGCTAGGGACTGGATCGAGAAGGACTTCTACCGCGAGCTGGGTGTCTCCTCCGACGCGTCGGCGGACGAGATCAAGAAGTCGTACCGCAAGCTCGCTCGCGAGCTGCACCCCGACGCGAACCCCGGCGACGCCAAGGCCGAGGCCCGGTTCAAGTCGGTCTCCGAGGCCTACGGCGTGCTGTCGGACCCGGCCAAGCGCAAGCAGTACGACGAGGCGCGCCGCCTGTTCGCGGGCGGCGGTGGCTTCCCCGGTGGGTTCGGCGGCGGGGCCGGCGGCTTCGACGTCAACGACCTGTTCGGCCGCGCCGCGCAGAGCACCGGTGGCGGCGGGCTGGGCGACCTGCTCGGTGGCCTGTTCAACCGGCGTGGCGGCGGTACGGCCGGTTCGCCCACGCGCCCGCGCCGTGGCGAGGACGTCGAGACCGACGTCCGCATCGACTTCACCGAGGCGGTCAAGGGAGCGACGGTGCCGTTGCGCCTGTCGTCCCCCGCCGCCTGCACGACGTGTGGCGGCTCGGGCGCCAAGCCTGGCACCACGCCGCACGTCTGTGCGACCTGTTCGGGTTCCGGCCTCGTCACGCGGTCACAGGGCGCGTTCGCCTTCAGCGAGCCGTGCCGCGACTGCCGCGGCACCGGCCGGATCATCGACGACCCGTGCCCCGAGTGCGGTGGCGACGGCGTCAGCACCCGGACCCGCACGCTGACCGTGCGCATCCCGTCCGGCGTTGACGACGGCCAACGGATACGCCTTGCGGGACAAGGAGAACCGGGCCGCAACGGTGGACCTTCGGGCGACCTGTTCGTGCGCGTGCACGTCAACCCGCACAGCGTGTTCGGCCGCAAGGGCAACGACCTCACGCTCACGGCACCGATGACGTTCTCCGAGCTGGCGCTGGGAGCGACGTTGACCGTGCCGACGCTGGACGGCAAGGTGACCTTGAAGGTGCCTGCGGGAACCGCCTCCGGGCGAGTGCTGCGGGCTCGGGGCAAGGGGATCACGAAGCGGGACGGGACCGCGGGCGATCTCCTGATCACCCTGGAGGTCGCCGTGCCGAACAACCTGTCGTCCGAGGCCCGCAAGGCGCTCGAGGCGTATGCGGACGTCACCGGTGACCATGACCCGCGTGGAGATTTGAACGCGCTGCTTGAAGGGCGGTGAGTTCGGTGGGTTTTCCGTTCCCTCCCGGGACTGATGAGGACACGCCGTTCTTCGTGATCTCGGTGGCGGCTCAGCTGTCCGGGCTGCATGCCCAGACGCTGCGGTCCTACGACCGGATGGGGCTGGTTTCCCCTGGGCGGACTTCCGGCGGTGGGCGGCGGTACTCGATGCGGGACATCGTGCTGCTGCGCGAGGTTCAACGGCTCTCGCAGGACGAGGGCGTGAACCTGGCCGGGATCAAGCGGATCATCGACCTGGAGAACCAGGTGGATGCGTTGCGGGCTCAGGTTGCCGAGTTGACGGCGGAGTTGGCGAACGCGTTGGCGGCTGCGGATTCTGCTGCTGCGGCTGTGCATGCTTCTTATCGGCGGGATCTGGTGCCTGTTCGGCAGGAGACCGCGTTGGTGGTGTGGAAGCCGAAGCCTCGCAAGTGATTGAGCGTCTGTATGAGTTGTTCGCAGCGCCACGTCCGCGAGTGGTCGAGTTCTGCGATCACTGCGTGGAGCCTGCGGATGTTGTGCCTTTCACTGCCGTGGCGTTGCGGGAGTTGACTGCTGGGCAGGTTGAGAAGTACTGGTTGCGGTCGGGAACGATTGGTGATGAGGGCTTCAGGCGCTACCTGCTGCCGCGAGTGCTGGAGTTGATCGCAGTCGGTTCGCTTGATGCGGACTTTTTCTGGCTGCGGTTGGCGGTCGAGGCCCATGCGGAGGGCGACTCGCGGGAGCAGGCGGTCATCCAGGATTACTTCCTGGCGGTACCGCATGCGTTGGCGGCGCTTGTCGGGGACGTTGTGGGTAGCAAGGATGCTGACGGGGCGTTGGTCGCGTGGCTGCGCGGGGTGGAACCTCTTGCTGCGCTCGAGGAAGCTGCGCTGGGTGGGCCTGACCCTGACGGCAGGATTTCTGAAGCTCATACGGCGCTGGAAGTTTGGCGTTGATGCGGTGGTTGGGTTGGGTGCGTTGGTTCCGGTTTAGGGATTTCGGGGCTCCGCCCCGGACCCCGCCAATCTGATCAAGGACCTGCCCGCGCCACACGCGGGTTGATGGCACGCCTGTTGCGTTGGGCGGAGTTGCGTTGCGTGGGTGGTGCGGTTCGGGTGGGTGGTCCCGTCACGAGCCGGG
>NZ_JBSGXZ010000038.1:0-97442 GCF_053610285.1 Lentzea sp. NPDC054927
CCCCCAGTCAGCCCGCCGGATCGCTCCTAGCGCACGATCGGCCCTGGCAGGGGCTGGACCGGCAGCTTCTCGGCGGGACCGCTGAGGTCGGCCTGGAGCTGGAGATCCGGTGCCCCGGTCTTGGCGGCCGAGCTGAACACCGGCAGCCACACCTTCCAGTGGGCGAGCAGGTCGTCGATGGTCACGAAGCAGGTGAAGGACGTGCCGGCGGATCCGACGCTGACCCCCGCGGCATAGACGCCGTTGGCGTTGTGCACGAACACCGGCGCTCCGGCGGAACCCGGCGCGTTCGGGAAGTTGGCGCAGGCGAGTCGGGAGTCGTCCGGCCCTGCTGACCACCAGCCGCCGGCGATGACGCCGTACACCCGGCCACCACGCGGCGACTGCATCGCGATGGCGTTGTTCCTCGTCGTCGACCACTCGTTGCTCATCTTGCCCACGGTGCGCCCCAGATCGGGGATCTCCTGCAGGCCGTCGACGTCGGGCAGCGGAGCGACCAGCGCGGAGTCGAATCCCGCGGAGTAGTCGCTCTTCGCGACCACACCGAACCGGCCGGACGTGCCGTAGACGTCCTGGCCGGCCGAGAAACAACTACCCGCGGCGAGGAAGTATCCGACGTTGTTGAGGTTGGAACGGACGCCCCAGCCACCGGTGCAGTAGGTCTGGCCCAGTGGCAGCGCGGTGTAGTTCATCGGGTGCGACGGCCGGTACCAGTACGAAACGGCCGCGTTGGCTCCCGGCGCCATGACGACCACGGCGGCGACGGCGCACGCCATCGCCGCCGCCCTCTTGAGCAGCTTCATCGACAGATCCCCCATTGAGCAGCCACGGCCTCAGCCGCATTCCCGCCCTCACTCAGGAGGGCGCGCCCGTCCAGTCCCTGTTCATGCTTCCTCCCCCTTCACCCCTTTTGTTCGGTGGCGGCAGGACCAGGCCCCCAGCCCTGCCTGCCGCCACCGCCCCCCAGAACCTGACGGCGACCGACCAAGTCCCCGTCTGGAACCAGCATCGCCCGGCGCGCCCCCGCAGGGCAGGGGTCTCCCGTCTCCCAGCACAGGAGGCGACGGGAGACGCCTGGGCACCGGCCGCCGACCCGATCAGACTCGAATGCAGCCAGGCGTCCGCACTAGCCCGGCGTTCCCAGGGGCTGGGCCTGCGATCAGGCACTAAGTAGTCTGCAACGGTCGAATCACCGGTGCCTGGGGCGGCGGTCGAGGGTGGGGGCTCATGGCTGAACAGTCGGATGTCTTTGGTGTGGAACTGCGGCGACTCAGGACCGCGGCGGGCTTGTCGCTGGCGACGCTGGCGCAGCAGGTCCACTACAGCAAGGGCTATCTGGGCAAGATCGAGACTGGACTGAAGCAACCAGGTGTTGATCTGGCCCGGCGCTGTGACGCGGTTCTCGGAGCCGGTGGACGTCTGGCCTCCCTGGTGGACCAGCCCGCACCCGTGAGCGCGCCGGCAGCCGTCGCGGCCGATGGCGACGGCGAAGTGTGGGTGATGAGCATGGCACCGGATGGATCGAGCTGGATGGTTCCGATGCCTCGGCGCGAGGCGATCGCGACGGGCGCGGCCTCGTTGCTCGGGCTGACCCTGGGCGCTCCTCGCAGCGCCACGGCATCGGCGGCGCACGACGGGACGCTCGCGGCGTTCCGGTCGCTGTTCGCCCAGGTCAGGCAACTAGGGCAAACGACAAGCCCCAGCGTGGTGCTGCCGATGGTCACGGTGCACACCCACACGCTGCGCGGCATGGCGAACGGCGCGCCCACCCCGGTCCGAGAGGAGCTGCTCGGCCTGGCCGCCCGCTACAGCGAGTACGCGGGGTGGATGGCGCAGGAGGCCGGCGACGACCGGGCCGCGATGTGGTGGACCCGCAACGCCGTCGAGATGGGTGCCGCGGCCGGTGACACCGAGCTGGCCACGTACTCGCTGATCAGGCAGGCGTTGATCACGCTCTACCGCGACGACGCCGCGGGCACCGTCGACCTGGCCCAGCAGGCGCAGGCCGCACCGGGGACGTCCCCTCGGGTGCAGGGGCTCGCCGCGTTGCGTGAGGCACAGGGACACGCGCTGGCCTGCGACTACGACAACTGCCAGCGCGCCCTCGACCGCGCCGCCGCGTTGCTCGACCAGGCCGACGCGTCCAGCGGCATGACGATCGGCTCGGCCTCGGTCAGCGGCGCCGACCTGAACAGCCTGGTCGCGGCCTGGTGCATGCACGACCTGGGCCGGTCGCGCGAGGCGGCGGACGTCTTCGACAAGCAGCTGGCCCTGGTGCCCGGCACCGCCCACCGGACCCACGCGCGCTTCGGTGCGCGCCGCGCCCTCGCCTACGCCGCCGCGGGCGACATCGACCACGCGAGCGCACTGGCCGCGAAGGTCCTCGACGCCGCTGACCTGGTCGACTCGGCCACCGTCCGGCAGGACCTGAAGCGTCTGGCCCGCCTGCTCGGCCGCGAACGCGACCAGGCTGCGGTGCGCGAGGTCTACCCCCGGCTCAACGCCGCCCTGCGCGGCCCTATTCACTGACAGCCGAGTTGGGGCGGGAAAGAACTTTCATGCACGCACGATGGGGGCGATGAAGTGTCCGATGCGGCCATTTTCCAGCGTCGGTTCGAGGCGCTGGCCGCGAACGTCGAGGACTTCATCCGCGGCAAGCCGGAAGTGGTCCGGCTGGCACTGGTGTGCCTGCTCGCCGAGGGACACCTGCTGATCGAGGACGTCCCGGGCGTGGCGAAGACCTCGCTGGCCAAGGCCATCGCCCGGTCGATCGCGGGCGCCGAGGTCAAGCGCATCCAGTTCACCCCCGACCTGCTGCCCTCCGACGTGACCGGCGTGCAGGTGTACGACCAGGGCCGCTCGCGGTTCGAGTTCCGGCAGGGCCCGGTCTTCACCCACATCCTGCTGGGCGACGAGATCAACCGCGCCTCCCCCAAAACCCAGTCCGCACTCCTCGAGGTGATGGCGGAGGGCCAGGTGACCGTGGACGGCCGCCCGGTGCCCGTCCCGTACCCGTTCCTGTGCATCGCCACCCAGAACCCGGTGGAACACCAGGGCACCTACGCCCTGCCCGAAGCGCAGCTGGACCGCTTCATGATGCGCATCAGCATCGGCTACCCGGAAAACCTGGCCGACGAGGTCAGCATCCTGTCCTACGGCGTCACCCGCCGCCGCCCCGACGAGCTCAAGTCCGTGATGGAGCTCGACGACCTGCGCCTGATGATCCGCGCCGTCCGCGAACAACGCGTGGCCGACAACCTCCGCGAATACGTGGCCCGCCTGATCCGCGCGACCAGGGTGCACCCCGACGTGGAACTGGGCGTCAGCCCACGTGGCGGCATCGCCCTGGTCACCGCCTCCCAGGCCTACGCCCTCGCCGCCGGCCGCCCGTACGTGACGGCTGACGACGTCAAGGCCGTCGCGGTGCCGGTGCTGAACCACCGCATGCTGCTCACGCCGGAGGCCCGAATCCAGCGACGCACCACGGAGTCGGTGCTGACGGACATCCTGGCCGCCGCGCCGGTGCCGGCCGGCGGGTGAGCGCCGTGCCGACCGGATCCGAGCCGACCGCTGACGGGCCAACCACAACCAGGCCAACCACAGCCGGGCCGACCGGATCCGAGCCGACCACGACCCAACCGACCAGAACCGTGCTGGCCAGAGCCGGGCTGGCCAGAGCCGGGCTGACAGCGACCGGCGCCGCGATGGCCTGCACCGCTGCGGCCCTGGTGGCCCTCGGTGTGTGGGCCGACTACCCGGAACTGGTGACCCTGGGTCTGGCCGCTGCGGCAACCCTGCTGCTGGCGGCCGCCTGGCTGGTGGCCGCACCCCGCCTCACCGTCGTCCGCGAGGTCCGTCCGCACCGCGTCTTCGAGGGCAGCGCCGCCCAAGGCACCCTGACCGTCACGAACGTCGGCCACCGCGGCAGCCCGCCCTTGATGATCACCGAAACGGTCGGCGGCCTCCGCACCACCGTCCCGGTACCTGCCCTGGCCACCGGCGACAGCTGCACGGTGGGTTATGCCCTGCCCGTCACCAAACGCGGCCGCTACCTGATCCCCCCGGTGGAACTCGGCCACTCCGACCCGCTGCGCCTCCTGCACCGCGGCCGGGCCCGCGGCAGCGAGCTGATCGTGCACGTCTACCCCCGTGTGCACCCGTTGGCCATGATCACGACGGGCGGCCCGCAGGACGCCGAGGGCCCGACCAACGGCACCGCCCCTCTGGGCGGAGCCGCGTTCCACAGCCTGCGCGAGTACGTGCCGGGCGACGACTGGCGCCGCATCCACTGGGGCGCGACGGCCCGTACCGGCACGGTGATGGCCCGCCAGGTGGTGGTGCCCGACGAGCCGCGCCAGTTGGTCGTCCTCGACACGAGCACCGCGCCGTACTCCGCGTCGTCCTTCGAGGACGCCCTGCGCGTCGCCGCGTCGTTCTGCGTGGCAGCGGAAACCACCGACCTGCCGTTCCGCCTGCGCACAACCGACGCGGTGGAACGGGAATCGACCAGGGCCGCACTGGAACTGCTGTCCACGGTGGACAAAGGCGCGGCCGACAGCGGTCTCGCCGGTCTCCCCGACCAGCTGCGGAACGTGGTCTCCGACACCCAGGGCGTCGCGCTGACCGTGGTCACCGGCCGGATCGACGCCGCGACCGCGCAACTGCTTATGTTGCTGCGCCCCAGATTCCTCTCGATCAGCCTCGCCCAGCTGACCACCGCGGACCCGGTGGCGAGGCCGCGCGGGGTGCTCGCGGTGTCGGCGCCGACCAGCGAGCAGTTCGCCGTCGCCTGGAACCGGCTGGTGCTGCGATGAGCCGGCGGTGGAGGGCCCTGGCACCGAGTCCCGCGCTGGTCGAAGTCACGCTGGCGCTGGTGGCGTCGGCGGCCGGAGCGTTGGTGTACCACGACTTCTTCGCCACTCCGGGCTACCTGCCGACGTTGGGGCTCGCGTGCCTCGTCGGTGGTGTGTCAGCGGTACCAGGTCACCGACGCGCGTGGGCGACCCCGGTGCTGGCCGTCGCAGGACTGGCGCTGGTCATGGTCTTCGGCGTCTTTCGCGGCGCGAGCTCCGAGGTTCTCGACGGCATGCGCGGCAGCTGGAACCGCCTGCTCGCGGTGGTGGTGCCCGCCGACCCGTGGGGAGAGCTGCTGGTGGTGCCCACCCTGGTGATGTGGGCGGCGGCGTTCACGTCGGTCGTGCTCGTCCTGCGCACGCGCAACGTGCCGACACCGGTGGTTCCGCCTCTGGCCGGCTTCCTGTTCGCCCTGTTCGTGGTCGGCAACCAGGCCGGCGGGCACGCGATCGCCACCGTCGTCTTCCTGGCAGCGGCCCTGGCCCTGATCGCGCTCCGGGCCTACCGCGCCATCGGCACCGGCACGGTCCAGGTCGAGTGGCAGTCGTCCCGCAGCGCCGGCGCCCTCGCCGCGGTCGGCCTCATGGTCGCTGCCAGCGCCCTGATCGGCGTCGTGGGCGGTCACGTGCAACCCGTCGTGTCCGGCGAGCACCGCTTCGACGTCCGCGACGTTCTCGCACCACCGGTCACGAACACCGACACCCTGACCCCGCTCGCCCTGCTGAAGAGTCAGCTGGGTGACGAGCCTGCCCGCGAACTGTTCACGGTGCGGCTCGACCTCGACGCCTTCACCCAGGTCGACCGGATTCGCACCGCCGCGCTGGACGTGTTCGACGGCACCACCTGGACCTCCGAGGACACCTACCGCATCGCGGGCAGCCATCTCACCGGTGACCCCGCGCTGACCCTGGGCAAGCAGGTGAAGGCGCACATCGAACTGAAGGACCTCGCCGGCCCGCACCTGCCCGTCATCGGCTGGCCGTCCCGGCTGGAGGCGACCGGCGGCAACCGGGGCATGCTCGGGTTCGACCCGAACTCTGGCGTGCTGGTCAGCACCGCGCCGAAACTGCAGGGGCTCAGCTACGACGTGACGGGTGAGGTGTCGGTCAGGGACGAAGGCCTGGCACTGGCCGCCACGACGCCAGGTCCCTCGAAACCCCTTCCCGACGGCATGCCACAAGCCGTGCGCGACATCGTCACGAGTCCTTCCACCTTCACCGGTTACAACAGGCTGGTGGACCTGGAGAACTTCTTCCGGACCTTGTCCCTGAGACTGGACGGGCCGCCAGGGCACTCCTACGCCGCCATCGCCCGCCTGCTCACCGACGGGGACGACGGCCGCGGCTACGCGGAACAACACGCCGCGGCGTTCACCTTGGTCGCCAGGGCGATGGGGTTCCCGGCCAGGGTGGCCGTCGGCTACCGCCTGCGCGACTTCCGAGGTGGAGCCTTCCAGGTCAGCACCGCCGACGCCCACGCGTGGTCAGAGGTGCACTTCGTCGGCTACGGCTGGGTGACGTTCGAGCCCAGCGGATCCGAATACGCCGGAACCCCGACCCAACCGGCGGAGGCACCCCGCGTGGTCCCGCCGCAACCCGCCCCACCGGCCACAGCGCCGACCGAGGTACCACCGGCCGCGTCCCGCCTCTCCGAGACCACCGACGGCCAGGGGTTCGGCTGGGACAGCGTCCGCGACGGCACCGTGCTCATCGCGGCCGCCGCGGTGCTGCTGGTCCTGGTGCTGTGCGGGTTCGTCGTGATCGCAAAGGCACACCGCCGCAGGCGCAGGCGGCAGGACCCCTTTCTCGCCGCACGGGTCCTCGGCGCCTGGCAAGAGCAGGTCGACCGGCTGACCGAACGCGGCGTCACCCCACCGGTGTCACTCACGTTCCACGAGGTCGCCCAGCACGTCCGCGGCGCGCTCGGCGACGCCGCGGCACTGATCGAGGCATCCGCGGACCTGGCGACGACAGCGGTCTACGCGCCTGAATGTCTCGACGAGTCCGACGCCGCCGAGGCCTGGCGCCTGGTGGCGGCGCTGCGAGACCGGCTCCACCCTCGGCGGGTGTCCGCGGCTCGGCTGCGCGCGGCGATGGACCCACGTCCACTGTGGACGGTCTGGGTCACGGCACGGCAACGGCGGCAGGCAGGGGAAAGCCTGGAAGTGGGGCGGTACCGGTGATCACGGACGTCCGGCGGACCCGGATCCTCGTCGCGGTCGCGGCCGTCGCGTCGGTCACCGCGGCCGCGCTCGTCGCTGGGCAGGGCTACGACGCAGCGCGGGTGCGAATGTTCTCCGGCGCGGCTTGGCTCGCGTCCAACCAGACCGGGGCGGCGTCGCTGGTCGACGGCGCCACCGGCGAGGTGCGGACGCACGTGCCGGTCGCCCGGCCTGGCGCGGTACTCAACATCTCCCAGCAGGACGGTGCCGCCTTCGTCGCGAACCGGATGACCGGACAGCTCAGCCGCGTCGACAGCGCCACCGAGAAGGTCGTCCCGTCGGGAGCCGACCTTCCCGCGAGCACAGGGCTGGTCGTGCGGTCCTCACCGGACGCGGTCTACGGCGTGGACGTCCAAAGTGGACAGATTGCTGCCGTGAACAGGGACACGATGCGCTCCTCCGGCGACCGGACCCGGCTGGCCGAGCGGCTCGAACCGGACAGCGCGGTCGTGGACGGCGACGGCCGGTTGTGGGCCGTCGCCGCCGAGACCGGTGACCTGGTGTGGCTGGAGGAAGGCCAGCGGCGGTCCCGCCCCGCAGGAGCCCGCAACGGCCGCCTGACAGTCACCGGAGGACGGCCGGCCCTCGTCGATCCCGCGCGGGGTACGGCCGAACTCCTCCACCCGGGAACCGGCGTCGTCGCAGGGACCGTGCGGCCGAACCTGGGCAGCGGCGACGTGGTGACCGTCGGCGGTTCCGCCGACCGGCCCAGAGTGCTCATCGCCAACAGCACCCGCGGCCAGCTGGTCGTCTGCGCGTTCGACACCCGCTCCTGTGCCGAGCCCGTCCAGATCAGCGCTCCAGGGGCGGACCTCGGCACGCCGATCGAGATCGACGACCACGCCGTCGTCCCCGACCGCTCAGCCGGTCAGGCGACGATCGTCGACCTCAGCGGCACACGGGTGATCTCCCAGCGGCAGCTCTTCGACGGACCGGCGCGGTTCGAACTGCTCGTGCGCGACGGCTTCGTCTTCTTCAACGACCCCGAAAGCAACAGGGCCGGGACGCTCAGCCTCACCGGCGAGGTCCGGACGATCACCAAGTACACCGCGGACGGCACCCCGCCGGGCAAGCCCGATCCTCAGGGGCAGGCGGACCAGCCGACGAAAGCCGTCCAGCAGGAGCAAAAGCCGGGGCTGAGCCTGCCTGGGCAGAACTCACGTCCCACGCAGCCGTTCCCCACGCCGCCGGTCTCCGCAATGTCCATTGTGGTCAAACCGGGCAGCCGCGGTGAGGCGGGGACCGGGTTCGAGCTGACCGCCGTGTTCCAGCCGGCCACCGCCGCCACCGTTCGCTGGTCGTTCGGCGACGGTGCGGAGGCGGAGGGCACCACGGTCGGGCACACCTGGACCCGGCCGGGCGCCTTCACCGTCCAGGCCACCGCCACCACCAGCGTGGGGAAACAGCTTTCGGCGCGGACCACGGTGACCGTCGACCCGGCAGGAGCACCTCCCCGCATCACCCGGCTCAGCGTCCAGCGACCCAAGCCGGTCATCGGCGAGCTCGTGCACATCGGCGCGGACACCTCCGGCCAACCTGACTCGTGGGCGTGGACCATCACCAAACCGGGTCAGCACACACCCGAGGCCACCGGGAAGACGGCCGAGTTCGGTCACCGGTTCACCACGCCCGGCCGGTACACCGTCTCGCTCACCATCACGAAGGGGATCAGGACGGCCACCTCCTCCCGGGAACTGACCGTCGCCCTCGGCGCAGTCAAGGGCTGGGGCGCCAGCTGGGGCGGAGTGCAGCACCCACCCCCGGCAGCGGCGAGCGGCGTGATAGCGATCGACGCGGGGAGCAACCACGGCCTTGCGTTGAAGGCCGACGGTTCCGTGATCGCCTGGGGTGACAACGAGTTCGGGCAGCTGAACGTCCCTCCGGCGGCGACCAGCGGCGTGATCGGCATCTCGGCGGGAGGGGACTTCAGCCTCGCGCTGAAAGCCGACGGCTCCGTCGTCGCCTGGGGAAGCAACGACTTCGGTCAGGCGACCGTGCCGCCTGCCGCCGCAGGCGATGTGATCGCGATCGCCGCTGGTTACCTCCACAGTCTGGCGTTGAAGAAGGACGGCTCGGTGATCGCCTGGGGCCCTACCTCTGGGGCGACGACGGTGCCGCCAGCCGCCCAGTCCGGGGTGATCGCGATCAGTGGCGGAGGGGGGCACAGCATGGCGCTGAAAGCGGACGGTTCTGTCGTCGTCTGGGCCGACGAGGTGTCCTGGGGAAACCCCAACCTGCGGATACCGCCTGAGGCAGGCGCGGGCGTGATCGCCATCTCCGCCGAGTACGAGAGTTCGCTGGCGTTGAGGTCCGACGGCTCGGTCGTCTTCTGGGGCAACGACGACGGAGGTCTGCTCGCGCTGCCCCCTGAGGCCAGGAGCAGCGTGATCGCGGTCGACACCTTCGTCCAGCTCAGCATGGCGTTGAAGTCGGACGGCACCGTCGTCGTATGGGGAGAAACCGGTCTGGGCTCGGTCACGGTGCCGCCGGAGTACAACAGCGGCGTGCTGGGCATCGCGACCGGCTGGCTGGTCTGCCTGGTCGTGGTGTGAGCGGCCGGATGACATCCACGAGAACGCCGGCACGGGTCGCCGCCGTGGTGACCGCTGTCGCCGCGACCGTCGCCGCCGTTCTCGTAGCGGGGCCGGGATACGACGCCGCGCGGGTGCACATGCGTTCCGGGGCGGTCTGGCTCGCGTCCAACCAGACCGGAGAGGTGTCGTTCGTGGACGGCACTACCGGCGAGGTGCGGGCGCGCACGCCGGTCGCCGAACCGGGTACCGCGATGAGCGTCTCCCAGCAGGGAGGCGCCGTCTTCGTCGCGAACCGGAAGACCGGACAGCTCAGCCGGGTCGACAGCGCCAGCGAACAAGTCACCCGGTCAGGAGCCGACCTGCCCACGGGCGCGGGACTGGTCGTGAAACCTGGGCGAGACGTCGTCTACGGGGTAGATGTCCACAGTGGAACGGTCATGCCGTTCGACCCGGACACGATGAGGACTTCCGGCGAACAGACACGGCTGGCCGGTCAGCTCGAACCGGACAGCGTGGTCCTGGACGGCAACGACAAGCTGTGGGCGATCGACGCCGAGACCGGTGACCTGGTCTGGCTCGCCGACGGCCAACGCCGTTCGCGACCCGCCGCCGCCCGCAACGGCCGGCTGGCGATCACCGAGGGCCGGCCCGCCCTGGTCGATCCCGCGCGAGGCACGGCCGAACTCCTCCACGTGGGCACCGGTGTCGTCTCCGGCACCGTGCGGCCGGACTTGGCCGCGGGCGACGTGGTGGCCGTCAGCGGTTCCCCCGACCGCCCGAGGCTCTTGATCGCGAACGGCACTCGCGGCGAACTCGTCGTGTGCGCGTTCGACACCCGCTCCTGCGCCGATCCGGTACGGATCAGCGCTCCTGGTGCCGAACTCGGGCACCCTGCCGAGATCGACGACCACGCCGTCGTTCCCGACCACTCGACCGGTCAGGCCACGATCGTCAACCTCGCCACCGGCCGGATCATCGCCCAGCGCCAGCTCTTCGACCAGCCGGCCCGGTTCGAACTGATCGTGCGCGACGGCATCGTCTTCTTCAACGACCCCGACAGCGCCAGGGCAGGAGTCCTGGACCTCACCGGCGAGGTCCGGACGATCACCAAGCACCTCCCAGAGCCCTCCGCCGACGACAACCGCCCTGACCGGCCCGATGCTGACGGACAGGCGGACCTGGCGACGAAGGTCGGCCGGCACGAGCACAAGCAGGGCCTGAGCCTTCCAGGGCAGGCCGTTCGTCCCGTCGTACCCAACCCCGGGGTGCCGAGCCTCACAGCGCCCATCGCGGTCAAACCCGATGACCGCGGTGAGGTGGGGGACGAGTTCGAGCTGACCGCGGTGCTCCAGCCGGCCACCGCCGCCACCGTTCGCTGGTCGTTCGGTGACGGAGCCGAGGCGGAGGGCACCACGGTCCGGCACACCTGGACGCGGCCTGGCACGTTCACCGTCCGGGCCACCGCCGCCGGCGCGGGCGAACAGGTCTCGGCGCAGACAACGGTCACCGTGGACCCGCCCGGAGCGCCGCCCCACGTCGCCGCGCTCGCCGTCCGGCGTCCCAAGCCGGTGATCGGAGAGTCGGTGCACTTCAGCGCCGTCGTCTCCGGGAACCCGGACAGGTGGACGTGGACCGTCACCAGACCCGGTCAGCCGGCGCCGGAGGTCAGCGCTCAGACAGCCGAGTTCGACCACCGGTTCTCCACACCGGGCAGGTACACGGTCTCACTCACCATCGCGAGAGGAACCACGACGGCCACGTCGTCCCAGCAGTTCACCGTCGCACGCGGCGCCGTCGGGGGCTGGGGCCAGAACAGGCTCGGGGCGCTGGTCATTCCGCCAGCGGCGGCGAGCGGCGTGATCGCGATCGACGCGGGAACCAACCACGCTCTGGCGTTGAAGGCCGACGGCTCCGTGATCACCTGGGGTGACAACTTCTCCGGACAGCAGGAGTTGCCTCCGGAGGTGTCGAGCGGCGTGATCGCCATCTCTGCCGGGCAGAAGCACAGCCTGGCGCTGAAAGCGGACGGTACGGTCGTCGGATGGGGTGGCAGAGGCGAGAGCGGTCACCCCGGCGTACCGCCCGCCGCCCAGCACGAAGTGATTGCGATCGCCGCCGGTCAGTGGCACAGCCTGGCGCTGAAGAAGGACGGCTCCGTGGTCACGTGGGGTCGTGAGTCGGCGAGGATGACAGTGCCGATCGCCGCCAAGTCCGATGTGGTCGCGATCAGCGCTGGGGCGAGGCACAGCATGGCGCTGAGAGCGGACGGTTCTGTCGTCGCCTGGGGTAGTGATCCCTCTTGGCCGGACACCGCGGCTCAGGTGCCGCCCGAGGCCATGAGCGGCGTGATCGCCATCTCCGCGGAGTACTCGAGCTGCCTGGCGTTGAAGTCCGACGGCTCGGTCGTCCGGTGGGGTTCCGACGATGACGGACGGCTCTCGTTGCCTCCGGAGGCCCAGAGCGGTGTGATCGCGATCGACACCTTCGACCAGCACGCTCTGGCGTTGAAGGCGGACGGCTCCGTCATCGCCTGGGGATGGGACCAGTTCGGGCCGGTGACGGTGCCGTCGCAGTACAGCAGCGGGGTTCTGAGCGTGGCCGCGGGCAGAGGATACAGCCTGGTCCTGCTGGAAGCGGTCGACTCGTGAAACGACTGACACGACAGGCCGTGATCGCGATGACCGCTGTCGCCGCGGCCGTTGCCGCCGTTCTCGTCGCCGGACCGGGATATGACGCCGCGCGCGTGCGCATGCACTCCGGCGCGATCTGGCTGTCGTCCGTCCACACTGGACAGGTCACGCTGGTGGACGGTGCCACCGCCGAGGTGAAGGCCAGGGTTACGGTCGCCGAACCAGGCACGGCATTCAGCGTCGTTCAACAGGACGGCAACGCCTACGCGTTGAACCAGACGACCGGGCAGCTGAGCCGTGTCGACAGCGCTACCGAGCAGGTGTCCCGGCCGTCGTCCGTCATTCCGCCGAGCGACAGGCTCACCGTGAAACCCGCGCGGGACGGGCTGCACGTGGTCGACCTCCACAGTGGAACGACCGTATCCGTCGACCTGAAAACCCTGACGCCACAGGGTGAACCCCGGCGACTGGGCGACGCGCTCCGTCCGGACAGCGTCGCCATGGACGGCAACGGCAGGCTGTGGGCGGCCGACGAGAAGGGTGACCTGGTCTGGCTGGCCGGGGGTGACTGGCGGACGAGCCCGGCCGCTGTCAGGAACGGCCGCCTGGCGATCACCGAGAACCAGCCCGCGGTGGTGGATCCCGAGCGCGGCACCGTCGATCTGCTCTCCCCCGACTCCGGCGCTGTCGTCAAGTCCCTGCGAACGGACCTGCGTGCGGACGACGATGTGGCCGTCACCGGCTCCGCCGATCAGCCGCGCGTGCTCATCACGAACAGCACCCGCGGCGAGTTGATCACCTGCACGTTCGGCACCGGTACCTGCGTCAGCCCCGTGCGCGTCGGCGCACCCGGCGCCGATCTCGGCGCCGCGCTCGAGATCGGCAACCACGCGATCATCCCCGACCGCTCCACCGGGCAGGCCACCGTCGTCGACCTCGCCACCGCACGTGTAGTCGCGCAGCACGAACTCTTCCCGCAGCCGACGAGGTTCGAGCTCCTCGCCCACGACGGCTTCGTCTTCTTCAACGACCCCAACGGAAACGTCGCCGGAGTGCTGGACCTCTCCGGCGACGTCCGGACGGTCATCAAGTACGCGGAGGGGCCGACCCTGGCCGACACCCCGCCCGCACCCGACCCCCGCGCGCTGACGAACCAGACGCCACAGACCGGCCACCCCGGGCAGAAGCCGGCGCTGGGGATTCCCAGGAACACCGTTCAACCCGTCACCAACATCCCCGCTCCCCCACCGCCCGCTTCCGGGGCGTCCATCGCGGTCAGCCCGGACCACCACGGTGTGGTCGGCGAAGAGTTCGAGCTGACCATCGTCGTCCAGTCACCGACGAGCGATTGGGACACGCAGTGGACCCTCGGCGACGGTTCCGCCAGGTCCGGCCCGACGATCCGGCACAGCTGGCAGCAGCCGGGCGTCTTCACCATCAGGGCGACCGCTACTTTCCCCACGGGAGCGCGGGTGCTGGCGGAGACCGTGGTGACGGTGGACCCGCCGGAGGCACCGCCCCGCATCACCGCGCTCAACGTCCACCGGCCCAAACCCGTTGTCGGTGAGACTGTGCACTTCAGCGCCGACAGCACCGCTCCACCGGACAGCTGGGCCTGGACCGTCAGCAGACCGGGCAGCGCCGCGCCCGAGGCCATCTCACGCACACCCGAGTTCGACCACTCCTTCAGCGCTCAGGGCACCTACGTCGTCACGCTCACCATCACCAGGGGCACGCTGGCCGCGAGTTCCACCCGGCAGTTCACCGTCGCCCAGGGAGCGGTCAAGGGCTGGGGCAGGGAGTTCGAAGGTCTGACGACACCTCCGCCTTCAGCGGGAAGCGGCGTGGTGGCGATCTCCGGTGGTGCCGACCACGCCTTGGCGCTGAAGGCGAACGGCTCCGTGATCGCCTGGGGTAACGGCGACCTGGGACAGACCACGCTGCCTCCGCGAGCCGAGGAGGGCGTGATCGCGATCAGCGCCGGCAGGAGTCACAGCCTGGCGCTGAAGAAGGACGGCTCGGTGATCGCCTGGGGCGACAACTCGACTGGTCAGCTGCTCGTACCGTCCTCGGCCGAGCACGACGTGGTCGCGATCGCCGCCGGCTACTTCCACAACGTCGCATTGAAGAAGGACGGCTCGGTGATCGCCTGGGGTGACGGCGACGACGGTCAAACCACGGTGCCGCCCGCTGCCATGAGCGGCGTCATCGCGATCTCCGCCGGAGCAAGTCACAGCTTGGCCCTGAAGTCGGACGGGTCCGTCGTACACTGGGGCTACGTCGAGCCCGGTGTGCCGCGAGTGCCACCAGAGGCCATGAGCGGCGTGGTCATGATCTCCGTCGGGAGCTCGTACAGCCTGGCGGTGAAGTCGGATGGCTCGGTGATCGGCTGGAGTTCCGTCGTCCGCAACCGCACCGAGGTCGTCCCGCCACCGGAGGAGGTCCTGAGCGGTGTCGCCACGCTCAGCACGAGGGCACACGCGCTGGCTTTGAAAACGGACGGCTCGGTGGTCGGATGGGGCCTGAGCAGACCCGGCGCCTCACACGTGCCGCCCGAGTACCGGAACCACGTGCTGGCGATCGCCGCCGGTGGGGATTTCAGCCTGGTGGTGATGTGATGGCGGAAGCGGGGCTGTGCCGGACAAACAGCTCGCAGACGCGAGCGAAGGATGGTGTCGTCGCGGCCGATTCGAAGTATGTGGGGCCACGACAGCGGCGGAGAGGCGTCGGTACCGCCTCAGTTCGGGTCTTGGGCGTTGGCCGTCACTGCTGGCGACGGCTTCAGCATGGTCCTGCTGGACTCGGCCGTCGACTGACGGCGGCGACGCCTACGAATACCGGGCGCGGGTGGCCTGGCGCAGCTCACGCCAGGCCGCCGCGACCTGGGCCGGATCGCCGCCGAACGCCCCGGCACGCAGCAGCGCCGAGTCCGCGTCCAACCGCGACGCGTTGCGCTGGTAGATGACGGAGTCGTCGTGTTCGAGGCGCACGGCGAACTCGCCGAGCGACGAGAACGGCGCGTCGTGCAGTTCGAGCAGGCTGCGCAGGAACTCGTAGTCCGCGAAGGCCCAGTCGAACGCCGCACCGTCCACGACGTTGAAGAACACGCGGCTCAGCACCTGCCGCAGTTGCACGCTCAAGGCCTGATGAGGAGGCGCACCGCCCCATGCGGGAAGCGCCGCGGCGTGCCGCGGGTCGACCACGTTGCGCAGCACCAGGGCTCGCAGCACCGGCGTCGTGCGTCCGTCGGTTCCGGTGGCCGACGCCCGGCACAGCAGGCGGTGCACCAGGTCCTCCCGGCCCGCTGCGACCGCTGCCACGCCGATCACGTAGGTCAGCAGCAGCGCGGGGTACGCCGTGGCGTTGATCCACACGTCCTGCGCGCCGCGGTGCCGTGACTCGGGCCGCAGGAAGCGTTCGACCAGGGCGGTCCACAGCTCGTCGTGCCGCCGGTCGCCGGACCGGACCCCGATCGCGACGAGGCGCAGCAGTGGCGCCATGTCGTGCTCGTAGGCGGTGAGCCGCTTCTCCAGCGCGGCGGGAATCTCGCTCTCGTCCAGGTGGCCTGAGGTGGGGTACCGCGACTCGGTCAGCAGTTCGAGCACGGCGGAGGCCGCCGCCTGCACGCGTTCGTGCACGGTCTGGCCCACCGGCTCGGCCAGTGCCTGCCGGAACTCGGTGATGGTGCTGCGCAGCTCGCCCTCGGCCGGCCGGTCCGAGCGGACCGAGGAGGGTGCGGCGGGGCGGGCCGTGACGAGTTCCGGGACCAGTTCGACCAGTTCGTCGACCAGGCGGGGCAGGTCGAGGTCGTCGCTGCGGTGGTGGATGCGCAGGTACTGGCAGCGGGCCACGCGCTTCAACGCGTCGGGCAGGTCGGCCTCGCGCAGCGGGTCGATGCCGTCCATCAGGACCGGGATGACGCGCAGGCCGCAGTCGAAGGCCTCGAGGATCTCGCGGCGCACCCAGTCGTCGGGCTTGTCGAGGCGGCGGACGCCCTCGCGGTCCACGGCGCCGACCCAGCGGGGGCCGATCAGGGCCAGCAGCACCTCGCACCGGCGCAGGCCGCTGAGGATCTCGCGGGAGAAGTCCTCGCCGAGGCGGATCGACTGGCTGGCGTAGAAGACCTGGTCAGCGCCGAAGCGCGCGCTCAACTCCCGCTTCACCAGGGCAGCAGCCCATTCACCGTCTCCGGTGCGGTAGTTGACGAACACGCCAGGCATCGCCCAAACCCTCTCATGGTGAGGTTGTGGCGAGGAGATTACTGACCGCCTCCAAAGCGGTTTCCCACCCGGCGTTCTTCACGGGCCTGCTCGATGCGCTCCTCCAGCGCCTCGAACCATTCTTGTCCCTGGCGGCCGCAGTTGTCGCGGATCTCGTGCTTCAGATCGGACGTGTTCGCGTTCAGCGAGCGGACCATGTCGAGGCCCTGGTCCACCTGGGACCGCAGCTCGCCGTGTGAGCTGGCCAGATGGTCCGCGGCGGCCCGCATCTCGGCGCGGGCCCGCCTGCTGACGGTCAGCTGGAGCGGTGCTCTGCGGGCTCGGCGGACCAGGCTCGACATCGTGCGCATCGAGGTCTGCGCCGAGTGGTAGGCGATGTGGGCGGTGTCGGCGCACTGGTACGACTCGCGGTGGAAGACGCGCAGCGAGTGGAACTCGACGTCCGCACCACGGGCCGGGCTGCTGGCCTGGAGCTTCACCAGGCGTGCCTGCACCTGCTCGGCCTGGCGGCGCACCCGTGCGTTCTCGGAACGGACGCGCTGCAGCGCGCGGTCGGCTTCCGCTGCCGCCGCACGGACTTCCTGGACCGTCACCCGGCGCTCGCGGCGGTCCCACAACCGCATCACGACGAGCACGGCGAGGCCGGCCAGCGCCGCGCCGCCGAACAGGGTCAGGCCGTCGTTGATCACGTGGTCGCCGGGCTTCATCGCCACGAACGTGAAGACGTTCACCGCGGCCAACAGCACGAGGGCGCGCTCCAGCAGGCCCAGCCACCGCTTCGGCAACGACGACCTGCGCAGCCGCCCGCCGCGTTTGTGCGCGGACCGGACCACGAGCATGCCCAACGGCACCGCGGCGGCCGATCCCCACAGCCATTCCCGCAGGTAGGACGCCTGCTGCGGCAGATCGTCAACGTAGATGCGCGCCGCGACCGCGGGGGCCACCAGCACCATCGTCAGCGGCAGCCCGAAGAACACGGCGAACAGCAGGAGTGCGCACCCGCCACCACCACCACGACGGCTCACCGGCGCTTACCCCGGCGTGGGGCGAGGGCGGCCGCACCCGACCCGTTGAGCACCTTGTCGATGACGTTCGCGACGCCACCGGTGAGCTCGGAGTGGTGCTGGACGAGCATAGTGGTGAAGTGCCGGGTCAGGTCGATGTACGCGCGGCGTTCAGCCAGCTCCAGCCCCGGTTCGACGGTCGCGCGCTGCATGTTGACCATGCACTCCCGCAACGCCACCGCGCTCTTGTCCGCGCGGCCCAGCTCCTTCTGCATGCTGCGCAACGTCGCGCTGGACTCCCGGCGGCGCTGGTCCAGCACCGCCAGCTTGATCTCCTTGTCGTGCGAGGCCTGGGACTCGCCGATCCGGTCGATCTCGGCGCCCAGCGCGTACGACTCGGCAACACATCTGGCCGCGGGACCGAGCGGCCCCAGCGAGTCGGTGACCCGCGCCACCGCCTCGCTGAACCTGACGCCGTTGCCCTCGACAGTGACCAAACCCATGGCAGGTTCATCCACCGCGCCACGCGGAGCGTTACAGCCCGAACGACCCCGTCAGGGCGTGAGCGTCGCACGGCTGGTGACGGCGTTCACGATCCGCAGCGTCATCTGCTGCTGTGTGCTGTCACGAACCGTCGGCGTGAACGAGTACGCGATGCGCTGCTGCCGGTCCCGCGTCGAGAACACACCGGCGTTGTAGCCGTACCACTCCCCCGTCTTGCCCCACACCGTGATGCCGTTGACGGTGAACGTCTGCAGGCCAATGGCGTACGAGGCGGGCTTACCGTCCATCATGGACACGTTCGGCACGGTGAACATCTTCTCCAGCAGGTCTTCCCGCACCAGGAGCCCGCCGAACAACCCCGCGGCGAACCGCGTGAGGTCACCGGTCGTGGAGATCATGTCGCCCTCGCCGTGAGCCCTCGACGTGTTGAAGTCGCTGACGTCCACCACGCCCTGGCCGGGCACGTTCAGGTAGCCGTGCACGTGCGCGCCGCGGATCCGGGTCTCGTCGCGGCCCGGTACGTAGGTCCTGGTCAGGCCGAGCGGACGGGTGATGCGCTCCCGCACCTCGACGGCGAGATCCCGGCCGGTGACCTTCTCGATGATCATCGTGGCGAGCAGGTAGTTGATTCCCCGGTACTCCTGCCTGGTACCGGGCGTGAACTTCGGCTCTGTCGCCGGGATCAACGCCCTGAGCTGCTCGGGCGTCCACCGGTCGTAGCGGTGCGCGACGACCTTGTCCGGCGTGCCCAGGTCGGGGTAGCCGACCTCGAACGGGATTCCGCTGGTGTGGTTGAGCAACTGCCCGACTGTGACCTCGTTCAGCGTCGCCGGCAGATCGGGGAAGTAGTGCCTGATCTTCGTGTCCAGGCCGAGCTTGCGCTCCGCCACGAGCTGCAGGGCCACCGTCGCCACGAACACCTTGGTGACACTGCCGATCCGGAACCGGTCGTCCGGCCGGACCGCACGCCGCCCGTCCGCGAAGCCCTCGGCGCCGTACCAGCGGCCTGCCTGACCCGACACCCGCAGCTGCGCGGAGGTCACGACCGGGCTGTCCAGATCGGCGATGGCCGCGCGCAGCAGTTCCGGTTGCAGCGACGGCAAAGGCGAGGCGGCGACCAAGGCCGCTACGAGGAGTGACTTCATGATCACTACCGTGCCGTGCCGGCTGGATCACGGCCATGGCGCTGGCCCCCGCGCTCGCGGTAGGGCCAGCACCAAGCCGCACCACTCGCTAACGAACCGCGCGCACGCCGTTCTCGAAGAACGCCAGCCGCACCTCGCGGTCCACCGCGCGTTCCGGGTGGTCCATGAGCCCGAACGCCAGCCCGTCCAGGCTCGTGATGCCCGCGACGTCCTCGAACGACCCGTCCGGGTTGGAGTCCTTCTCGTACCGCAGTGCGACGCGGTATCCGGAGGTCTCGCTACCGGAGTCGAACCGGCCTTCGCCGTGCGCACAAGGGAAGGAGAGGGTCTGACCGCCGAGGCCGGTGAGCCACGGGCTGTCGTTGTCGCTGTCGACGACGTGCCGCTGGTTCTCCTCGTTGCGGAACGTGCCGGCGCTGTTGACCTTCAGACCCACCTTGCCGAAACAGCCTCCGCGCACGGCGATCTGGAAGCCGTTGCAGATGCCGATCAGCGGACGCGTGCGGCACGCCTCGAACTGGTCCGCGAGGTGGCTGCGCAGCAACGCACCCGCCACCGCACCGGCGCCGAGGTGGTCGCCGAACGAGAACCCGCCGGGGATGCACAGGATGTCGGCGTCGTCGAGCCGCTCGTCGCCCGCCAGCAGGTCGGCCGCGAACCTCATCCGCGGGGTCGCACCCACCTCCGCGAACGCTCGGACGGTCTCCTCCTGGCAGTTCGTGCCGGGCAGGTACAGGACGTTGACGGTCGGCTTCATGCGATCCTCGCCGTGAACGAGTGGAACCAGCCGTCGCGCGCGGCCGGGGTGAACAGGTCGGTGCCGTCGAGCGTGATGCCGGAGCCCGCCGCGAGCGTGCCGAGCACGACCGCGTTGAGCTCGGCGGGCAGGCGGTCCACGTCGTCCGGGGACACCTCGACGACCGCGCCGACGCGGTGCTCGGCGAAGAGCGACTCGGTGGTCGCGGACTCCAGCAGCACACCGGTACCGCTGGCCAGCACGCCCTGGGCGAGCGTGGCCGCGACGCCACCGGCGCCGATGCGGGCACCGCTGCGCAGCAGGTTCCTGCTCGCGGCGAGCGCGGCCAGGTAGCTGTCCACATCGGACAGTGCCAGGTCGTCCAGCCCGCCGGACGGCAGGCCGAGCTTGCGAGCGGCCACCGTGCCGACCGGAGACGAGGTCTCCAGGCCGACGCGCACGAGCAGGTTGCCCGGCGTGGTCCACTGCTCCGGCAGCAAGTCGTCGTGGTGCGGCACCTTGCCCAACGCGCTGAGGAACACCGCGGGCGGCACGCTGACCAGGCCCTCGTCGGTCTGCACCGAGCCGGCCGAGGAGTCCTTGCCCGAGATCAGCGGCACGCCGAAGTGGCGCACCAGCACGGCCAGCTCGTCGACCATGCCGACCAGCCACTCACGCCAGTTCTCGGACAGGTGCGGGGTGTAGAAGTTGTCGCACATGCAGATGTCCTGAACCGCGACACCCGCGAGCACCTGGCCCGCGATCGCGGAGCAGAACATCTGGCGGGTCGCGGCGACCGGGTCGGCCTCGAACATCCACGGGTTGAACGCGGTGTTCAGCACGGCGGCGGCCGGCGAACCCGCGACCGGCGTGCCCGCCCAGTACCCCGTGCGGACGGCCTGTTCGGTGCCGTAGTGCGGGCCGTACCAGGTGTTTCCCTGGACCGTGGAGTCGTACTGGGAGTCCGCGTGGTGCTGGGACGCCACCTCCGCGTCGGAGACGACCTGCTCCAGCAGCCCGGCGAGCTCCGCTGCCTCCAGCGCGGGCCACGAGGGCGCGCCGGACGGACGGGGCGGCGGGCCGACCTCCTGCCGTTCGACCTCGATGTCCAGCAGGTCGTACGACACGTCGAAGCCGGTCTCGCCCTGGTGCGCGGGCACCGCGTCGGGCGCGCCGGCGATCAGGGCGTCCTCGGTCAGGTCAGGGGCGTGGAACACGTGGTAGCGACCCGTGTCCGCGAACCGGCCGATGACCGTCGAGCGCACCATGTGCCGGTCGAGGATCTTCTTCGCCCGCTCCTGGTGCTCCGGCGGCACGGCGAGCAGCATGCGTTCCTGCGACTCGGACAGCAGGATCCGCCACATCGGCAGCGCCGCGGTCTTCAGCGGGACCAGCGCCGTGTTGATCCACACGCCGCACGCCTCGCCGATCTCACCGACAGCGCTGTTCAGGCCCGCGCCACCGACGTCGGTCAGGGCGCTCATGCAGCCCTCTTCGCGCAGCTCGATCAGCGCCTTGCGGAACTTGACCTGCTCCAGCGGCGCGCCGATCTGCACCGCGGCCGTGTCCATCGTGGCGCCGGCCGAGCTGGCGGACGCGCCGTGGATGCCCTCGTTGCCGGTCAGGCCACCGATCAGCACGACGAAGTCGCCGGGCCGCGGGGTGCCGCGCTGCGCCGCCGACACCGGCAGCAGGCCGATGCTGCCGCCGAGCGCGAACGGCTTGGCCCGGTACGCGGGGTGGAACGTCATGCGCGACGACATCATCGGCACGCCGAACGTGTTGCCGTACTCCTTGATCGCCCGGATCGTCTCCCCGGCGAGCCTGCGCGCGTCCGGCCTGCCCTTGATCGGCGCGGGCGCCTCCGGCTCGCCGATCGCGGTGTACTCGAAGCTGCCGATCGGGTCGGCGCTCAGGCCCGTGCCGAGGATGTCGCGCAGCACGCCGCCGAGCTTGGTGAGCTGGCCGAAGTAGCCGGAGATCGCCGACGGGCCGTTGTGCGTCTCGGCCTTGATCGCGATCGCGTGGCCGTCGTAGAAGTCCCAGACGCCCGCGTTGTCGTGGAACATGCTCAGCACGTTCGGGTTGTCGACGTCCTTGGCGGCCTGGACGAGCCTGCCGAGCAGGCTGCCCAGCGACTTCCACGTGGTGTGCGCGCAGTGGTCGCTCCAGCGCGCGTCCAGGGCCTCCAGCAGGACGTCGGTGACGAACTCGTCGCCGAGCGTCTCCTGGATGTGCTGCACGTGGCGCATCTGGGCGAGCGAGAGGTTGCGGCCGCCGGCCAGGCCCAGCTCGGTCAGCGCGGCGTCGTCGAGTCCGCGCAGGTCGTGCTGGACGGCCGACTCGTAATGCCCCTGCGGAACGAGGGTGTCGTAGCGCGGTTCCTCGTCGTGCAGCTCCTCGATCGTCGCGTTGAACCGCGTCGAGGCGATCAGGTCGCGCAGCCGGGGCGAGGCGGACCGGTAGGTGGTGGCGACCTTGCCCGCGCGCGCCTTGACGCCGAGCAGTGCGCACACGGTGATGATCGAGTCGCTCTCGTTGTCGACCACGCCGCGCTTGTAGGCGACCTGCACGGCGCCCGGCTCCAGCGGCTCGTCCAGGGTGACCTGGACGTCGAGCTGGTCGCCGAGCACCGCGGCCACGTCGCTCAGCGCGGACGGCTCCGGCGCGCCCTCGAACTCGACGTAGTAGTCGCGCCACACCTCGAGGTCGTCGAGCTCCCACGATCGGCCGAGCTCACGGATGTCGGGCTCCGCGATCCCCGCGGAGCGAACCGAGAACTTGTGGATCAACAATCCTCCTGGGCAGAACGGGGCGTCAGGAGAGATTGTCCTAAACGACGTCCGAGCACGTGGAAGTACCCCGCCAATCGGGCGAACCGTCGTTCAGCACTTCACCCAGTAGTTCGGTGAGGTCTGCCGGATGCTGCTGGTGGTGAACGTGTTCCACAGGCCGAGCGCCTGGCCGGAGCCGAGCGCGTACGTCTGTCCCAACGTGACGTAGGCGCGACCAGCGGTTGTGTGCGCGTAGTTGCTGGCGGTGACGCACTCCGCGACCGGCGGCGTCGTGGTCGTCGTGGTCGTGGTGGTCGGCGGTGGTCCGTCGGTGCTCAGCGCCTTGACCATGTTCACCACGGCCGTCATCTGCGGGCCGGTCTTGAGCGGGTACTGCGCCGACTGGTAGCCCCACCAGTCCCAGCAGCCACGCGGGTTGCCGGTCATCGTGGTGGCCTGCGGGTAGAGCACGATCATGTTGTTCGTGTCGGCGTACTCGTTGAGGTAACCCTTGTCCATCAACGCGTTGCCGACCAGGCCGTAGTACTGGTAGCAGCCGTGCAGCGTGACCATCAGCTTGCAGGGCCCGGTCTCGCACGCCCGTGGCACGTAGGCGAAGCCCTCCCGGCCCATGCTGACCGACGCCGGGTTGCCGCCGGGCACGTACCGGCCCTGGTCGAACTGGACGAGCTTGCCGGACAACGTCGACGCCGCCGCGTTGACCTGCCCGAACAGGTGCCCCAGCAGCTCCTTCACCGGATCGGTCGTGCCGCACCTGTTGACGTACGGCGACGACGTGGACCCGCAGCTGTTCGGCCCGATCGGACTGACCCAGGCGTGCCCGGCGGCGCTCGCGTTGTTGTAGGCGACCCGCGCGCCGAAGTCTCGGTAGTAGGTGGCGAGGTCGTCGTTCACCACCTGGGCGACGGTCTGGTCGGCGGTGCCGTGGAAGAGCCACACCGGGTCGCCGGACAGGTTCTGCACCGGGTCGACGGTGCCCGCCGCCGCCCGGCTCCTGGTCAGCTGCTCCAGCTCGGCCGGCGTCTTGCGCGCTTGGAGGGTGTCCATGCACGCGTAGAGGGCGGTGTTCAGGTTGTTCTGGGCGCAGTCGTAGGCACCGGCGGAGAAGATGCCCGCGCCCTGGAACACGCTGGAGTACGCCACGTGGAGCTGGTTGGCCATGAACCCACCGGACGACAACCCGCTGACGTACGTGCCGGTGATGTTGTACTTCGTGAGGGTGCCGGACTGCGGTGGCGGGACCGCCGCCGTCGACATCGCCAGTGAGGTCGCGGCCAGGCCGGTGGCCGCCGCGAGTGCCAGGAACACGTTCCTCAATCGCATGTTCGCCTCCGTCGTTGCAGGCAGGACAGCGTCGAGGCTAGGAACCGGAAGTGAGCCGCACCACGTGTGCAGCCTCCATCTTGTCGCGCCACATGACGTCGAACAGCACCATAGGATTGAGCGGCGACAGCTGATCGCACTCATCGCAGCCGCCACCACGACCACACAGGACTAGTCCGTACGGCCCCACGGCCCAATTGCGCGCGAAACTTCTTGCAACGCTTCCCGGTCCGCCCACCACCTGGTACGACCTGAAGAAGAACCCCTGCAGCAAGGAGACAACGTGGTTTCCTCGGCTCTTCGCGTCCTGCTCACAGCCGTGCTGGCCGTCGCCCTGTGCACACCCGTGCAAGGTTTTGCGACCCCGCCCGGCAGCAAGGACGTCACCGTCACCCTGTTCCAATGGCCGTTCGCCCGCGTGGCGTCGGAGTGTACGAACGTCCTGGGCCCCAAGGGCTACGGGTACGTGGAGGTCTCCCCCGCCACCGAGCACGTCCAGGGTCCCCAGTGGTGGACCTCCTACCAGCCCGTCAGCTACCGGATCGCCGGCCGCCTCGGCGACGAGACCGCGTTCCGGAACATGGTCACCGCCTGCCACAACGCGGGCGTCAAGGTGATCGCGGACGCGGTGATCAACCACATGAGCGCGGGCTCCGGCACCGGCACGGGCGGATCCGGCTACTCGAAGTACAACTACCCCGGCCTCTTCAGCGACTGGGACTTCCACTCCTGCCGCTCTGCCATCAACAACTACCAGGACCGCTACAACGTCCAGAACTGCGAGCTCGTCAACCTGTCCGATCTGGACACCGGCAGCGACTACGTCCGCGGCGCGATCGCCGGCTACCTCAACCGCCTCCTCGCCATGGGCGTGGACGGGTTCCGCATCGACGCGGCCAAGCACATCGCGTCCGCCGACATGTCCGCCATCAAGTCGAAACTGACCAACCCGAACGTGTTCTGGGTGCACGAGGTCATCTACGGCGCGGGCGAGGCGGTGCAGCCCGGCGAGTACACCGGTTCCGGTGACGTGGACGAGTTCCGCTACGCCTACGACCTCAAGCGGATCTTCAACAACGAGAATCTGGCCTACCTGCGCACGTTCGGCCAGTCGTGGGGCTTCCTGCCCAGCGGCCAGGCCAGGCCGTTCGTCGACAACTGGGACACCGAACGCAACGGCTCCACACTGTCCTACAAGGACAACTCCACCTACACGCTCGCCAACGTGTTCATGCTGGCGTGGAACTACGGCGCTCCCCAGGTGTACTCGGGCTACGAGTTCAGCGACAAGGACGCGGGCCCGCCCGGCAACTCCGTCTGCTTCAGCGGCTGGAAGTGCCAGCACCTGTGGACGCAGATCGCGAACATGGTCGCCTTCCGCAACACCGTCGCCGGCACCGACGTGAACAACTGGCAGGACAACGGCGGCGACGCCATCGCGTTCGGCCGCGGCAACAAGGGATTCGTCGCGATCAACCGGGAGACCTCCGAGATCACCCGCCAGTACCAGACCGCCCTGCCCGCCGGAACCTACTGCAACGTCCAGGAAAACGGCTGCGTCCGCGTCACCGTGGACTCGTCCGGCAGGTTCACCGCGACCCTGGGAGCGGGAACCGCGCTCGCGCTGCACGTCAACGCACGAGGCTGAGCGTCGGGCCCGCCCGCGCGGCGGGCCCGACTCACCGTTTGACCCTGCCACGCACCGACAGCGCAGCCAAGCCGAGTAGAACCGGCCCCAGGATTCGCAGCACCAACTCGGTGTAGTTGCCGATGCCGGTGAGCGGAATGGTGCCGGTCGGCCTGATCAGCGACGTGATGCTGTGCAGCGAATAGGAGATTGCGTCGAGCCAGCCGGGCTTGGGACCGGGTATGGCGGTCTGCACGTAGGTACCGCCAGCGTCCGGCACGTAGGTCGTGGTCGCGGTCCCGGCGAACCCGGCCGTCGCGAAGACCACGGTGGCGACGGCGATCGTCACGGCGAGTGCGACGAACGCCCGCCATGCGCGCAAGCCGTAGCCGGCGAGCAGCCAGTAGCAGTACAGCAGGAACCTCTCGCCGCGGGATTCGGTGCCGCGCCTGCGCATCTCCATCTCGCCGTAGTAGAAGTCGGCGCTGCCCGGTTCGTTCTTGAGGTCTTCGAAGGCTTTGCGGAGTGCGCGGTAGGTCTGCTCCACCTGGCGGGCCTCGGCACGACGGTCGCCAGACGACGAGCGCCAGAGATCCTCCTCGGCGACGACTCGTCGGCGAGTCCGGCCGAACTTCTTGTCTGGGAGCAAAAACTGGTCGCTGCTCCCCACTTTGATCTGGTCGAGGTTGTGAACCTGGGTGAACTGGCATCGACCCAAGTCCACCTGGTCGACGACCAGGTTGCACACATCCGCCTCGTTCAGCGAAACGACACGAGGCGTGGGCAAGGGCGTCTCGAAGCCCGCCGGGTCGGGGTACTTGACGAGGACCACACCAGAAGAACTCTTCTTCGTGCCTTCCACCGGATGCCGCCGGGTCAACAAGAAAGGCGCACCGAACTTCGCCCTGGAAAGGTTGATGTCGGTCCCCCAGGCACGAATCCTGCCGCCCGCGGTGAAGTCCGTCGCAAGAAGGTCCAGGTCTTCGCCCGCGAAGTCGATCTCGGCGTGGCTGCCGAACCGAGCGTTGGCGTAGGTCAGGATCTCGTGGCTGAAGGCGTTGAACCGGGCGCGGGCGCCGAAGGTGGCGTTCGTGAACATCCCTGGACCGATGAACAGGACCTTCCCGAAACTGAGGTCGTCCCCGAAGACCGCAGAGTCGAAGAAGGCGGCACCCTCGAACCTGACGAGCCCGACGAAGGACGCCGATCTGCCGAACGTCGCCTCGTCGAACGTCGCTCGTCCTCCGAACCTGGCGTTGCGGAAGTAGGCGTGGTCACCGAACTTCGCGCCTTTGAAATGTGATCGCCCGCTGAAGAACGCCCCTCGGAAGTTGGGACTCATACCGAACGTGGCTCCGACGAACGTGATGTCGTCACCGAAGACAGCACCCCGGAAGAAGGCGTGTCTGCCGAAGGCCGCTCCAGCGAAACTGCTTCCATCTCCGAACCGGGCACCGCCGAAGCCCGCCTTGTCCGGGAAGACAGCCTTGGTGAAGTCCACCCTGCGCGCCGGCCGCCCCTTCCGCGGGAGGTGCCGGTACACCTCGTGGATCAACTCTCCGGTGAAGCGCACGCCACGGCCGTCCACGAAACGAGCCCATCGCAGGTAATCCGTGCGATCAGCGGGATCGACGTGCAGCAAGCACCCTTCTCCCAAGGCCAATGCCGCGCCCGCACAGCCGTCGACCGGACACTCAGGCCATGCGTCGTCAGATGCCACGTGAGGAGAGTCGTCCGGAAGCGCTCGGACGTTTCAGCCCAATCAAGATCCGCAGGAACCCCTGACCACCAACCGGGTCGGCAGCACCACGGGCTCCGCGCGACCCGCGCCGGTGATCATCGCCATGATCGCCTTCGCCGCCGCCACCCCGAACCCTGGCTTGTCCTGCGCCACCGTGGTCAACGCCGGATCAACCACCGAGGCGATCTCGATGTCGTCGAACCCGACCAGCGCCAGATCCCCGGGCACGCTCAGCCCCGCGGCACGTGCGGCGAGCAACGCGCCGACCGCCATCTCGTCACTGGCCGCGAACACCGCGGTCGGCGGCTCGTCCAACGCCAGAAGTCGTTGCATGGCAGCGTTTCCGCTCGCCCGGTAGAAGTCCCCTGCGACCACGTAGTCATCACGCAACGGCAGCCCGGCGTCCAGCATCCCCTTGCGATATCCCGAAACGCGAGCATCCGACGGCTGGTTGCCCAGCGGCCCGGTGATCGTGGCGATCCGCGAGTGACCGAGCCCGACCAGGTGACGGACAGCGGACAACGCGCCACCCACGTTGTCCGAGGTCACGTAGGTGGCCTTGGGCCCGTCGACCGCGACGTCCACCGCGACGCACGGAACCCCTGACTGCGCAAAGGCTTCGAACGCCGCGGCATCAGACCCGCTGTCGATCAGGACCACCCCGCCCAGGTGGTGGCGGCGAGTCATGTTCACGTACCCGACCGGATCCGCGAGCGACGCACCGACCTCGCGGGCGTCGCCACCCGTCGCCAGCATCAGCAGGTGGTAGCCGTGCGCGCTGAGCGCCGACTTCAACCCGATCAACAGGTCCTGCAGGTACGGGTGCCGCCAGTCGGACCGGCGGTGGTCGGTGTCCCAGACCAGTCCGATCATCGTGGACTGCTTCATGGACAACGCGCGCGCGGCCTCGTTGGGCCGGTAGTCCAGCTCTTTCGCGATTCGCAGAACGCGTTCCCGTGTTTCCTCGTTGACCGTTTCCGGCTGGTTGAAGACACGTGACACGGTCGCCACGGACACGCCGCAGAGCTGGGCGATCTCACGCCCGGTCGCCATCTGGCCTCCGTTCACCGTAAGCGGTTACATCAACCTACGATCCGCACCTTACCTAGTCAAATCAGGTGAAGTGCTTCACCTGTTTATCATCTCGTTACTTGACGGACGCCCGGTAACCCCGTTGTCATAGGCCCCACACATCTTCGTCCGGCGATGCACAGCGACGCCGGTTCACCGTTCGAAGAACCACCTTTTGTGCTTCAACGCGCCCAAAAATCGACGGAGGCCTGGAAATGCGCCCCAAAGCACTCGCCATCGGCTGCGCCGTGCTGGCGACCGCCGTGGTGCTCAGCGGTTGCAGCGGCAACGCCGCGTCCGGCGGCAAGACCAAGCTGACCATCGGGTTGTTCGGCAACTTCGGGTACGCCGAGCTGCTCAAGGAGTACGCGAGCACGCACCCGGACATCGAGATCACCGACCGCACCGCCTCCTACCCCGACCACCACAAGAACCTCGCCGCGCACCTCGCCACCAACAGCGGAGCCGCGGACATCGAGGCGGTCGACACCGGGTACGTCAACCAGTTCAAGGCCACGCCGGACAAGTTCGTCGACCTCAACACCAAGGGCGGCAAGGAGCTCGAGGACCGCTGGCTGGCGTGGAAGTGGGAGGCCTCGCTCAGCAAGGACGGCCAGCAGATCGGCTACGGCACCGACATCGGCGGCCTGGCCATCTGCTACCGCCGCGACCTGCTGCAGAACGCCGGGCTGCCCGCCGACCGCGACCAGGTCGCGGCGCTGTGGCCGACCTGGCAGGACTTCATGGCCGCGGGCAAGACGTTCCAGGCCAAGGCGCCGGAGGGCGTGAAGTGGTTCGACGGCGGCCCGACCGTGCTCAACGCGATCGTCGGACAGGCCTCGGTCGGTTACTACGACAAGACCGACAAGATCGTCGTGGGTGAGAACAAGGAGATCAAGGCGGGCTGGGACCTCGTGGTCGACGGCGTGCAGGCAGGCCTGTCGTCGAAGCTGCTGTACTCCACGCCGGTCTGGAACACCGGGTTCAAGCAGGGCCAGTTCGCGACCGTGACGTGCCCGGCCTGGCAGATGGCCAAGATCAAGGACCAGGCCGGACCGGAGGCCGCCGGCAAGTGGGACGTCACCTCCGTGCCCGGTGGTGGCGGCAACTGGGGTGGCTCGTACCTCACGGTTCCCAAGGCGGGCAAGAACGTCGACAAGGCCGTGGAGCTGGCGGCGTGGCTGACCGCGCCCGAGCAGCAGGCCAAGGTGTTCAAGAGCTCCGGGCTGCTGCCGTCGATCCCGAAGCTGTACGACGACCCGTCGATCATCGACTACAAGAACCCGTACTTCAACGACGCCCCGATCGGCAAGCTGTTCACCGACGCGGCGAAGAAGCTCAACCCGCAGTACCAGGGGCCGAAGGCCGGCGACATCCAGACCGCGATCGGCAACGCCATGCAGCGCGTCGAGCAGGGCAAGCAGAACGGCGAGGACTCGTGGCGCCAGTTCGTCGGCGACGTCCAGAAGTGACGGACTGACACATGACCCTGGTCGACAAGACAGCCCGAAGGCACCGGTGGGACACCAAGTTCGCGCCGTACGGGTACGTCGCGCCGTACTTCCTGATCTTCGGCGTCTTCGGGCTGTTCCCCTTGCTGTACACCGTCTGGGTCTCGATGCAGCACCGCAACCTGCTCGACTCCGGCGGCGCGTACCTCGTCTGGTTCCGCAACTACCAACACCTGCTGTTCGCGGATCCGTACTTCTGGAACGCCATGGGCAACACGCTGAGCCTGTGGCTGCTGACGACGGTCCCGCAGATCCTGTTCGCGCTCTTCATCGCACAGCTGCTCAACCGCAAGGTCCGGACGCGCACGCTGTTCCGGATGGGCGTGATCCTGCCGAACATCAGCTCGGTAGCGGCGGTCACGATCATCTTCGCCCAGCTGTTCGGCCGGGACTTCGGCCTGATCAACTGGGTGCTGGACCTGTTCGGTGTGGGACACATCGACTGGCAGGCCGGCACGGCCAGCTCGCACATCGCGATCGCCGTGATGGTGGTGTGGCGCTGGACCGGCTACCACGCGCTGATCTTCCTGGCGTCCATGCAGGCGATCCCCGGCAACCTGTACGAAGCGGCCACTTTGGACGGCGCGAAGGGCTGGCAGCAGTTCTGGCGGATCACGGTTCCGCTGCTGCGGCCGCAGATCATCTTCTCCACGATCATCGCGACCACCGGCAACATGCGCCTGCTCGCCGAACCGCTGCTGTTCAACCCCGGTGCGGCGGCCGCGACCGGCGGTTCGGACCGGCAGTTCCAGACCGCCGCGCTGTACCTGTACGAGCAGGGCTTCTCCAACTACGACTTCGGCTACAGCTCGGCGATCGCGGTCGTGCTGGCGATCGCCACGATCATCGTCGCCGGTCTCGGTTACCTGGTGACCAAACGGATCCAGACGGAGTGAGGCAACCATGACCGCTGTGCTGGACCGTCCCGCGCCGGTGCACCCCACCGGCCCCGCGGTGAGAGCGCGCAGGCTGGCCAGGCGGGTGGCCGGACCATGGACGTACGCGGCGTTGATCGCCGTGCTGGCCGGATCGGCGTTCCCGGTGTACTGGTCGTTCGTGGTGTCCTCGCAGACACCGGACGCGATCGACAGCGTGCCACCGGTGCTGGTGCCGGGAGGCCACCTCTTCGCGAACATCGCACGCGTCTTCGACACCACCGACTTCGCGCTGGCGCTGATGAACTCGATCATCGTGTCCGGCACCGTCACCGTGTCGGTGGTACTCTTCTCCACCCTCGCCGGGTTCGCGTTCGCCAAGATGAAGTTCCGCGGCCGCAACGTGTTGCTGCTGCTCATCATCGGCACACAGGCGATCCCGACCGAGCTCGGCATCATCCCGCTGTACATGATGATGAGCGACTTCGGCTGGGCCGGGCAGATCCACGCGGTGATCGTGCCGGGGCTGGTGACCGCGTTCGGCGTGTTCTTCATGCGGCAGTACTTCGAGCGGGCGATCCCGGACGAGCTGCTCGAGGCGGGCCGGATGGACGGATGCCACTCGCTGCGGTTGTTCTGGCACGTCGCACTGCCCGCGGCCCGGCCGGCCGCCGCGGTGCTCGGGCTGTTCACGTTCATGCAAGCGTGGAACGACTTCTTCTGGCCGCTCGTGGTGCTGGTGCCGGAGAACCCAACCGTGCAGACAGCTCTGTCCACTTTGGCCAGTGGCTACACCACCGACTACACGCTGGTGCTGACCGCCGCGACCATCGGCACCGTCCCGGTGCTGGCCGTGTTCCTGTTGTTCGGCCGCCAGATCGTCGGCGGCATCATGTCGGGCGCCGTCAAGGGCTGACCTCTCGCTGAGGAGATCGTTGTGAGTTTTCCGGCCGGCTTCCGCTGGGGTGTGGCGACCTCGGCCTACCAGATCGAAGGGGCGGCGAGCCTCGACGGTCGCGGTCCGTCCATCTGGGACACGTTCGCGGCCGTTCCCGGCGCGGTCGCGTCCGGCGACACCGGTGACGTCGCGGCGGACCACTACCACCGCTGGGCCGACGACATGCGCCTGCTCATCGACCTGGGCGTGGACGCGTACCGGTTCTCCGTCTCGTGGTCGAGGATCCTGCCGGACGGCTACGGCCGGATCGAGCAGCGCGGCCTCGACTTCTACCGGCGGCTCGTCGAGTCGTTGCTGGACAACGAGATAGAGCCTTTCCTGACGTTGTACCACTGGGATCTGCCACAGGCGTTGGAGGACAACGGCGGGTGGCGCAACCGCGACACCTCCTACCGGTTCGCCGACTACGCCGCGACGGTGCACGAGGCACTCGGTGACGTCGTCACCAAGTGGACCACGTTGAACGAGCCGTACTGTTCGGCGATCGTGGGCTACGGCGAAGGCCGCCACGCGCCTGGCGCACGCGAAGGCCACGGCGCGCTGGCGGCGGCGCACCACCTGCTGCTGGGCCACGGCCTGGCCGTGCAGGCCATGCGCGCCAACAACCTGCCGGGCCAGGAGTTCGGCATCGTGCTCAACCAGTCCCCCACCGTGCCGGTGACGAACTCCCCCGCCGACGTCGCCGCCGCCAGCCGTCAGGACTGCCTGTTGCGCAGGCAGTTCACCGACCCGCTGTTCGGCTCGGCGTATCCGGACGAGCTGACCTCGATGTTCAGCGAGATCAGCGACTTCTCGTTCCGGCACGACGAGGACCTGTCGATCATCGGCGAACCGCTGGACTACGTCGGCCTCAACTACTACTACCGGCTGCACGTGGCCGACGCGCCGCACCGCGAACCGAACCCGGCCAAGCGCACCGCGCACGACATCGGCGTCGACACGACCCAGCTCCCGGACGTGCCGCGGACCGGCATGGGCTGGCCGGTGGAACCCGTCGGGCTCACCACCGCGCTGACGGACCTCAAGGCCCGCCACCCCGGCCTGCCGCCCGTCTACGTCACGGAGAACGGCTGCGTCTACCCCGATACCGAGGGGTTCGAGGACACCGACCGCATCGCCTATCTCCGCGACCACATCGCCGCGGCCGAAGCAGCCGCCGGAGTGGACCTCAAGGGCTACTTCTGCTGGTCATTGCTCGACAACTTCGAATGGGCGCACGGCTACAAACACCGGTTCGGCCTGATCCACGTCGACTACCAGACCCAGCAACGCACACCGCGCGCCAGCTACCACTGGTACCGCTCGTTCATCACTCAGGCACGACAGCAGGACAACTGAGCGCAGGAACCTTCAGATCGAGCAGATAGGTGTCGACACCACCGCGTGTGCAGGCGCTGCGGGGATAGGCGATGTGGCCCCATCCCTCGTACGTCAGCAACGCGGTGTTGCGCGGCGCCTGCCGTTTGATGTTGACCGCCCAGGCGTACGGCGTCGTCGGGTCGTGTCGCGCGCTGAGGACCAGGATTGTCGGCGCGTCCCGGATGTCCAGGCGGTGGGGCGGGTTGGAGGGCTGCCCGGGAACGCCGGCGCACGCGGTGGCCTCGTCGTGACCGATGAGGCTGCCGCGCATGATCGGTGACCGGCGGAGCTCCTCGGCCCGCAACCGCGAGTACTCCTGGAAGTTCTTGATGCGCAAGGAGAAGTCCTGGCAGACCATGGCCAGCCGCACCGACTCGTAGTTCGGTTCGAAGGCCAGCGTCCTGGCTCTCGGGCGGCCGGCGATCAGGTCCGCAGCCCACGCCCAGTCCGGACCGCGCAGCGCGGAGTACATCGAGTCGATCAGGCGCTGCCTGCCGAAGGGTTCACCGTCAGCGCGGACGAGCGCCGCTTCCCAAGCCGCGCGAACGTCCTGTCCGTGCAGAACACACGAGACCGTGCGATCACACCAGCGAGCGAACTCGACGAACGCACCGTCCGCGGCCGCCGCCCGATCCCCCATGAACCGCCGGGCATCCACGCTGTGGTCGACCACGCTGTCGAGAACCATCGCGCGCAGCCGATCACCGAACTTCTCGGCGTACGCCTGGCCGATCACCGTGCCGTACGACAGACCGAAGTAGCTGATCTTCCGCTCGCCCAGCGCCCGCCGCGCCGCGTCCATGTCCTGCGCGACAGCGGCGCTGTCCGCGTGGTCGAAGATCGGCCCGCTGCGCTCACGGCACTTCTCGAGCACACCCCGGTTGTAGCGCAACAACGCGCTGAAGCCGGCCTCGTCGGCGGGATAGCTCGACGGCGGATCGGTCATGAGATCGGCACACCGGATCGCCAGGCTGTTCCCGGTGCCCCGCGAGTCGATGCCGACGATGTCGAACCGGGCCCGGACCTCCGGACTGAACAACCCGGACAGCGCGAACTCCGCCGCCGATCCACCAGGACCGCCGGGATCGACCACGAGCACGCCCAGCCGCCGAGCCGGATCGCTTGCCTTGTGCCGCGCCACCGCGAGGTCGATGCGCCGCCCGGACGGCTTGCCCCAGTCCAGCGGCACGCTCAACGTCCCGCACTCGCCCTCCGGGTTGTCCGGGCAGGGCGCCCACGCGATGGCCTGCGCGGGTTCGGCGTTCGACACGCCAGCGCAGACCACCAGAACCGTTGCGGCAATAGATGTTGCCAGTGCCCGCCTCACCGACCGCACAGTGCCTCCAGCTCAACTCACGTCGTGGGTGGCTCGTACCTCGTCGGCATACGGCGCTTGCGAGGCCCGCGGTCGGGCAACAGGAATCGCAGGATGTTGGCGTACACCAAGAGGAAGACTATCCCGTAGACCAAGGTGAACAGCGCTCCCAGGGCGATCTGGGGTCGCTCGTCCGGATCCAGCGACCTGCCCCGTCGCCCGGAGGTGTGGATGGCGTATTCCTTGCCGATGTGTTCAGGGGAAAGCCATGCCGTGATCGTCGACGTGTGGCTCGATCCGTCCGACCTCACCCGGACGTCGGCTTCACACTTGTAGTAGTAACCGAAGCCCCTCAACGCCACCGGCCCGTGGCGCTCGCAGGACTTCGCCACCGCCACGAGCGTGGCCTTGTTCAGGTCGCCCGGCTCGATCTTGTCGAAGAAGTGGTTGAAGATCGTGGCGCCGATCAGGTAGCCGAGTAACGGGAGGATCAGGAAAGCGACGACCCGCCGGAGAACCTTCACTTGTTTTCGTCTTCCTCTTTCTTCAGTTCGCGCCAGTCCTTCCAGCCCCGGTCGTCCACGATCTTCGAGCCTTCCTTGCGGAACTCCTCTGCCATCGCGGGACCGATGTCCTTGGGGAGGCCCGTGACGCCGTCGACGATGACCTTCTTAGCCCCGGCACCGGCGTCCTTGAGCATGCCGCCGACGTTGAAGTCCTTCATCGCACGGGCGATGTCGGCGTTCGCACCCTGCTTCAGCACGGTCACGAAGTCATCGCCGCGCTTGGCGAGGTTCACGCTGGCACTCGCGAGGGTGTCGTCGAGCTTCTTGAACAGCCCGCCCGCCTTGCTGAACGCCTTGGTCAGCTTGCGGCACCACTCGATGCACTTCTGCGCGTACCGCACCGCGGTGGGCACAGCCTCGGCGACGGCACCCGCGATGCCCGCGCCCAGAGCCGCGACGGCCGGGGCCCAGCGCAGGCAGATGCTGATCAGCTTGCCGATCGCCTCGGAGATCAGGTCGCGCACGATGTCGCGGACCACTTTGAGGATCGTCTTGCAAATCGTGATCAGGATCGACATGCCACGCGCGGCCGTGCCGACCGCGCCATAGGTGTCCGCGCGATCGGCACCGAACTCGCGGTACTTCTCCGAGTCCTTGCCCACCCACTGCCCGGCGTCCTTGTTGACGGCGTCCTTGAGGTCGGTGGAGATCTCGTCCAGGTAGCTCGACACCGACGACCACGTCTGCGCCATGCCGTCCAGCGTCTGCTGGTCGCCGGTCAGCCAGTCGAGCGGTTCCTTGAGGAAGCTGACGTGCTCCATCAACCACCCGAAGCCCGCGCTGAACAGGTAGGCGAGCGGGTCGGTCAGCATCTTGCCGATGTCACCAGCGGCGCTGGCGAGGTTGAGCAGTCCTTCGGCCCAGTTGCCGTCGGCGAACCCGGTCACCGCCTCGGTGACGTCGTGGAACAGGCCGGCGCCCTCGGTGGCCGGCGTGTCCTCGCCCTTGCGCACCAGCGGGTTCTCGGTGGGGGTCGGAGCAGGCCCCATGGTCGGTGTGCTCATCACTCCCCCGTCTTGAAGCGGTCGGTCTGCATCTCTTCGTTGTCCTTGACGGACTCACGCCACGCCTTGACCCGCTTGTGGTGGTCGAGCGCGGCCTCGGCGGCGTCGTTGAGGGTGTTCATCGCCATGTGCTGCGCGGCGGAACACAGTGCCGCGAGTGGAATGCCGAGCAGCCCGAACGCCTCGGAGTTCGACGCCGCGTTGCCCGCTCCGATGGCGGTGCCGATGCGCCCGCCGATCTCGTCCACCTTCTTGGCGTGGTTGTCCATCTCGGTGAGGTCGATGCGGTAGTTCATCGGAGGAAGCCCCCGTTGCTGAAGTCGTCGTCATCGTCGACCGGCGGGCGCCGAGGCGGCGGCTGCTGCGGTCGCACAGGAGGAGGCGGCTGCTGCGGCCGCATGGGAGGAGGCGGCGGCGCGCCATCGTCCTCAATGGCCCCCATCCGGGTCTCGGTCGGACCCCAGGCTCCCCGCTGCTCCACGGGTGGTGGCGGCGGCTGAGCACTGCGCAGCTTGTCCATCATCATGTGCATGGCCTCGGAATCAGGGCCCATCAGCGGCGCCATCGACTCCTGGACCGCGTTCGCGACACGACTCTGCGCGGCCTGCAGGGTGCGCATGATGTCCTGCGCGACGACCGCGCCGTCCTTGCGCTGCAACGCCTGCCCGAGTTGCAGGCCGACCAGGTTGCCCGCGTCGTTCACGGTCACCGTGATCTGCCCGTCCGGACTGCGCTCGGTGACCTGCAGGTGCGCGAGGTTCTCGCGGATGGCGTCACTCTTCGCCTGCGCCTCTGCGAGCTTGCCTTCGTACTGGCTGAGCAGCTGCTCGGGATCTATCACGCGTCCCCCAGGATCGCTTCGTGCTGAACGCGACAGAGGCTAGCGGACCGCGGCGCCGCTGTCGGCCGACACGGCGAATCAGTCGACACAGCGAATCAGCCCGCGACGGACAGTGACTGCCGCTACGGTGGGTCAGTGCTCACAGCGTGGGGGCTGACCAAGGCCTATGAAGGTCGCACGGTCGTTGATCAGGTGGGCTTCGAGCTCCAGCCCGGCACCGTCACGGCCTTTCTCGGTCCGAACGGCGCCGGCAAGTCGACGACCCTGCGCATGATCACCGGACTGACCAGGCCGGACCGCGGCCAGGCGATGATCGCGGGCCGTCCGTTCACCGCGTGGCCCAGTCCGTCCCATGTGGCCGGTGTGCTGCTGGACGCGGCCGCCGTCCACCCGGGACGCAGCGGCCGTGGCCACCTGCGCATGGCGGCGACCCTGTCCGGCGTGCCCAGCCGCCGGGCGGACGAGGTGCTGGAGATGCTGGGCCTGGCCGACGCGGCCACCCGCAAGATCGGCAAGTACAGCCTCGGCATGCGGCAACGTCTGGGCATCGCCCACGCCCTGCTCACCAACCCGCCGCTGCTGGTGCTCGACGAACCCATCAACGGGCTCGACCCGGAGGGCATCCGCGCGGTGCGCAACCTGCTGCGCGGACACGCGGCGAGAGGCGGCACGGTGCTGCTGTCCAGCCACGTCCTGTCCGAAGTGGACCAGACCGCCGACCGGGTGCTGGTGATCGGCAACGGCCGCATCGTCGCCGACGGCCCGCTGGCCAGCCTGACCACCTCGTCGCGCTCGCTGGTGCGCGCCAAGGACATGAACCGCCTGGCGGAGGCCCTGCAACGAGGCGGGGTCGCCATTCAACCCGCACCGGACGGCTTCATCGCCGCGCACGCACCGGTCGAGCAGGTCTCGGCCGTCACGTTCGCCGCGGGCATCCCGCTGCTGGGTCTGCGCGAGGAGCAGATGAGCCTGGAAGACCTGTTCTTCCGCCTCACCGGAGGAGGTAGGGCATGACCCACGGCTACCCGCCCCAGGGCGTGGCCGTCCATCATGGACCGCCCGCACCCCATGGCATGCCCGGCCCTGTCGCGGCCCAGGGCCAGTGGGCTGCCCGCGCGGCCGGGCGGTCTCCGTTCTGGCGGCTGGTCGCGGTGGAACTGCGCAAGCTCGTCGGCACCCGGTCGGACAAGCTCGTGCTGGCCTTCTCGCCGATCTTCCTGGTCGGCCTGATGATGCTGTTCACGCTCACGCAGTCGAACCTGTCCAGCGCGGGCAAGCAGATCGGGCCACTGCTGATCGTCGTCCAACTGGGACTGCTGCTGGTCTTCTCGACCGTGATCAAGCTGGTCGCGGGCGAGTGGCAGTACAAGAGCGTGCAACCCACGTTGCTGGTGCAGCCCTCCCGAATGCGCTACTTCCTGGCACAGGGCACGGTTCTCGCCGGCGTGTGGCTGGTGTGCACGCTGTTCACGTACGTCGTGTTCCCGATCCTGATCAAGACCGCCGCGGCCGGCAACAACCACAACTACCTGCTCGGCATGCGACCTGGCTGGGTGCTCGGCGTGACCATGCTGGCCACAGCGCTGGTGCTGCTCACCGCGCTGATCATCTCGCTGCTCGTGCCGAACACGGGCGGCTCGCTGACGGTGTTCTTCATCGTGGTGCCGATCCTGGCCGTGGCCAGGCTCAGCCTGCCGGAGGTCTTCGGCCTGATCTACCCGCTCGAACCCGCCTGGCACCTCGCAGGACTCGGCGTCGGCTGGCCGCAGACCATCTCCGCGTCAGTGCTCTGGCTGGCCCTGCTCGGTTTCTCGCTGTTCCGGCTCCAGCGGCGCGACGCGGGCTGACCCTCAGCGGGCCCGGCTGCCGCCGTTCTCGTCGATCAGCGGCAGCACCTTCTCCGCCGCCTCCTTGGCCCTGGGGCAGAAGTCCCGCATGGCCCGGTCGATCGGCTGGTCGACGTCCTGGTTGCGCAACGCGACGCCCTCGTCGAGGCTCATCGAGGCCCGGACCTCGAACGGTCGCTCGGATCCGGTGTCCACGGTGACCGTGCAGTACTCGTTGACCTCACCCGTGATCACGGTGGTCGCGTAGTAGCGGTCCAGCATGATCCACCGCTGGAAGTAGTGCCCGGTGGAAAGATCGCCGTTCCACGCGTCCACGAAGTGCTGGGCCTTCGACTTCCGCGCCGCGCCCGGACTGAACAGCTCGATGGAGAGAGTGCCCCACTCCTCCTGCGAGTGACAGCCACCACCGGCGCCGGTGTGCGGCTTCTTCCCCAGGCCCAGCAACGACTGCAGGTTGGACGGCAGGGTCTCGCACGTGTTGTCGAAGACCTCTGGCCGAGCCAGGTTGAAGTCGAGGTTGTCGTAAGCGATCGCCTGCGAGTCCAGCTTCGGCCCCGGCGAGCCCATCGGCGGCTCCGGCGGCGAGGTGCAGGCCGTGAGCGCCGAGACGGCAACCAGGAGTGTGGTGAAGCAGATCGCACGCGTCCCCATGCAGGCTAGTTCAGCACATCCGGGATCTCCGGGTGCCGAATTGGGGCAGTTCACCCGGTGCACGACCGGGTGACTTGGCCTGCCTACTCGAACGCGAAGCCGGGGTCGCCGCCCGCGTTGGCGATCATCCGGCGCAGAACCTTCACCACCAGCACGTAGTCGTCGGTGCTCACGCCTTCGTGCACGCGCGCAAGGGTTTCTCCCAACTGTGCCCGCAGTTGATCCCGCAGTGCGTCGCCGGCCGGCGTGAGGTGGAGGGTGCCGCCGGCGCGGTCCAGATGGCCGGACGCCAGCAGGTCCTCGACGGCGGGGACGAGCGAGGCCGCGTCCACGTACGGGCGGGTGCGGCGCATCACCGCGAGCAGGTCGTCGAGGGTCTTCGGGTGCTCGCCCACGCGGTGCAGCGTCCACCAGTGGGGCTGGCTCATGCCCAGGGTGGCCATGCGGCCGTTGATGAACGCGGCGATCGCGGTCTTGGCGGCACCGGTCCAGTAGCCGATCGGTTGCTGCGCCAGTTCGGCGTCGGTGAAGTCGGTCAGCTCCTTCATGGCGTCCTGCTCCAGTCGTGGCGGTAGTGGTGGCCGGTGTCCGCGCGCACGATGGGGTCGACGACGGCGTCGAGGTGGGCGGTGAAGTCCTTTTCGGACACCCATTCGGAGAAGATCATCACCGTCGTGTCGTCCAGGCTGATGTGGAAGTTCGCGGCAATGCCACCCTCGTAGGCGCGATCGGTGCCCGCGTGGGACTCCTCGGCGGCCAGCAGCGCGTCGATCCACGCTTCCGGGTCCTGGCCGGTCACGGGGAAGAACGCGGCGGGGAAGCACGTCGGCACCGGCGCTGGGGCCGGGACGCCGCTGCCTCGTACTACGCGGTGCAGGCGGTAACGGGTCCACGGCGTGTCACCGAAAGGCGAGGCGCCGGCGGCGAGCTGGACGTAGAACAGGCAGTCGGTGGCGTTGCGGTAGCAGTTCACGGAGAGCACTCCGTCCGGTAGCGGGCAGGACTTCAGTTGCGGGTGGTCACCGCGTGCCACGAGGACCGAGTCGACGTCGTCGCGGTCGATCACGGGCAGGGTCATGTCAGCGTCTCCCGGAGCAACGGCGGCAGTTTGACGCTCAGCAGTTCGACGTTGCGGGCCACCAGGTCGTCCGGCATGCCCGCGATGCTCGCCCAGAAGATCAGGTGCCGCACAGGCAGGCCGCGCAGGCGTGCCGCGATCCGGGCGGCGGCGGCCTCGGGGGTGAGGATCTCCAGCGTGCCCCACGGACCGTCGGCGGCGCCGCGACGCAGTTCGTCGGCCGTCAGCGGTGGCGGTTGCGGAGCTCCGGTGCCCTCGATCGCGGCGCTGCGGTAGCTGTTCATCTGGTGGGCGAGGTGTGGTGCGACGCGGGGCCACGCCGCGTCGGGGTCGTCGGCGAGGATGATCGGCAGCAGCCCGGCCACGCGGGCGGACGCCGGGTCGTGACCGCCTTCGACGAGGCCGGCCCGGTAGTCCTCGACGCCCTCGGTGTGCAGGAGGCCCATGCCGAGCCTGCCTGCCATCCGCGCGCCGCGAGGACCGTAGAAGCCTCCCCACAACGGCACAGGATCCTGCACCGGCCGCGGGGTCACGACGTCCCACAGTTCCCGCATCGCGACGATCGACCGCTCGGTGAGCGCGAACCGCCGACGCAGGTCGGTGTCGAACAGGCGGTACTCGGGTTCGCGGTATCCCGCGCCGAGTCCCAGTTCCAGCCGTCCGCTGCTGATCAGGTCGACGACGGCCGCTTCTTCGGCGAGCTGGGCGGGTTTGCGCAGCGCGGGCACGACGACCGACGTGCCGATGCGGGCGGTGCGGGTGCGGGCGGCGGCCGCGGCGGCGAACGTGAGCGGCTGGGGCAGGTAGCCGTCGGAGAACAGGTGGTGCTCGGTGAACCACAGCCCGCCGACACCCAGATGATCGGCTTCCTCGCAGAGTTCCAGCGCCTGCCCGTAATGGCGCGCCCACGGCCGCTGCCACGGCGCGGGGTTGCGCAGGTCGAACAGGATGCCGACCTTCACCGCACACCTCCCAGCTCGAGCACAGTGAGCACGCCGGACTGGTGCACGTTCAGCACTTCCAGGCCGGCGTGCGCGGCAAGTGCGGTCAACGCGGGCACATCGCGTTCGCGGCTGCCGTAGTAGGCGAGCATCCGCAGGTCCATTTCGGTGTGCAACGTCGAGGAGTCGTCGCCCATCCACTCGATGACGAAGACCTTGCCCTTCTCCCCCGCCGCGTCGGCACACCGGCGCAGGATCGTGCGGCACGCCACGTCGTCCCAGTCGTGCAGGATCGCCGAGAGGAGGTAGCCGCCGGCGCCCGACGGGACGACGCCGTCGAAGAAACTGCCGGACACCACGTCCGCGCGGTTGGCCAGACCGGCGGCGACCAACGTCTTCGCCGCGGCCGCCGTCGTGCTCGGCAGGTCGAACACCGTGCCGCGCAGATCGGGAAACGCTTTGAGGATCGCACCGAGCGTGATTCCGTTGCCACCACCGACATCGACGATCTCAGTGAGCGATCCCCAGTCGTAGGCGTTGACGACGTCCGACGCGGCGAGCTGCGCGTAGTTCGCCATCTGCGCGTTGAACGACGCGGCACGAACCTCGTCCTCGTCGAGGTCCTCCCAGAAGGACCGCCCGTAGTGCAGCGGGAACGCGGGCCCGCCGGTGCGGACGCTGTGCGCCAGGCTCACGAAGCACAGGTCCGCGCGCCCGAGCGCACTCCCGACGTCCAGCACGTCCCGCACACCGGACGGGTGGTCGGACCGCAACGCCTCGCCCAGTTCCGTCAGGACGTACCCGGTGTCGGTGCGGTGCACGACATCGGCGCTTTCCAGGTGCCGCAACAGGCGATCGAGCGCGGCCGGGTTCGCGCCGACCTTCTCCGCGAGGTCGGGGGCACCGATGTCGTCGGCGATGCGCAACGTCGCGGCGACCCGGATCGCCATCGGGGTGAGCAGATCGGCGGCGGCCCACAGGCCGTTGCTACCGAGCAGATCTTCCATCACGCGCTCCGATCCAGCCCGCGGTGCAGGCGGTAGTTGTTGGTTCCGGGAAGCGGTGGGCCCGGCATGCCCGCCTGCGCGAACACACCGGCGAGCACGCCGGAGTCGAGGAAGTCCTCCAGCTCGCTCAGCGAGGACCACTCGGAGAGGTTGAGCAGGGTCGTGCCGTCGCAGCCGGTGTGCACGTGACCGGCGAGGCAGCCGGCGGGCAGGCCGGCCTCGGTCTCCAGCTCGAGCACCCGGTCGATCCACGTCGTGGTGGCGGTGAGCAGCGTGATCGCGACGACCGCCGGCGAGCCGTCGGCGAACCTGGTGCTGCGGTAGCGCCGATAGCGGTCGCCGGAGAAGTCCGCGGTGGACTTCCACTGCTCGTAGGTGAGCACGCTGGTGCCGTCGACGCTGATGTAGCAGTTGCGCGAGAGCAGGCCGTCCGGCCAGGGACTGCGGACCCAGTGCAGCACTACCGCGTCAGCCACGAGGAGCTGCCGGTCGGGTGGAGCGGTGTGCACGCGCACGACGACCGAGTCCACATCGGACCGATCTATGGCGGGATTCATGGTGACCCCTCACATCGCGTAGGGGCGGGCGGTGCGGGCGGCACGCAACGCGAGTGCCCACCACACCAGCTCGTCCAGCATGGTCTTGGCCGCGGCACCGCACCCGGCCGGCTCGACCGGTTCGCCGTCGGCATCGAAGCAGGCCAGCCCGTTGTGAAAACTGACCGTGTCGCGAACGGTCACGGCGTGCAGCTCCGCGAAGACGAGCCGGAGCTGCTCGACAGCGCGCAGACCGCCGCCGACGCCGCCGTGCGAGACGAACCCGACCGGTTTGGCCTGCCACTCGGTCAGGTGCCGGTCGATCTCCGTCTTCAGCACGCCGGGGAAGCTGTGGTTGTACTCCGGTGTGACGACGACGAACGCGTCGGCGGCGGCGATCCGCGCACTCGTGACCTCGCCGTCGGCCAGGTCGATCACGTCCACGTCGAGGTCCGCGCGCGGCACGGCCTGGCGGGCGAACCAGCCGGCGACGGTCGGGCTGAGCCGTCCGGTGCGGGTGCTGCCGATCAGCACCGCGAGACGGATGGGGGTCATGACGTCCTCCTCACCAGGGAACGGAACCGAAGCGGTCGAAGAACCCTCCGGTCGGGCCGTCCGGCCCGATCTGCGCCATCCGCACGACCACCTCGGCGCCCTCCTCGACGGTCTGCGTGCCGCGGTGGTCGTTGATGTCGGTGGCGGTGAAGCCGGGATCGACGACGTTGATCCGGATGTCCGGATACGCCGCCGCGTACTGGGTGGTGAGCATGTTCAGCGCTGCTTTCGAGGCCGCGTAAGGCGGCAGGAACACCCCGTACTCGATTCGGGCGGGGTTCGTGGTGTGCGAGAGGGAACCCACGCCACTGCTGACGTTCACAATGGACGGAGCCTCGCTCAGGCCAAGCAGTGGCAGGAACGCGTCCATCACATGCGCGACGGCGAAGACGTTGGTCTCGAACGTCGAACGCATGTCCCCGCAGATACCCGCGTTGTTGACCAGCACGTCCAAATGGGACAGTCCGGCCGCTGCCGCCTTGACCTGGCAGGCGTCGGTGACGTCGAGCTGGATCCAGCGACAGCCCACTGCCTGTGCGGCGGCCTGTCCACGTTCGGGGTCGCGCACTCCGATGAGGACGTCGTGACCCGCGGCGACGAGCTGCCGGGCCGTCTCGCGGCCGATGCCGCGGTTTCCCCCGGTGATCAGGATTGTGCTCATGACACGAGCTCCTCAGGTTGCGAACGGCGACGTTTCGTTGCGAACAGGCGCATGCACGGTCGTTCGACGAACCTGTGCAGCAGCCAGGAAGCCACGATCGTGATGGCGAAGACAGCCGCGATGCGCACAGCGGTGGCACCGCCGAAGAAGTGGAAGACGGCCATGAACGCGGTGAAGTGCAACAGGTAGAAGGCGTACGAGATGTCGCCCAGCAGCACCATCACCGGTGTGCGCAACCACGACGGCCGGGCGTGCTGGTCGGCGGCCGCGGTGGCCCTGATCAGCAGTGCCAGTGGCAACGCGGTGACGGCGACGAGCCGGAACGGCGCTGGCAACAGCGGCGCCACTGCCAGGGCGGCCACCATCAGACCGCCCGCGGCCACCATCCCGAGGCGTGGTGCCCGCATCCGGGAGATGATCATGCCGAGCACGAACTCCGGCAGCCTGCTCAGCGGCCACAGGTAGGCGAACGACACCTGTCCCGCCGAGAGTTCGGCACCGATCGGGCCGCCCATCGGCGGACCGCTCAGGGCGAGCGTGGCGGCGGGCACCAGCCACACCGCGAGCACGGCCAGTCCGGCGGCGAGCATCAGCCGGTTGCCCGGGATTCTTCTCGCCAACGGCAAAAGCAGCGGGAACAGCAGGTAGAACACCAGCTCGCAGACCAACGACCACGCGACACCGTTACCGCCGGTGATCGACGGGTGCAACGGGTCAAGCGTCTGCACGAGCAGGAGGTTCTGGAGGTCGTCGGCCAGGGTCGCTGGCGCGCTGCGAGGCACGCCGGCCTGCCACACCAGCAGCATGATCACCGCCCACGCGACGACGTGGCTCGGGTAGATCTTGGCGACCCGCCTGCGCCAGAACGCGGTGACGGTGTCCTCGTCCCGCGCGGACACGGTGAGCACGAACCCGCTGAGGATGAAGAACAACGACACGCCCGCGGAACCCAGCGGGTAGAGGAAGCTCAGTTGCGGGCGGCCGGTGAAGTAGGCGGCGTGTGACACGAACACCATGCAGGCGGCGATCATCCGCAGTCCGGTGAGAGAGGGCAACCTGGTCATGCCGCCACCGCCCGCAGTCCGGCCAGCGCGACGAGCACACCGGCGGCACCGACGCACACGACCACGACGAGCGCGGTCCTCATCTCCAGCGCGCCCACCACCGGCAGCACCACGACGGCACCGAGCTGCACGGCGGTCTGGAAGAGCGGCGCTCCTCCGGTCACCGAACCGGCCTGGATGTTCAACGGTGCGAACGAAAGGACGAACGCGAGCCCGATCAGCGCGGCGGTCACGAGCATCGCCGACGGCTCGAACCGCACCAGGTACCAGATGTAGCCGGTGAGCGCGAGTACCGCGCCGGCCGCGATCAGCCGGGTGGTGCCGAACCGCCGCACCACGGGCTGGGCGAACGGCAACCCGAGCACGAGCGGCACCGTGGTCGGCAGGCACACCAGGGCCGCCTGCCACGGTGTCCAGCCGTACTCCTGCTGCAGCTGGAAGTTCACCAGAAGCAACAGCCCGAGGAACGACCCGTTGAGCGTGGCCGCCCCCAACGCCGAGCGGAGCAGAACCGGGTCCCCCAGCACGGCGAACCGCGGCGGCACCGGTGGTGGTGACTCGGCGGGCAGGGTCCGCGCGGCGAGGGCGAGCAGCAGGAGTGCGGCGAAAGCGGGTACCAGCAACGTGATCCGCCAGCTGACCGTGCTCGCGAGTCCGGACAGCACCAGACCCGCGGTCGATCCGGCGGCACCGACCAGCGAGTACGTCAGCACCGCGCGCTGCCGGCGCTGGCCGTCGAACGCGGCCGCGATCAGGGAGAGTCCCGCGGGCGCCGTCAGCGCGGCGCAACAGCCCTTCACGATCTCGGCCCCCACCAGCACGGTGGCGGAGTCGGTGACGCTGCCGGTGACCGCCGCGACGACGTACACCGCGAGCGCCGCGAGGAACACGGGCCGCCGTTCCCACCTGGCCGTGGCCGACGGCCCGGCGAGCAGGCCGATCACGAACCCCAGCGCGAACCCGGCCAGCACCCACCGCACGTCGAAGAGGGTGAGCCCGAGTCCGTGCGCGATGGCCGGTGCCGCCACCAGCAACGCCGCCATCTCCAGGCAGTCGACCAGCATGCTGCCGGCGAGGACGACCACCAGTCCGGAACGCCGTGTCGCGGTGGTCATCCGAGCAACGTCCCGCCTGTGGCGTCCACGAAGGACCCGGTGATCCAACGGGCCTCGTCGGTCGCGAGGAACGTGACCACGTCGGCGACGTCACCGGCGTCGCCGACCCGCTTGAACGCGGACAGCTGTGCCATCTGCTCCACGGCCTCCGGGATGTCGAACACCGGGCCGCCGTTGTTCGTGATGCCCGGTGCGACGCTGTTCACCGTGATGCCGCGCGGTGCGAGGTGGCGGGCGAAGTGCAGCGAGATCTGCTCGATCGCGCCCTTGGTCATGGCGTAGGCGATCTGGTCGGGATTGGCGAAGCGGGTGAGCCCCGACGAGATGTTGATGATCCGGCCGCCGTCGGGCATCAGTCCGACGGCCCGCTGCACGATGAAGTACGGCGCCTTGGCGTTGACGGCGAAGAGGTGGTCGAACTCCTCGGGCCGCAGCTCGTCCGGTGGCGTGCCCTGCGCCGACGTCGCGCCCGCGTTGTTCACCAGCACGTCGAGCCTGGCCTCGCCGATGCGTTCCTTCAGCCCGGTCTCCAGCGCGACGAACAGCTCGTGCACGTCGCCGGGGACGCCGAGTTCGGCCTTCACCGCGAACGCGGCGCCGCCCTCCTTCTCGATCAGGGTCACGGTCTCCTTCGCCGCGGTCTCGTCGTGTCCGTAGTGGACGGCGACGAGGGCGCCTTCGCGGGCGAGCCGGATCGCGGTGGCGCGGCCGATGCCGCGACTGGATCCGGTGACGAGCGCGGTCTTGCCGGTGAGCCTGCCCATGGTGGTGGTCCTTTCTCCGTTGCCGCTGCTTGAGGTACCGCTGATCGAACGGGCTAGATGGCGGCGGACGACGCCGTGCTGGAGCAGTTCCTCGAGCACGGCCCGCAACGCCTCGGTGTCCTGGCCGCCCAGCAGCAACGCGCTCTGCGCGCGGATGGTGGTGAGGACGCGGGCGCCTTCGGGATGGCGGATGTCGTGGTAGGTGTCGAAGTTCTCCGCCATAGCGGCGGCGTCCTGCAGCCCCAGGTTCAGGGCGAGCCCACCGACGGGCATCTGCACGTGGGCGGCGTCGCCCGCCAGCAGCACCCGGCCGCGGCGGTACTCGGTCGCCTGGCGGCACGCGTCGTCGAAGACGTCGGACCAGACCGGGTCACCGTGGCCGATGTCCTCGCCGGTGACGTGCCGCCACGCCGCGGCGACGTCGTCGAGCCCGTTGCGGCTCACCATGATCCGCGTGGTCCCGTCCGGCCAGCGATGAGCCGTGGCGAGGCCGTTGGGCAGGCGTTCGAACCGGCGGTTCGCCACGTCGATCCCCGCGACGTCCGCGCGCAGCAGCTCGGTGGTGGCGTCCGTGCCGGTCAGTTCGAACCCGGCGAGCTGGCGCACCGTGCTGCGTTCGCCGTCGCAGCCGGCGAGCCACCTGGCGCGCAGGCGATGAGGCTTGCCGCCCAACGCGACCACGTCGACCTCCACGTGGTCGGCGTGCTGGACCAGCCCCGTGACGACGTGGCCGCGGCGCACCTGCGCGCCCTGCTCGGCGGCGCGTGCGCCGAGCACCTGTTCCAGCGTGGTCTGCGGGCACTTCCACTGGCCGGCGAACCGGTGGGAGGGATCGGCCTCCGCGAGGTCGAGCCGCAGCCCGCCGAAGTGGCCGGGGCCGCCGGGCGGGAGCGGGCCGAGTACGTCGAGAACACCGCGCTCCTCCAGGATCTCCATCGTGCGGGTGTGCAGGGTGGAGGCGCGTGACTCGGTCATCGGCTCGGCGAGCTGGTCCAGCACGACGACGGATTTCCCCGACGCGCACAGGTCGCCGGCGAGCAGCAGCCCGGTCGGCCCCGCACCCACCACCACGACGTCGAACATCACTGCTTCGATCATCACGTGGAGCCTTCGACGTGGGCTTTGGCGTGCGCGAGGGTCGCGAGGCTGTTGGTGCTCAACGCACTGCGGGCGAAGTCGAGCTTGTCGTCGTGCCCCTCGGCCATCGCGATCGTGTGGTGCGAGCTGACGGCGACGACACCGTTGACCTCCTCGACGATCTCCCACCTGCCGGTGTGCAGGGAAAGCGCCTCCGGCAACGTCGTCTGCTTGTAGACGATCCGCTGGTGCGGGAAGCACACCCGGACCGACTCGGTGGTGTGCGTGGAACCGTCCTTGGCACGGGTGTCCATGCGCAGCACCTGCACACCCGGCGCGTCCTCGGTCACCGCGACGTTCGCGACGTGCGGGAGCCGTTCGGCCCAGAGGTCCGCGTCGTTGAGGAAGTCGTACACGTCCCGGGCGGAACCGATGATCCGCACGGTGTCCACAAAGGACGTGGTCGGCCGGACCAGTGCGTTTTGCAGCGAGGCGAGTTCGGCGGTGCTGTTGCGTTCGACGGCCTCCTCGATCCACGCGAGGTTCTTCGGGTCGTCGTCCACGGCGCGGAAGTCGTGTTGCAGCCGGACGCGGGACTCGTGCTCACCGCGCGGTTCGACGATCCACGTGCCGCCCATCGCCGCCACCGGCGCGGCCGAGACCTCCTGCCGGAACGAGATGCGCAATGACTCCGCGAGCAGGTCACGGCGGGAGGTCCACGACTTGACCGCGCCGTTCGCGGTGGCCCAGATGCGGATGCGCTCGTGGCGTTCGTCTCGTTGAAGCACCTCGACGTGCACCGACGGCGGGAACATCGTGGGCCACGACTCCACGTCGGCGAGGAGCGCGTAGACCTCCTTGGCCGCGGCGGGAACGACGATCTCGTGCTCGACCATGCTGTACTCCTGGAAGCTGCCCATCAGAAATGTCCTCCCCGCTCAGAAGTTGCCGAGCCCGCCGCAGACGTTGAGCGCCTGGGCCGTGATCGAGGCCGCCGTGCCGCTGACGAGGTAACCGACGAGACCCGCGACCTCCTCCGGTGTGGAGTAGCGGCCGAGCGGGATCTTGGCGTTGAACTGGGCGAGGATGTCGTCCTCGGTGGTGTCGTACGCGGCCGCGTATCCGGCCCGGACCCGTTGCGCCATCGGCGTTTCGACGTAACCCGGGCAGACGGCGTTGACCGTGATGCCGGTGGGGGCCAGCTCCTTGCCGAGCGCCTTGGTGAAGCCGACCACGCCGTGTTTGGACGCCGAGTAGGGCGCGCCGAGCACGACACCCTGCTTGCCGGCGGTCGACGCGATGGTGACGATCCGCCCGCTCTGGCCGGCGAGCATGCCGCCGGTGGTGAGCACCGCGCGGGTCATCCGGAAGACGCTGTTGAGGTTCGTCTCGATGACGTCGGACCACAGCTCGTCGGTGATCTGCGCGGTCGGCCCACCGCCACTGCGGCCGGCGTTGTTGACCAGCACGTCGATCGGGCCGTAGGTGTCGGCGGCGGCACGGACGAACCGGTCGACGTCGTCGGACGACCGCACGTCGCATGCCGCGCCACTGACGTCCAACCCGTTGGTGCGCAGGTCTTTCACCGTTTGGCGGACGTCTTCCTCCGAGCGGGAGCAGAGGAAGACCCGGTGGTCGGCGGCGAGCAGGCGGGCGCAGGCGAGCCCGATGCCGCTCGTGGCGCCGGTGACGACGGCGACCGTCATGACGCCTCCCTCAGGCTGAGGGTGACGAGCGCGACCAGCTCACGGGGAGTGCGGACGGAGGCGACGGCGTTGTCGTCGAGGGCGACGTGGTACTCGCGTTCGATGCGACCGCCGGTCTCCAGCAGCGCGAGCGACTCGTAGCCGAGCTCGGTGAACTCGACGTCGGCGAACTCGCCCGCCGGTGCATGCCCGGCGCTCTCGCGCAGGATCCGCCTGAGGTCTTCAACGGTGAACGTCATGACATGCCTTTCAGGAGTTGGCGTGCACGACCATCGCGGAGTTGAACCCGCCGTTGCCCCTGGCGAGCACCAGCGCGGCGCGGACGCGAGCGTCACGGGGCGCGGTGACCAGTTCGAGGTCGTGTCGTTCGGACTGTTCTGTGTGGACGGTCGGCGGGATCACGCCGTCACGCATGGCGAGACACGCGGTGGCGAGGTCGAGCGGGCCGGCTCCCGCGCACAACCGGCCGACCATGGTCTTCGGTGCGGTGACCGGGACGCCGCGCGGCCCGAACACCTTCGTGATCGCCTCGGCCTCGATGAGGTCCAGCTCGCTGGTCCCGGCGGCGTCGGCGAACACCACGTCGATCTCCTCGGGCGCCGAGTGCGCGTCGGACAGCGCCAGCTCGATCGCACGGCGCAGCCCGGACTCACCCTGGCCGTCCATTGTGGATGCCCACCCGGCGATCTCGCCGTAGCTGCGCGCACCGCGTTCACACGCGTGCTTTCCTTCTTCCAGCAACAGAATCGCGCCGCCTTCACCGCAGACGTGCCCGTTGGCGCGGTCGTCGAACGGCAGGTAGGCCCGCCGCGGGTCGTCGCTCGTGCTGAGGCGTTCGCTCGCGAGCTGCGCGACCCAGCCCCACGGGCAGATCGCGGCGTCCACGGCACCGGTGACGACGACCGGGGTGCCCTTCCGCACCTGCCGGCGGGCGTGGGCGACAGCGTCGAGACCACCGGCCTCGTCCGTCACGACGACGCTCGACGGACCCCGAGTGCCGTTGCGGATGGAGATCTGGCCGCTGTTGACCGCGTAGAACCAGGCGAAGGACTGGTAGGCGCTCACGTACCGGCCACCCTTGCTCCACAACGCCTGCAGCTCGCGCTGGCCGAACTCGAACCCGCCGGACGAGCTCGCGGTGACCACGCCGATGTCGTAGTCGCGCAACTGACCGGGCACGATGCCCGAGTCCGCGATCGCCCAGTCCGCGGTCACCAGAGAGAGCCTGGTGACCCGGTCGGTCTGCGGCAGCAACGCGTCCGCCAGATGCTCCTCGACGGCGAACCCGGTGATCTCCCCGGCGAGCCGGGCGGGATAGCCGCTCGCGTCGAACCGGGTGACGGGCGCGATCGCGCTCTGCCCGGCGAGCGTGGCCTGCCAGTACTCCTCGACTCCCACACCGTTCGGCGCGACGACGCCCAGCCCGGTGACAACGGTCCTCACAGGACACTCCTCGTCAGCACGACGGCGCTCTGGAACCCGCCGAAGCCGCTGCCCACGGACAACACGGTCTGGGTGCGGTGGTCACGTGCCGTGAGGGGCACGTAGTCGAGGTCGCAGTCGGGGTCCGGCGTGTGCAGGTTCGCGGTGGGCGGCACGACGTCGTGCTGGATCGCGAGCGCACAGGCGGCCAGTTCGACGGAACCGATCGCGCCGAGCGAGTGGCCGACCATCGACTTGATCGAGCTGATCGGCACGCGGTGCGCGTGCTCGCCGAGCGCGCGTTTGACGGCGGCGGTCTCGTGCCGGTCGTTCTGCTTGGTGCCGGAGCCGTGCGCGTTGACGTAGTCGATGGCGGCGGGATCGAGTCGTGCCTCGGCGAGGGCGACCCTGATGGCCTCCGCCATCTCCTGACCGTCGGGACGCAGCCCGGTCATGTGGAACGCGTTGGACCGCGTGGCGTGGCCGGCGACCTCCGCGTAGATGTGCGCGCCGCGCCGTTGGGCCGTCTCCAGCTCCTCCAGGACGAACCAGGCCGCGCCCTCTCCGAGCACGAAACCGTTGCGGGACAGGTCGAACGGGCGGGAGGCGCGTTCGGGCTCGTCGTTGTGCGGGGTGGTGGCCTTGATCGCGTCGAAGCACGCGACGGTGATCGGCGAGATCGGCGCGTCGGTGGCGCCCGCGATCATCACGTCCGCCGCGCCCTCACGGATGAGGTCGGTGGCGTAACCGATGACGTCCAGTCCCGACGTGCAGCCGGTGGAGACGACGGTGCCGGGACCTTCGGCGCCCACGGCCTGCGCGACCTCGCGGGCGAACGAGCTGGGCACGTAGTAGTCGTAGAGATGGCGCACCGCGTAGTCGTGGTCGACCAGGTGCAGACGTCCGCCGTCGCTGACCGTGCGGTACTCGCGGTCGAGGCTGGTGGTGGCGCCGACCGCGCTGCCGGCCGCGACGCCGATCCGGTGCGGGTCGACGGCGTCGAACTCCAGGCCGCTGTCGGTGACGGCGCCCCGCGCGGTGACGACCGCGAACTGGGCGGCCCGGTCCATCCGGCGCACCTCCTGCGGCGTGAGCCCCAGCAGGTCGGGTTCGAAGTCCACCTCGGCGGCGATCTGGGACCGGAACGGCGACGGGTCGAACGAGGAGATCCGCCGCACCGCCGAACGCCCACTGGTGAGCAGCTCCCAGAAGTCCTTCGCACCGACGCCGCCGGGAGCGATGACGTCCAGGCCGGTGATGACGACGCGCCTGCTCATGTCGCCGTCCAGTGGTAGAAGCGGCTGGCCATCGCGTCGGCGGGCGAGCGCCACGTCGCCGGGTCGTAGGCCTCGATGAACGCCTTCAGGTCCGTGCTGATGCCGACGAACCCGGGGTGCGTCTTGGCTTCCTCGATGCGGTCGCCGCCGTCGTCGGACTCGAAGTCCTGGAGGTGGAAGTACAAGCCGCGGTAGGAGAAGAGCTGCCTGCGGCGGGTGCCCATGAGGTGCGGCAGATCGGTGCGGTCGAAGTCGCGGAAGAGACCCGCCACCTCGTCCGCCGATCCCGGCCGCATTCGCGCGACGATCAACGTGCTGTGCATGCGGGCGTCCTTTCCGGTCGAGCCGGCCCGAACCAGCGGTCCAGGGCCGAGCAGAGGGAGTGGTGGCTGCCCGGAGCGGCCCACGCGACGTGACCGTCGGGCCGGATGAGCACCGCGGCGGTGGCCGGTTCGACGGGCATCGGTTCGGCAGGCGCCGCGGTGACGACGTCGACCCGGTCGGTCCAGGGCGTGGCCGCCGAACGCAGCCGCGCGTTGTCGTCGAGGTCGAGCAGGATCGGGCGACCCGCGCGCAGCAGGACGGTGGTGCTCGTGGCCCGGCCGCGCCGCAGGAGTTCGGTGTGCGGCATTCGCCTGCCCAGCAACGGATGCGTGCCGCCGCCGACGTCGTAGCGGATGTCGAGTCCGCTGACCATGGCGGCCAGGTGGCGGCTCACCTCGTCGTACCGCGTGAGTTCGGCCAGCACCTGCCGCAGCGGGTCGGCCGCGGCGCCACCGAGGATCAGCGAGGCCTGCGCCCTGGTGTTGAGCAGCAGCCTGCGGCCCACCTCGTGACGTTCGTCGTGGTAGCTGTCGAGCAACGACTCGGGCGCGGTGCCGCGGGCGACGGCGGCGAGCTTCCAGCCGAGGTTCACCGCGTCCTGGATGCTCACGTTCATGCCCTGCCCGCCCGCCGGCAGGTGCACGTGGGCCGCGTCGCCCGCAAGCAGCACCCGCCCGCGGCGGTACTCGGTCACCTGGCGGGTGCCGTCGCCGAAAGCGCTGACCCACAACGGTTCGGCGTGCGCGATGTCGATGCCGGTGATCCGCTTCCACGCGTCGGCGATCTCCGTGAACGGTGGCGGTCCGACGCGCTTGCGGGGCACGGCGCCGCGCTCGCACACGATGATCCGGTGCACGCCGTCGCCCAGCGGCGCGGCCATCACCATGCCTTCCGCGTGGTGCTGCCCGGTCATCCGCGGGTCGAGGTCGACACCCCTGATGTCGGCCAGGAACAGCTCGGTCGTCGCCGGTGTGCCGGGGAAGTCGAACCCGCCGAGCCGGCGGACCGTGCTGCGGCCGCCGTCGCAGCCGACGAGGTAGTGGCACCGCAGGATGCCGCCGCCCGCCGTCGTCACCTCCACGTGGTCGCCGTGGTCGACGAACGCCTCGACCTCCTGGCCGCGCCGCAGATCGACGCCGAGTTCCCGCGCCCGATCCGCCAGCACCGCCTCGGTGACCGACTGCGGCACGGTCTTCGCCGCGGAATGCGCGGCACCGAGCACGCCGAGGTCGAGCGGCACCCCGCCGAAATGGCCCTGATTTCCGGTGCCGATCTCACCGAAGCCGGCGAGCAACCCGCGTTGGTCGAATATCTCGGCGGTACGAATCGTGAAGCCCAGCCCGCGCGACTGCCCGGTCGGCTCACCGAGTCGTTCCAGCACGATTACTCCGACACCGGCCAGCCTCAGTTCGCCGGCCAACGAAAGGCCAGCGGGTCCCGATCCGACAATAATCACCGATGCGTCCACCAACACAGATTGCCCAGTCATGACAGCCCCAGTCAACGAATATGACAATAAGAAACTCACAAAAGAACGTCAGAGCAACGTCAAATGATCAGCAATACTCGAACCGAAAGCCCACGCCACGAACGGTGCGAATCCACCTGCCGTCGCCGAGCTTTCCCCGCAACGAACTGACATGTGTGTCGATGGTCCGGCAGGCCCTCGGATGCGCCACCTGGGCGGTGCCCCAGATCTCGGCCATCAGCCGCACCCTGCTCACCACCACACCGGGATTGCTCGCCAGGCGGTAGAGGAGGTCGAACTCCTTGCGGGTGAGCGACACTGGTTCGTCGTCGACGAAAACACGCCTGGTGGCGACGTCGATGTGCAGCGCGTCGTGAGACAGCGCCAGCCGCCGCGGCCGTCGCACACGACGTACAACAGCGTCGATGCGGGCCATCAACTCCCGCGCCGACCACGACCGCGGCACGCAGTCGTCCGAGCCGGCCTGCAGTCCGAGCACGCGGTCGATCTCACCGTCCGCGAAAGCGATCACCGGCACATCACTGATCTCACGAATCCGACGGCACACCTCCACGCCGTCGATGTCCGGTAGTTCGAGGTCAAGCAGCACGACGTCGACGTGGCGGTGAAGATCGAGCACTTCGATGCCCGCACACGTTCGCACGACTTCGTACCCACAGCGTTCAAGATCTACGGCAACCGACCTTTCCGAGTATTCCTCGGCTATGAGAATTCGCAACTGAACCTCCTTGCCGGGTTGAATTTCCAATCGGCACCACGTACAAACCGCTAATCGCCGCCGTCTCATTTGGGCCCCAAGTTGCACCCCACCGGAGCCCAAATAGACTAAAAATGACAAGCCTGACTCCAAATGTGAGGAACACTTTAATGAAAGAATTCCCCTTCGCCGCGCATACCGCCCTGGAAGAGGACGCCGACCTGCGTGAGCTGCGGGAGTCCGATCCGGTGTGCCGGGTGCGGCTGATCTCCGGTGGACAGGCTTGGCTCGTGACGCGCTACGACGACGTACGCGCCGTCGAGGCCGACCCGCGCTTCAGCCGCGAACTGGCGAACCGTCCTGGCACGCCAACGGTGTGGGAGGACATGCAGGCACCGCACGCGATCATCAACATGGACCCGCCACGGCACGACCAGGTACGCCGCCTGATGTCGTCGGCGTTCAGCGCGCGTCGCGTCGCGGCACTGGAGCCTCGGGTGCGTCAGATCGTCGCCGGCCTGCTCGACGACATGCAGGCGCAGGGACCTCCGGCGGACCTGGTGCGCTCCCTCGCCACTCCCCTGCCCCTGCTGGTGATCGGGGAAGTGCTCGGGATGCCCCGCGCCGACCAGGACCTGTTGCACCGCTGGATGAACGTGCTCCTCGACGCCACCAGCGATCCGTCGGACGTGACAAAGGCGTTCTCCGACCTGAACACCTACATCGCCGACCTGATCACCGCCAAGCGCGCGCACCCCGGTGACGACGTGCTCACCGCGATGATCACCGCGGCGGAAGACGGCCGACACCTCTCCGAACCCGAGCTGCAGCAGAACGCCCAGAACCTGATCTTCGCGGGCCAGGACACCACCGCGGGCACGTTGGCCAACTCGGTGATCACGCTCTTCCGCAACCCCGGCCAGTTGGCTCTACTGCGCGACGACCTCTCGTTGGCCGACCGCGCTGTCGAAGAACTGCTGAGGTTCGTTCCCGTGGTCGTCGCAAGCCCGACCCGGATCGCGTTGGAAGACGTGCACATCGGCGGCGTCACCATTCCCGCGGGCGACGCCGTGCTGACCGTCGAACGCTCGGCGAACAAAGACGCAACCGCCTTCGACACCCCGGAAGTCTTCGACATCACGCGAAAAGGCAAGCCACACCTGGGTTTCGGGCACGGCACGCATTACTGCCTCGGTTCCGCGTTGGCGCGACTGGAACTCACGACGGCATTGACCGGGCTGCTGGAACGCTTTCCGCGTCTGCGCCCAGCGGCGGATGAAGTGACCTGGCTGCCGAACCGCGTTCTCTACACGGTGCCGGAGCTACCGGTCACGTGGTGAGGGCAGCAGGAGTTCGAAGAGCTGCCGCAGGGTGACCGCGAGCGTCTCCTCGTCCGTGCCGTTCAACGCGGTGTTGCCGATCACCTTGCGCAACAACCAGAATCCCGCGATCAAGGACGGCGAGAGGTCGTCCGCGGCCGGTGCGGTGCGGCGGACCAGTGCGGCGGCGATGTCGACGTGCTGGCGAACAACGCCAGCAGCTACGGCCACGTCGGCTGGACGGACGCGACCCCCGACGTCTGGCGCGAAATCTACGAGACCAACGTGATCTCCGCCGTGCGCATGATCCAGCGCTTCGTCCCGGCATGCGAGCCCGCGGCCGGGGCTGGGTGATCCAGATCGGCGGCGGCCTGGGCTCCCAGCCGATCGCCCACCAGCCCCACTACAGCTCCACTCTGGCCGCCCGGCACAGCCTCGCCGTCTCCCTGGCCCGCGAGCTCGAGGAAACCGGCGTGACTCCCGGATCGCCTGCAGCCGTAACAGGCGTGCGGAGCGACACGACCATATGTGCGGGGAATCCGCCGGCCACTCAACCGCGGACCGACCGGAGGGCTGGGCGTGAGCGATTCGGCTGTGGTGGTCTACTGCACGTTCTGCAAGAAGTCGCAGCATGAGGTCGTCAAGGTCATCACGGGCCCGGACGTGGCGATCTGCAACGAATGCGTCGAACTGTGCAACGAGATCATCGAAGAGGAGCGGGGCAAGGACTCCCCCGACTCGACCACCGAGGTCACCGCGGCCGATCTGGCCAGCAAACCGCCCACGCCCACGACGCTGTTCGACCAGCTGTCCAAAATCGTGATCGGGCAGGAAGAAGCCAAGCGGGACCTGGCGGTCGCCGTCTACCGGCACCACCTCAACATCCGGTCACGCGGCCGCGGGCAGCCGGGGTTCGACAAGGGCAACGTGTTGCTGATCGGACCGACGGGCACCGGCAAGACGTTGCTGGCGAAGGCGTTGGCGGACATCCTCCGCCTTCCCCTGGCCATCGTGGACGCGACGACTTACACCGAGGCCGGTTACGTCGGCGACGACGTCGAGAACATGTTCAAGGTCCTGCTCAAAGCCGCGGGCGGGAACAAGGACCTGGCCGCGAACGGCATCATCTACATCGACGAGATCGACAAGATCGGTCGCAAGTCGGCCAACCCCAGCATCACGCGGGACGTGTCCGGCGAAGGCGTGCAGCAGGCGCTGCTGAACATCCTCGACGGCGGCGACGTGACCTACGACCCGACCGGCAACCGCAAGAACCCCGGCAGGTCCCACGTCGAGTTCGCGACCGACCGGATCCTCTTCATCTGCGGCGGTTCGTTCGAGGGACTGCCCCAGGTGATCGCGCGACGGCTGAGCCGCACCGGCACCGTGCGCCGCCAGCTCTCATCGCACGACCTCGTCACGGAGGTCACCCAGGCGGACCTGGTCGACCTCGGTTTCATGCCCGAGTTCGCCTCCAGGTTCACCACGCTCAGCGTGCTCTCCCCGCTGAACCACAGCCAGCTGATCTCCTTGCTGCGCGAGACCCCGCAGTCACCGATCCGCCAGTACACCTCGTTGCTGGCGGAGCAGGGCTGCGACCTGATCGTGACGGACGAGGCCCTGGAAGCGTTGGCACACATCGCGTTGGAAGAACAAGCCGGGGCACGCGGTGTGTCGCGTGTGGTCGACCGGATGATGCGCGACGTGCTGTTCGCGTTGCCGGACAACCAGAAAATCCGAACCTGCACCGTGGACGAGAAGGTGGTCAGGGGCACGAAGCCACCTCAACTGACCGACGCGAAGAACCGGCCGATCGTCCTGCAGCGCGATCGGGTGTTCATCAGCTACAGCCGGCTCGACACCCAATGGCTCGACGAGCTCACCACGACGCTCAACCCGTTGATGCGCAAGAACGTCGTGAACGTCTGGTTCGACAAGGAGATCAAACCCAGCCAGGTGTGGCGGGACGAGATCGCGCACGCGATGGCGTCCACCAGCGTCGCCGTCCTGCTCGTCAGCGCGAACTTCCTCAAGTCGGACTTCATCAACTCCGAGGAGCTGCCCTACTTCCTGGAGGCCGCGGCATCCCGCGAGGTCACCATCCTGTGGGTGCTGCTCAGCGACTGCCTCTACACCGAAACACCACTGGTCAACTACCAGGCCGTGCACGACATCGCACAACCCATGGCCACACTGCCCAAGGCCAAGCGGCAGACCACGTGGACCCGGATCTGCCAGGAGATCAAGCGCGCCACCACCGGCTGATTCGAGTTTCCTATTGGGCCGAATGCGACTGAACCGCACATTGCGCCCAGACGTCTGACCGTCATGGGAGAGATGTTCCACGTCGTGCCAGATGAACTGCGCGGCTACAGCGGCCTGCTCGAACGTCAAGCCGAGCACTTCATGACGATCCGGGAGCACGCGATCGTCAAGGGTGGGGACACGTCCGGGTTCACCGGGCTGCTGTCGCTGCTCGACTCCGTCGTGATCGGGGTCGCGCAGCTCTACGGCGAGACGCTGGACGCCGCCAACAAGAAGATGAGCCAGGACGCCGAGTCGTTGGTCAAGTCGGCCCACGCCTACGAAAAGGCGGACGAGGTCGCGGTCTGCCTGATCGACACCGCGGGCGGCAAGTCCGAGCCCCCGTCCTGGCTGGAGCGTTTCCTGGGGGTCGGCGAATGACCGGCGGAGTCTGCAACGGCTACCAGGACATCGAAGATCCGAATGTCGCCCTGCGCGCCACCCCCGACGACCGCCCGGGCCGGCAGACCGTCAAGGAGCTGATCGAGGCCGCCGGCTGGAAGATCCAAGGCGTCAACTGGATCTACCAACAGGTCACCGGCGATGACCTGGTGCGCGACCTGATCATGCCGCTGGCAGGCGACTTCGAGAAGATCGACGCCAACGCCGCCGCCTGGGACCGAGTCGCCAAAGCGCTCGACAACGTGCGCCACAACGTCAACAACGGCATCGAGGAACTCGCGCCCAGCTGGAACGGCGGCGCCGCGCAAAGCTTCGAGAACCGCATGCGCCGCACCTGGACCACGGCCATCGAGTGGGACTCGCAGGTCGCGAAGTTCATCGGCGACCGCTTCAAGAACATGGCGAGCTCCTGCCGATCAGCCGCAAAGCTGGCGCTCACCCTGCTCGACAAGATCTGCGACAAGCTCATGAAGGCCGCGATGACCGCGTGGATCCCGCTGGTCGGCTGGGGCCGCGCCGTGTGGATGGTCTACGACGTGGTCAACATCGTCGACCAGGTGCGCAAACTCATCCAGTCCATGCAAACGCTCATCGAGGGCGTCAAAAGCATGATCAACGGCATCAAGCTGATGGGCACCGCACTGGCCAGAATCCCCGACGTCCGAGACGTCAACGACTTCTTCGACGTGGTCGACACCTGGCAGGACGGCACCGAAAAGCTGGGCGACGGCACAGCAGCCGTGGGCAGCGGCGCGTGGGGCATGGCCAAGAGCGGCTACAAGGCGCGCAGCAAGTACAAGGACGCACAGCAGGAAGAGCGCTGGGCGGAAAGCACTTCTTCGAGTTCAGGCGGTGCGGAATGACGTTCCCCTACGACAGCGCCCGCCAGCAGCTGCAAGCGTGGCAACAAGATCTCGACGCCAAGGGCTCACAGCTCGAGAAGGTCGCCCTTGAAGCCTCCAGAGTTCAGACCCGCGGCGCCGACCTGTCCCCCGCCGACATCGCCGAGATCGAGAAGTTCGCACGGTCGAAAGACGCCCCGAACGCACTGAAAGACCTGCAGCGCAAGGTCGACTCAGGCGCGATGTCCTGGCAGGACATCACCTCCGGCAGGGCCGTCAACGACCCCGATGTGCAACGCGCGATGCAAACCAGCATGCCGTCGCTGAAGCGCGCGTACACGGCGATCAAGGAGGGCCAGAACCTCGACGAGATCGTCGCGGCAGGCCAGCAACGCACCAGGCGGTCACGCGGCGACTTCGACGACGACATGCCGAGCGACTTCACCGAGGACGCCTTCTAACCCACGACGGCGATCGCCGGCTGGGTCATTCCGTACCTGCGGCCCGCAACGGGCCGCAGGTAATGAAATACCTCCGCCGCAACCACAGCGGCCGGTATCCCTCGACGATCAGCAGCCGCGTCCCCGCCGGCAGCAAGGTCTGCGCCACGAGCAGCCGGTCGAGGAGTCCGCTCACCGCGGTGTCAGAGCTTTGTCAGCGCCGTGTCCGAGCCTTGTCCAAAGGCACTGCGCTCGCGCTGGACCGAGGCCGGGCTTTGACCGAACGGAACAAAACACCGAATGAAGACAAAGATGAAGACCCAGGGCGCCTTCACGGCGCTGGCGACCTTCGCTGTCCTGGGCTGCCTGACGTTGAGCGCGACGCAAGCTTCAGCCGAAGCCCCACGAGCGCTGCCGTCCCCGGCCGAAACCGCCGCCGCGCTGCCCGTCGTCAACATGGAAGCCACCGTCCTGGCCGCCCAGATCGATCCCCGGCGCGCCGACAACACGCTGACCCCGGGCGCCAAGGATTCCGTGCTGGCCGTCGAGCGGGCACTCCAGGCACGCAATCTGCTGGACGCCCAGTGGGTCGACGGCTACTTCGGAACCACGACCATCAAGGCGTACGCGGCCTACCAGCGTTCGCTCGGATACACCGGACTGGCCGCGAACGGGCTGCCCGGCGCGAGTTCGCTGGCCACGCTAGGGCAGAGCCGGTTCACCGTCTCCCACGTGATCAAACCAGGCTCGAAGGTTCAGCGCGACGGGTACGTCGTCAACACCCGTACCCAGGCAATGCTCGCTGAGACCGAACGTCTGCTGGGGCGTCGTCTCGTGCTGTCGCAGGGCTCCTACAACCCCGGCGGCGACCCGACCTCCGCCGGCACCCACGACGGCGGCGGCGTAGTGGACATCAAGGTCGACGGCATGTCCGCCGACACCCGCACCGCCGTCGCCCGCGCGCTGCGCCAGGTCGGCTTCGCCGCCTGGGTCCGCAGCCCGGCCCAGGGCGACTGGCCGTGGCACATCCACGCCGTGGCGATCAACGACACCGACCAGGCCACCCAGGCCCAGAACCAGGTCGGTGACTACTACCTCGGCTTCAACGGCCTCGCCAACCACCGCCCCGACGACGGCCCCCGGATCCCGATCCGGACGTGGGAGGACTACCAGCGCACGCAGTGACCAGAAACCCAGACGCCACAACGATCATCGACACTTCACGAAAAGGGGAACCCGTGAAAATCGCACGCACGATGCTCGCCGCCGCCGGGGCAGCACTGGCACTGGTCGCGCCCCTCATGGCAGCCACCGCCTCACCCGCGTTCGCCGCGAGCCGGGACGGGGACTGCGACAGCGGCGAGTTCTGCTACTACTACAACAGCAACCAGGCCGGCTCGATCTCCGACTTCACCGGCTCGATCAGCGATCTCGGCGCCACTCAGCCCTCCTGCTACGAATTCAAGGGCGCCGGCGCCGGCCAAGGCGTGTGCGTGAAGAACAACGCGGCATCAGTGCGCAACCGCACCAGCCACACGGTGCGGGTCTACTTCAACAGCGGCTACGGCGGAGCGAGTCAGGACTTCGCACCCGGCGCGGCCGGCAATCTCAACGCCACGCTGAAAAACAACAACGCCAGCCACAAGTTCCTCACCGGGGGCGGCGGCGGTTCACAAAGCCCCACCAACGACTACGACGGCCGCCCCCGCGGGTTCGCCCAGAACAACTGCACCGCCTTCGCGGCCTACCGGATCGCCAGCAGGCTCGGCGTCCCCAGCTTCAGCAACTCCTACGGCGGAACCACCTGGGGCAACGCCGGCACCTGGGACGACGCCGCCCGCCGCGAAGGCGTCACCGTCAACAAAACCCCGAAGGTCGGCGCCATCGCCGTCAACGACGTTCACCGGGTCGGCCACGTCGCCTACGTCAACGCGGTCCACTCCGACGGCTCGTTCGACGTCGAGGAATACAACTGGAACAACCCGCTCGCCTACGGCACCCGCAAACACGTCCACGTGAGCAACGCCCAGGCCGACTTCCAGTGGATGCTCCACTTCTGACCGGCCAGTGATCACGTCGAGGTGCCGGTAATCCCTACCGGCACCTCGTTCGCCGGTTACCGCGCCGCTCGCCGCCAATCCGACCACTGCCACGGCCAAATGGCTTCGCAGCAACGGTTACGTGCCGCGCGGGGGTCAGCCAACAGGCAACGTCCCAACAGGACGATGAGGACTCACTGGTAGTCCCGCGTCTGAAGTCCGCAGGCAGCGCACGGGCGACGCAAGATGACGGATGCTCGGTGATCAACGACCCAACTACTCGGAGCACAGGACCAGTAAAGGCGTCCAAAGACACCCACCAGCGAGACACAGCATCTGAGCTGCGAAGACCCTCTTCGCCGTCGGGACGACAGCCTTTGAACCTGCGCCCCTTGACCCCCAGATACAGTTCACAACCGTCCGACCTGCACAACACGACATTTCGTACGGTTTGGCGCAGTTGGCGACTGATCAAGTAGGTTAACCGCGCTTGTTCACAGACCCGAAGATCCACTCCTTCTCGGAGCCGCAGAGAACTTGAGCCTCTGATCCTCAGACTGCCAGTTTTGGTCCACGAGGGACCTCTACCTGCACAGACAGTCGGACCCGACAGTCCGATGCCGTTCCGCCGTTGGTGCTGCTCCAGGTTCACTCCAGCGCGTTCAGTGTGAGAACCAAGGAAGACAGCGCGCTGCGCCGGATGCAGTCGGACAGCAACGCCCATCTCAGAGTCGCGATCGCACAACGAGAAGACGCTCGCGGGCAACCAATCGATCAATCGCTCGCATCTCCGACAGCGATGTGAAGTCGCCGAGTACAACACGCTGCTGATACTCGTGCTCTGATTCGAAGTGCCCTGGCTGGGAGATGTTGCGATCCAGCTGCCAGAGCGCAGACAGACTCACGTGAGCACACCGCACCACCTCCCCAGGGTCTTGAGTGGCGCGATACAGAGCTGCATAGCGCGTGCAGAGCACCGAGTTGAAGGAGTAGATGTCATCGATCTCGGACAGTGGCTCCTCGTCTGCCGTCCTGTCTAACTCGTCGAACCCCTCGAGTTCCCTCACACGCGACAGGAACCCGGTAGCTGGCAGATCCGCGTCCCAGAGCTCATCCAAGATCGTCAGGAACGTAGCGATGTCGGCCGCACGCTCTGTGTCGTCTCCGCGCAACCCGGTGAAGAGCTGAGCCATGCGCTCGGCACAGCTCGCCGTGAACACAGCAAGCTCGGCGAAGGTGCCGCTCCTCAGTCGCTCAGCCACTTCCATGCTCACGACGGCCATTCGAAGCTCCTTTGCCGCGCCGTCGTCTTGCCATTTCCGGCATGTACGAGGCCCCATCACCCTGCCACCTTCTCGCCGCGGCCTAGCTGGAGGCCCAGCACGCCGCCGTCAGAGCCGGACCGAAACTAACCTTGGCCGATCAACTTCGAAGACCCACTAATGATTGCACACATACCGTCGCAGGTAAGCCGCATTCCCGCTAAGCAGTGTATATCATTCCCTCCGCCGGAGGGTACGCCTTTCGGTATTCGGAATCCTCAGAGACAAGTGGACTCTGAGCACCGCCAGGCAATTCAAACTCCGCCCGATTAAGGCCGTAGGAGACAACATACTCCTCAACCGAGTCCGACTTGAGCAGGAACATCCTCTGACCAACACGAAACCCGCCGGTTCTGGCCTCCAGCTCAGCCCGCTGCGCAACAGTCGCTTCTCGGAGGTGGATCTCACCTACGTCCTTCCAGCATGACAATCTGACGATACCGGCAAAAAGCAGGTCCAACACACACAATGGGGCTCCGCCAGGAAGATCGTCATCGATTTCAGGGAAACCCCGAAAAATTGCATATCCATGACCATGTCGATAGTCAATCAAAGAAAATGATCGTCGATCACGAAGGTCGAAACCCTCAGGCATGCGCCTTACACCGCCCCCAAGTACCAAGACGTTTATCGTGCATGATCTGGCCGCAGAACCACGACCCGAACCCAACAACACACCGGCACCAAACTTGAGAACCGACCGGCGCGTCGCGCGACGCTCCTGGTTTCGAACCTAGGCCTGCGGCTCGCCACCATCGGGGATGAGTCTGCTCACCCCGCCGAGTGCTCTGTCAAACTCTTGGTCCAGGCCAGCTGATCACTCATGTTGCAACGCCGCCCCATGCCGCCGCCTTCGTCGGTTGTCCGGTTGAGTCACCAAGCTATGACCGTCAATCGTAGTAGCCAGGCGCAGCGACAAGGACGGCTCCGAAGTAGCGCCCATCCTCGTCGTCCTCATCTTCGGGCAACATGTCCCGAGACAGCGAGAGGAGCAGGTCGGGAGCCACGACCAACAGCCCGTCGTCCTCGACTCTTACGTCGGCGATCTCCGCCAGCAAGCGAATCACCTCATCAGCAGGCCGAGAAAAGACGTCGATGTCGCGGTACGTGACATCGACGTCCCGATCGGGCCGGTACACCTCCACTGCCTTCACAGCACCGTTTCGATCCGGTCCGAGTGAGATCGACATCCCGGAGTCGAAATGCGCGAAGCCTGGCGAGGTGTAGCCACCGGCGGGGGCCTGCAGCTGGAAGCCTTCGATGGCCTGTACCACCTGGATCGCCTCGTCGAAGGGCATACCGATCCGAACAGAGCCTCCGCTGTGCGGCGGATCGAGAATCAGGTCCACTGCACTCCTCAGGTCGGACAGCAATCGACTTGCTCACCATAGCGTCAACTGGACGTGCACTTGGCTGGGCACCTTGCGCAGCTTCTGGTAATGAGGATTCTGTGCGAGTAATCCGATCATTTCACCTATAGCATTGTTTTACTTGTACGGGGACCGCGCCAAGCCGACGTTCATGAGCGCCCGGCCTGAATTGACGAGTTCACGTTGCATGGCGGTCCATGCGCGCGACTCCGCCGCGCTGCCAGTCGAGTACAGCTGGCGATGATCCGGCTTGTCCATCCTGATCGCAGGGCCGCTGTACTTCGTGATCATCGTTATAGGGCCGGATCGAGACAACAGTTGCCGTGCCACCAGCGACGGTTTGCAGTTGGTCACCGACCCGAAGGTCGATCGCCTCGACGAACGCGTTTTTGGTGATGTTATGGAATGGGTGGGTATTGGTGGTGGTGATCGTGGCCGTGATGGAGCTCCGTCGTCGGCACGCACTGTGACGTCGACGAACTCGCGGTCCGCGGTGGTGACGATCGTTCGTACCACTCGGTCGGTACTCACCTCACTCTCACCAGGCATCGCATTGGCGACGAGATCACCCACCTGTACCTGGTCGATGTGTTTCGCCACACCGTCCGCCATCAGCACCGGGGTGGTCGCCGTGAAGCTGTGACAGTCGGCCGAGGAGGAACTCCGCTCCCTTGGCGATGGCTTGCCTACCGACGGCGTCTCGCCGACAGGGCTGGCGGCTGACGATGATCGACTGCGAATCGCCTGCAACGCTCCACCGCCCGCGCCCACAACGCCGCCCATCGCGGCACCTACCAACGCATCGGTTCCCACTGCGGTCGCCGCGCCAGCCAAGGAGTCAAGGCTGCTGGACTGAACGCCAAGGAGTGGACGCCGCGGAAGATGCGACACAGCTTCGTGTCGGTGCTCTCCACGTCCGGCGTGAAGATCGAGGACATCGCGCGCCTGGTCGGACACAGCAGCACGGCGGTCACGGAGACGGTGTACCGGCACCAGATCGTGCCCGTGATGCAGCATGCGGCCATCACGCTGAACGACATTTTCCCGCCGGCCAGTTAGACCGCTGTCACTCATTTAGTCACTCAGGTGCCCAAATGGTTCCCGGCAAGATCACTAATATGATCGAATCGGTGAAATGAAAAAGACCCTCTGATCAGGCATTATGCCACGATCAGAGCGCCTTTCACGGCCGTCGGGACGACAGGATTTGAACCTGCGACCCCTTGACCCCCAGACACGGGTTCACAGTCGCCTGACCTGCAAAACACGACGTTCTGCACAGTTTGGCGCAGTTGGCGATTGATCACGTACGTTAACCGCCGTTGGTTGCAGGCCCGAAGATCCACTCCTTCTCGGAGCCGCCGAGCACTCGAGCCCCTGATCTTCACACTGCCAGTTTGGTCCAGAAAGGACTCTGACCTGCGGAAATCCAATTGCCCCAGGAAATCCAGAGCCGTTGACTTCCGTTCAGCGCCATTGAGTGCCGTTGGGCGCCGTTCCGCCCCTGATACCCCTCCAGTGTCGCTCCACATGAAACAGTGTGAGACACGGCAACGTCGGCACGGCCTCCATGGTGCTCCGCGCGCCACTCCTCAATCTCGTCCACCTCGGCCTCGAACTAGTACAGGTCCGGCACACCATGCTTATCGATCATTGTGATGCGGACTGCGCAGTCGCCCCAGCGGTTCAACCTGCCTTGAAAGCCTTTCCAACAATGGACCCAGGAGCTGGAAACTCTTCCATCAAAGGACTTGGCGCGCCGGCATGAACAGCCACCTCCGCCCAGAATAGGTATCCCGCAACAATATAGTCGCAACCGTGCTCGCCGTTTAGGAGAAACATTTTTGAGCCTGACCACTCCCCTTTGACCCGACGCTCCTCAAGTCTCATCTCATCATTCTCCGCGAGACTTACACGAAGGCCCTCGTAACGATCAGCGATCGCGATTCGCGATACGTCCTGAAAAAGGACATCAAAGATTCGCGGCGGATCTTCACTCTCAAAATCCGCAAGAAGACCACGCAGAAGAATCTTACTGTGACCTGCGTCGACACTCCACGGCTTGAACCTCCCCTTCAGGACAAGGGGGAGAGATCCTCGTTTGACCTCGATAGTCATTTCACCAACACCCAGTCCCCGATCCGCCCGTTCCAACGGTAGAAGTCAACCTTATCCATCATCCCAGCAGCATTCACTTGAAGCAGTTCCCACTGCGTGTGAGAAGGCGCTTTGGGGTGCGCCTTTAGTGCGGACGCGAGCGCCCCGGCCGGCCCACCGCCGGCGCCGGGAAGACCGTCAAGCAGGAAGGAGATGCCGCCCTCCCCTCGACCCAGTCGATCAATCGCAGCCGTCACCTCTGAACGCCACGTTTCCTCTCGCGATCCAAGCAAATGCCTAGACTCAACCTTGTTCGAGAATCCCTTGAGGTTACTGTCACGCATACCGAGGGCCAAGCGGTCCAGTGGCCCTTCGCCACCACAATTGTGGACCAGAACCGGCGTGGTGCCTGCGAGCGCATAGTACGTGTGCAGACCGTCAACCGTCAGGTTGTAGACCGTCAAGTACTCGGTCCGGGTGGTAGTGCCGACCACCTCGAGCGACGAGCCTTCCTCCGTGCGGACGTCATCACCTGACGCCAGGTCCTTCGCGTCGCGCCAGACGCCCTTGTCGCTGACCCAGAATGGGTGACCACCTGTGGCCGTCACCGCGTCGGTCTCGTCGCCCGACGTGCCATCAGTGTCGAGGGTGACCTGGACCAGTTCCTTTTCGCCGGTGCCGACGATCAGATCGGTAACCGCACGTGGTCCTGTCTCACCTGTTGTCGGATCGGTGGCTTGAACCTCGTCGCCGAGTTGGACGTCCTCGATCGGTTTTGTGGAGCCGTCTGCCATCAACACCGGTGTGCCGGCGGCGAAGCTGTTGGTGCGTATGCAGTTGCTGACCAGGCCTGCGGCATCGTCGCCGTACTTCTGCAATCCCTTGCCGATGAGCTTCGCACCCGTCGCCGCCGCGCCCGCGAACGGCACGAGTGCCGCCGCCGACAGTGCCGCGTTCAGGTAGTCACCCTCGGCGAGGTACCAGACTGCGTTGATGCCGTCTGCGATCTCGCCGACCACTGGGATCATGCCGACCACGTCGAGGATCGTGTGTCCGACCTCGGCCCAGTCGATGCTGTTGACCTTGTACTCGACCCACTCCCAGAAGCCCGCCTCCTTGGGCTCGCCGACCGACTTGATCACGGGCTCGCCGCCGGTGACCTTGTCGACGTCCCTCTTGATGGACTCCTGCTGGTCCGCGACCTGGTTGTCCGACACCTGGTGAGCGGGTGCGTCCGGCGACGACGACACGGGCGGACTCATCGAGTCACCAGCAGGGCCGCTGAAGATCGGTATCGTCGCCTCAGCCACCTGAGGCAGCGGGTTGTTGCGCGCAGCGTTCGCGGCAGCGTCTCTCGCCGCCTGCGTGATCTGCTCCGGGCTCGGGCCGGGACGGCTGCTCTTCTGGCCACGGCCAGAATTCGTACCGGGCTGCCCCGAAGGTGGGTTACCGCCACCGTAGGAGTCGTTTGACACGCCACCGCTGCCAAAACCCGTGTCAGGTTGATCGCACCCGTTGTCGCACAACGGAAGGTCCGGTCCCGCGCTGAAGTCAGCGGGCGGGCAATAGGTCACACGTGGGCCGAACCCTGGATCTTTGATGACAGTGCAACGGCGAGGAAGGTGACCGTCGGGGTCGTCGTAGTTCGTCGGCGCACCGAGCCCATACACGTACCGATTAGCCGTGCCGGACGGTGCCGTGGGCAGCGAGATGGTGTCGCGCGCGGTGAACCCGCCGGTACCCGGCGAATACCAGCGAGCACCCATGTCAACATCACCGCTGACAGGATCCGTGTAGTCGCCCTGGAACCCGAGCGGCCGCTTGGAACCGGCCGACGCCATCGCCTGCCCGAACGGATCGAACGCGGCACTGTCCGTCAACAACTGCTGCGAGCCGGCCGGATCGAATCCACCGACGAGATCGCCGTGTCCGTCGCTCACCGTCAGACGCTTCTGGTCGCCCTGGCCCAACGCCAGCAGCGAGCCGTCCGCTCCGCGGCTGAAGCGCGACTCTCCGTCGGACACGAGGTCCAGTGAGTTGCCCGCGTAGGTGAAGTTCTTGCCGTTGCGCGCGCTCAGCCGGTCGAGGCCGTCGTAGGCGAACCGCGTATCGCCGTTGCGAACCGCGCGGTCGAACGAGTCGAAGCCGTACTTCTCTTCCAGCCCGGACGAAACACGAGCGGTCAAGGTGCCACGAGCCGACCACTTGTAGGTGTAGTCGCCGTCTCCCTGAAGCCGGTTGCGCTCGTCGTAGGTGGCGGTCTTCGTGCCGGCACGCACGCGGTTGCCCGCGTCGTCCCAGCCGTAGTCGGTGCGGGCGCCGTTGAACGTCCACCCGGTCAGGCGGTTCGAGTAGTCGTACTCATAGTTGTTCGTGCCGGAGCCCGCCAGTCCGGCGGTCGTTTTCGACGTCAGCCGGTCTGCGAGGTCGTAGCTGTAGTCGATGGACGCGGCCGTGGTGCCGCCTGCGCCGGACAGCTTGTCGGTCTTCAAACGGCCGTACTCGTCGTAGGTGAACGAGCGGGTGCGATCAGCGCCGTAGCCGATAGTTTTGACCTGGCCGGCCTCGTTGTATCCGAACGTCTGCGTGGCGCCGGAAACGGAGTCTTGCACGGTCGCGGCACGGCCCTGCAGGTACGAGTACCGCGAGGTGCCGGACTCGTCGTTACGGGTGGCCATCCGGCCGTTGAGGTCGTAGGTGAACGACGACTTGCCCGACGGGCCGTCCGTCGTGAGCAACGCACCGCGGTCGTTGTAAGTCAGGACGTTGGTACCGCCAGGAGCGCTCGACTCGATCATGAGGCCGGCCAGGTCGTAGCGCAGGGTACGCGCGTCTGTCGATTCCTCGGCGCCTGTGCCGGTCTCGCCGGTCAAACGGTTGAGCTGGTCGTACGCCCGCGTTCGGATGACGCCGCCAGGTGCCGTAACGCGGTCGGGGTTTCCGACCAGGTCATAGCCGACAGTCCACGTGCGATCCGCGGCCTGCGGGTGCGCCGCCGTCGAGGGCTCGATGGTCGACTCGCCGAGCCCTAGGCTGTTGACGGTGTAGATCGTCTTGTTGCCGCGGCCGTCGGTGAAGCGGGTTCGGTTGCCCGCCGCGTCATAGCCGAACGAGGTGCTGATCGTCTTGTTGTCGGCCACCGGCTCGACCTGACTCGTGACGCGCCTCATCGCGTCGTAGGCGAACGTGGTCGCCCGCTGGAACGGGTCGGTGGCCTGCACGAGATTGCCGGCGCGGTCGTAGTAGTTGCGCGACATGCGCAACAGCGATTCGTTGGCGTCAAGAGAGTACTGAGTGGACGGTCGACCGGCGGTGTCGTAGTGCTGACCACTGACGTGACACTCGTTGGGATCATCTCAGTGAGACGGACCGAAACTGCCCTTTGCCCGCCCGACTCTGAAGACCCACTCATGATTGCAGACATACCGTCGTAGGTAAGCCACATTCCCACTAAGCCGTGTAGATCACCCCTTTCGCGGGGGGATACGCCTTTCGGTATTCAGAATCCTCAGAGACAAGCGGACTCCGGGCACCGCCAGGCAATTCAAACTCTGCCCATTCAAGGTCGTAGGAGACAACATACTCCTCGACCGAGCCTGGCCTGAGCAGGAACACCCTCTGACCAACACGAAAGCCGCCGATTCTGGCCTCCAGTTCAGTCCGCTGCGAAACAGTCGCTTCTCGGAGGTGGATATCACCGACGTCCTTCCAACAGGACAGTCTGCCGATACCGGCAAAGAGCAGATCCAACACTTGCAAAGGTGCCCCACCCGGAAGATCGGCATCAATTTCAGGGAAGCCCCGAAAAAGTGCGTAGCCATGGCCATGCCGGTAGTCAATCAAAGAAAATGATCGTCGATCACGAAGATCGAAGCCCTCAGGCATGCGCCTCACACCGGCCCCAAGTACCAAGACGTTTATCAAGCATAAAGAACTGAACGGCGTCCATCAATCCAGCATCCTTGGCGTCGGCTTTGGCGGTCAGCACCGCGTCGAGCACGGCGTCACGGGTAACGGCGCCGCTCAGGTCGGTCACGCCCGCCGAACCCACCGCAGGTGTGTCCTGTACTCAGCGCCCACAGCTCGCGCTCCCCCGCCGTACCCGCCCGCACCAGCCACGTCCGCACCCAGAACCTCCCCACGATGACACCCGGACGCGTGAGCCTGGTGTCCGAGCCGCGCGATGCGGCTTGCGTCCATGTCGGAGGCTCACTTACAGGCTGGTCTAGCCGCGGGTCTTGTCGGAGCTCCTGAGGTCCTCGACGATCTGCTGCACGGCGTCCTTCACCTCGTCGGTCACCGGAACCTCGAACACCGACACCCGCACGTTCCACCGCCCGGCAACCGCATGCAGCGAGTACGTCTCGCCGTCGCCCGTGCCGGCGGCGCACGCCTTGGTCTCGGCTTCAAGCTTGCCGCCGGTGCAGAGCATCGGTGTCAGCCGTTCCGACTCCTCCGCGCTCGCGTAGGCGACAATCCCCACGCTGAGCACCTTGCGTCCGGTCGAGACGAAAACATGGCAGCCGTTGGTCTCCACGGAATTCACCTCCGAGACCACGAAACCCTTGGTGATGACCGCGAGCGGTTCGGGCTTCAGCAGGTCAGGACAACCCGACTTGACCTTGTCTGCGAGGCCGGCGGGCACGTCGGTGCCACACGCAGCCACGGTCATGAGCATGAACGCCGTCAAGGCGGCCGCGAACCCGGCTCTCACTTGCTCCCCCATGTGTTCCTAGCGCCTGGTTTGTCCGGCGCAGGTGAAATGGTCGCACGGCGTTCCGGCATGCGTGCGCTAGCCACGTCCGACCAGGACCTGGCCGTGACGTACGGCCTCGCGGCTTTCGACGATGGTGACCACGACCGGTAACTACCTATTCGCGACGAGGGGTGCCGACCGGCCGCAGAACATGCTGTTCAGCGCAGTTGAACGCACTTGACCCCCAGTACGGGGTTCACGAGCCGCTGAACTGCATAAACAGGTGCGTTGGCCGCAGTTCGGAGCACTTGACGATTGCTCAAGTACGTCAACCGCCGTTGGTTGCAGAGCCGAAGATCCACTCCTTCTCAGAGCCCCGAGCACTCGAGCCCTGACCCTCACACTGCCGGCCTGGTCCACAAAGGACTTCTGCCAGCACAAACGCCAGAACACCAAGAGCTTCAACGCAACTAGCCGCCGTTCAGCGCCGTTGAGTGCCGTTCGATGACGTTCCGCTCCTCACCCCGCTCCAGTTCCGCTCCAGCACGTTCAGTCCGAAACGGACTCGCCAGCGGCAGATCGAGTTCCCCTGAAGTCGTCATCCTCAGCCAAGCGCCAACTCTCTCCCTTAACGCGGACACCTCATTGGACGTCGCGCTCAGCGCGGCGACAGCGCGATCACCGTGCCAGGTCGAACCCAGCGCAGGATCGACACAATGGGGCCAGTCGGCTTCGACATGTGGATCTGACTGAGGCGCCAGTGCAGACCATCGCCGACCCGAACTTCATCCGCGCTGGCGACTGACTCAGCCGCCCCATGACCCCGACGCCCAACCCACACACAGGAGGAAGCCCCTTGATCGCCCCACCCCCGCCCACTGCGCACCGCCGTCTCGTGGGTCGGTCTCATAACCGCACCGATCGCCAGCCTTGCCGACTCGGGTCTGCTCACCACGGGCCACTCACACAGTCAGCGGGAGGGACGCGATGATCAGCCAGTCCAGCGGTCAGCACACCGATCAAGCTGGAGAATTCGCTCGAGCACATAAGCTACTGCGACAATTCAGCCTGCCTGCGAGCTACATACCCATCTAGGTCCCTTCGAATTTCCAAAACATCTTGCGGTGCAAGTTTGATAACACCACAGTGCCGAAGAGAGCAATTCCGCGGACCTGACCCGTCAATCAGGGAAACTCCACCAATAGACTCGTCATCGTAAACTTCAAGACACAGAACAGGATGAAACTGGCAATCCTCGTAGATGTCGCCGGGCCTTATGTCCGGGATTTCCAATTTGGTCACCGCGGCTTTCCATTCGACTTAAATAACTTTTGCTTGATTAGTATACTCTGCGCATCTTTCGGCAGGTCCCCCCAGGTGGACACATATCCGTGGTATGTACCTGGCCTATGAGGTGCAAAAATGACAATTTCTCCCGCGTCGGAATCATAAGCGACACGCCTTCCGCTATTCGAATTGAAGATAATGGACCGATCTAACATCTCTCCCGGATTTGTCGGCTCGGGGGCAATATGGCTACCAAGTTTTCCCTGGGAATGCTTTGGGTTCGCCTCATAGTTCATCCTCGGACCGAATGGCACCTCGCCACATGAGTTATGAACCAATACCGGCGTGTCGCCTGCCACCACATGGTATGTGTGGATGCCGTCAATAGTGAGGTTGTGAACCCGTTTGACCGCGATCCACTTTTTGATCGCGGTTACATGCACCCAAGTGGCTGGCAAGGTCTGCACCACCGAACCGATACCGAGCTCTTTGGCATACGCCCAGCGCTTCTCCAAGGGCAGCCAGAAGGGATGCTGACCCGTCGCGATAATCTTGCCACCGCCAACCTCGATCTCGACGAGGTTTTTGATGCCCTCCCCAACTTTCGTCGCGATAACCTCCCTCGCACCCGACTCAGCCGATTCCGGGTCTGTCGCGAGAACGTGGTCACCAACCTCAATCTCGTCGATGCGTTTGGTTGTACCGTCTGCCATCAAAACCGGGGTGTCACCGGTGAAGCTATGCGGACCACAGGCAGATCGAATTCGAGAAGCAGCTGCCGCAGCCCCGGTCACACCGCCTGCAGCCATCCCCAAGAAGTCGTTAGCAGTTTCCTCCCAGAATTGAGATTTCGCGCAGGCCGACCAGTTGTCCCGGCAATAATTCGCGGCAATGTCCTTCGCACCACTGATATCGTCAGGGTTCTTCGACAGATGGATCCACGCCATCTGGCAAGCCATGCGCCCGAAGCACGCGTACTCGCCATCACCCATCCCGTTGTCCCAGAACTGCCAGCCATAGAGGGCGCTCATGTACCGCGAGGACCAAATCGAGATAAGTTGGTTTGAATCGTTTGTTCTGGGCGAGTTTTCCCTCGTGAACTTTTGCCGGGGCGATTCGCCGCCGGGAGCGTCGGAAGCTTCTATCGGCGCCGCCGAGTTATCTGTCTTCGGTGTTCCCAGGGTACTGCTGCAGCCGCCGCCGTCCATGCAGCCCATCGCGAGCAGACCGGTCGGGTCACTGAAGGTGACGGGACTGTTGTTGGCGTAGGCATACCCGTTCCATTGCTGTGGATCGGCGGTGTCCATGATCGGGTCGATCGAGATGAACCGGCCGATCGCAGTGTCATACTCTCGGGCGCCGATGTGGGTGAGGCCGGTGTTGTCGAGTGTGCCGCCGACGAGTCCCTTGTCCATGAAGGCAGGCCATGTGCCTGCGCCGCCGCGGACCTCGCCGAACGGCAGGGTGCGCCGGGTGCTGACCTTCTGGCTGAGAGCGTTGATGGTGATCTGCGTCGTGCCCTGTTGGTCCGCTGACATCCACGTGATGCCGGTCGACGTGCGCGTGCCGATGGGCTGACTCGCGTGCGTGTAGTAGCGAGTACACGTCTTCGCGCCGGACGATGCCGTGTAGCGCAGCTCCTGGCCTGGCAGGTACAGCGTTCTTCCAGTCGGGTCTCGCTTGATCAAGCGATGACCGTCGGCGTCGTAAACGTACGACGACGCACCGGACTCGTCGACCGTGGTCGCCACGCGTCCTTCGAGATCCCATGTCATCGTCTGTGTGGCGCCACCTGGGGACGGACGGGTGAGCGTGTTGCCCACCTCGTCGTAGGTGTACGAAGCTTTCCTCGTTCCCCCTGTGTCCGCGGTTACGGTGCTGGCCAGGCTGTGCTTACCGGCCGTCGGAAAGTACTGGGTCATGCGATCGCCGGCGCTCGTGCCGTGTTCGATCAGCTTGGTCCGGTCGCCTGCGACGTTGTAGCTGTAGGTGTGCCAGTACTTCGACGGGCCACCGAGCGCCTCGACAGAACGCGGTTCTCCGCAGTTGCCGGAGGTCGGGGTCCACGCCTCGATCAAGCGCCGCAGGTGGTCGGTCTCGAAACACTGTGTGTCCGAGCTGACCGAATCTGCTACACGGGTGATGTTGCCGGCGGAGTCGTAGCCGTACAGCACGTTGGCGACATCCGAAGGCCCAGTCTGCTTCGATGTGTGAATCTGGCTGAGCCGACGGGTGTGCTCGTCGTAATCGCGCAGAACATCAACCGTGCCGCTTGTGCTGTTGCGCATTTGGTAGGTCTGCAGCTCACCGAACGGTGTGTAGCTGGTGCTGGTGATGAGGTCGGTCTTCAGCTGGGTGCTGTAGCCGGTCTTCTGCGTCGTCGGTTGCCCCAACGTGTCGTAGCCGTAGAACAGGGTCTCCTTCTTGAGATCGCCGGTCGCTGCGATTTCAGTTGAGGAGGGCAGGTCGTCGGGGTTGTAGGTGTAGCCGTAGTTGTAGGTGCCGGCGAGGCCGGTCTCGTTCGCCGGGATCGTGATGGTGGTTGCTGTGGGCTGCTGGTCCAGCCTCATGCCGGTGTGTTCCTTGATGTAGGCACCGAGTTCGCCATGCCTCACCGACTTCACCAGCGCACCATTGATCCTGGTGCCGTCGGCGAGCACGTCGTAGAACCACTCCGCGCGCACCGGGCGCGTGGACGAGTCGTCTCGCGTGCTCGTCTTTCGTCCCAACGCGTCGTATGTGTAGGCGAGACTCTTGCCTCGTCCATCCTTTGTGGACACGAGCTGGTCCGCGTCGTCGTACGTCGACTCGGTCACGCCCTTGTCCGGGTCGACAGCGCGAACCTGTCTGCCACGTACGTCGTAGGCGTACTGCCATTTCTTGCCTGACGGGTGAGTGACCTCGGTCAGCTGACCCTTGAGGTCGTAGGAGTACTTGGTCGCGTCGAACCCTGTCGCGCTGCCGGCGACGACACCCGAGTGGTACTGGCGAAGCTCGGACTTGCGACCGAGTACGTCGACCAGCGTCGATGTCACGACGCCGCCAGCCGGTGGGGTCACGTCTGTACGGTCACCCGCGTGGTAGGTAGTCGTGCGGAACAACTCCTCACCACCAGGGCTGCCCACCGGCACCAGCTTCTTGAACACCTGGGCGATCTCGCGGCCGGCACCGTCAAAGGTCGTCAACGTCGCCGATGGAACCGCATCCGTCGGCACGAACAGCTCAGGACCGGACATCGCGTTCGCCACGTAGGCGTTGTTTGACCGTACTGCGCGGCCTGCCGAGTCGTAGTAGGTGTCCGCGACTACCGTCTTTGACGTGTCTCCGGTCGCGTCGGGCCGCTGTGTCTGACGTGGCCGGAGCAATCCGTCGAACAGCTCGCGCGACGTGACATATTGGCCACCGATCCAGACGCTCGTCGCGACAACAGCAGGCCCGTTCGTTCGCTCCAGGTAGGAAAACTTCTTGTCAGCAGGCCGTCCGTCGTTGCTGAGGCGAGGTTTCCACACCGCCGTGGTACGGCCGAGGCCGTCGTACTCGATCAACGTCTTTCGCTGATTCTCATCGACGGTGGACGAAGGCGTGCCCCACGCCGGCTGCTGGACCGTCTTCGTGACCCAGCCCAACGCGTTGGTCGTGGCTGTCTCCGTGACCGGCCCACCAGCGGCGGGGGTGTACGCCGTGGTCGTCGTTTCCCTGGGGTCAGTCAACTTGGTGACCCGGCCGTAGACGTCGTACTCGGTCACTGTCTCGGCAAGGTGAGCCGCTGCGCCGTTGACGTACGACTTGAGGCTCTCGGTCCTGGTGACGTCGCTCTTGGTCGGAGCGACGCCGTGGCCCTGGCCGTCGTAGTAAGTCCTGGTGTCTCCTGCGATGTGCGCGTCCTGCAGGCCCACTCCGGCCTTCGCTTTCGCGCAGTTGACGAGAAACTCGCGTTTGCGCGAGACCGTGCCGATCAGCCAGGCCGACGTGTTGCGCGCGTAGTCGGTCAACCTGCACTTCTCGTCGCCAGCTACTGCATCGTCGCCACGATCCTCTGTTTGCGTCTCAGTTCCGTAGGTCTGGTCGAATTCGGTTACCACACTGGTTGTGCGGAATCCGCGTCCACTGTCGAGCGCGATGCGTGAATGCTTGCTCGCGGTCGAGGTGTAGCGAGCGTAGGTGGTGACGTCACCGATCGTGCGACTTGCCGTCGGTTCCGACTGCCAGGGCACGGTGACGGTTGCGGAGACCTCAGCACCGGTTGGTCCGTTGTAGACGATCTCTTCGCGCACCGTTCCCGCGAAGGCATCCTCGTCGTTCGTCTCGGGGATGTTGCCCACGGCGATGGCCGGCATTGGCACAGTGCGGGTGCCGGACGGAAGCTTGTCGCCGTGCATGCCGCGGAAGTAGCGCTTCTCGGTCAGCGTTTGCTCGCCGGACTCACCCTTGCGCGTCTTGACGGTCCCATATCCGCGCCACACCGACCACGTCTTGTCCTCGGCCTTGATCAGGCCGTCGTCGTCGGTGTAGTGCCACGCCGCGTTGCCGACGTACTCGTAGCTGGTGACCACGCGCGTCGAGCCTCCGGTGAGGTCGGACTCGGTCACGCTGTTCACGACGTACTTGTGGAAGTAGTCCCAGATCGAGTCCTTGTTGCCTTCTGGCTTCCAGCGGACCGGATAGCAGCGCAGAGTGTTGTTCTGCAACGCTTTCTCATCAGGCATCCGCGCACCTGGCAGGCAGTCCGCGCCGGAGTAGGTGATGTCGATCTGGCCGCCGGTCTCGGTGTAGATGGTCTTGAGACGCCACCACTTCATCGCCGCGTGCTGATCAGAATGGGTGTCGACGCGGTTGCTGCGCTGTTCGCCCTGGAACCGGATGTCCGGCACGGCGGTCTGCTGGCCGACCAGACCGACGCGCGAGATCTTGTCCAGCCACAGACCTGCCCGTGTGCCATCGCCGGGGTCGGGGAACGAGTGACCTAGTGTCCACTTCTCAACCGGGTTGCCACCGACCTTCGTGGTCACTGAGGCGAGTCGTTTGGTCGACCAGAACGTCGGGGAGCCGGTGAGGCAAGGACTTGCATCGCACGCACGGTCCCACGGCACGTCCGGCCAGTGCACGGCGTCCTTCGTGCCACAGTCAGCCAGGCAGCGGTCTGCCGGCTCGAACACGACCTGCATCGGCGCGGTTTCGGACCGGTCGCTGCGGGTACCGTAGTCGATCTGCCGCAGCACTGACGCCCTGTCGTACTCGACGGGATCGGTCGTGGTGTTGTTGCGGGCGTACTTGTTGGTCTCCTTGTCGTAGCTGTAGCTCATGGTGTTGCCGTGCAGGTCAACGACATACTCGAGGTTCCAGCGGTATGGCTGCGAACAGAACGAGTCCTTGAACGCGGCCGCCTCGCACGGTTCACCGGCGTGATTGCCCGCGACCTGAACATTGAGCACGGACTGGCGGCTGCGCCCGAACCAGCGTTGAGCGCCGTCAGGAGTTGTGACGATCCAGTGCGCGCCGTTACGCGCGCCATTGTCGATGCCCTCGGCCCCGTCGCGGAACTCGACGCGGGTGCCGTCGTCATTGCGTAGGCGCCATCGCTTCGACGGCGCAGGTTCCTTGATCAGCTCCCCCGCGTGGCCCTCCATTGACAGGGTGGCGTTCTCGTTGCGCCAGCACAGGTCGCCGGTCTCGGTGGTGTTGCGTGCGCCGTTGGCCATGTCGTCGGCACAGCTGACGTACTTGCGTTCGATGAAGTTCGCGCCAAGCTCGAAGCCCTCACCAATCCACGACGGCTGATTGTTCGAGGCCGCCATCCGACCGTCGACACTCGCCGACGAGTACTCCAGCGCCAGCGACGGCGTCGGGCCTCCCAGCGACGGCGGCATCCGCAGCGGGTAGTTCCAGGTGAACGCACCGGTGTTCGAGCCGGCCGACCACGTGGCCGACGAGGAGAGGCTGGTCGCCTTGAAGCTGCCCGATCCGCTGGAGGTACCTGCGGCCAGAGCCATGAGCGAACCGTTTAACGAGCTCGCCTCGGTAGCGGTAACTGTGCCCTTGGCCAGGTCATTACGCGACGGAACAGCCTTCGCGGCGCACTCCGGCTTGTCCGGTGTGCGAAGGGCGCATTCAGGTAACTCGACCAGTCTCAGCCGGGAAGCCCAGTCGCCACCGTAGGCCCAGCGGAAGGACGAGTAGTTCACTTCGACCTTCGCGGACCCACCCGAGACCTTGAACAGAAGGCCGTCGACACCCGACGCGCGGGCCTTCTCCCGGTCGAACGTCTCGATCCTGATCTTCGGCTTGCCCCTGGCCGCACTTGCCTGTGCGCCGTCGGCGGCAGCCACCGACACCGGGGTGTCTCCGACCCTCGCGGTCTTGTTCGCTGCCACCGCCCCGAGATCGATCTCGGCCGCGGATGCCTTCGGCCAGACCGGCGCACTGCCGGTGAAAGCTGTGCCAGTTCGAACGTCCTCGTTCTTGCGCAGGCCGGCTTTCTCACCGGCGATCACGCGTTCCTTCTGCGGTGCAGGCGGCCGGTACGGGGCCGCGGGTGTGGGCGAAGCGGTGAGCACAGTCGACGCGAGCGATGCGGCGAGTGCGACGACCAGTCCACGCTTGGATCGGGCTGTGGGCATGACACAACTCCAGTTCTGGGCAGGGTGGACTGGTCAGCTGAAGAAGACACGGGCAGGCTCGAACCAGCCGGAGCCCACCTGCTTGGACTCCGTGTACGGGAATCCGGTGAGTCCGTTGGTGTTGGTCCACGACCACACAGTTCCGTCCAGGCGAACGGTGATGATCTCGGCTTTGCCGTCGCCGTTGATGTCGGCGAACCAGGTGCGATCCGGCGTCCAGTCCGACCCGATCTCCTGCGAGATGTCGTAGGAGCCGTAGCCGAGGCCGCTGAGGTTGCGGAACGCCGACACGGTCTTATCGGCATTCACCGTGATGAACTCGGCTTTGCCATCACCGTCGATGTCCGCGAACCGAATGCGGTCCGGGGTGTCGGTGGTGACCTTGACGATGACCGGGGTGGTCGCGAACGCAGTCGACTGGCCACGCTCGTTCATGCCGAACAGGTTGCGGTACACCCGAACCCTGCCGTCCTCGTCGATCGCTACGCGGTCCGAGCGGCCGTCACCGTCGATGTCGGCGAAGCGAATGCGGGTGGTCCCGCCGGGCGCCGAGCCGATGACGGTGGCAGCACCGAACGGGAACCCGTTCATGCCGTTGACGTTCTTGAATGCTCTGATTGTGCCGTCCGGGTCGATCCCGATGATCTCGGACCTGCCGTCACCGTCGATGTCGGCGAACCAGGTGCGCTCGGGCGCCCAGCCCGAACCGATCACCTGCGGGTCATGCGGGTAGGGAACGGTGTCGTTGACGTTGAGGAACGCGCGAACAGCCCCATTCGCGTCCACTGAGATGAGCTCGTCACGAGCATCGCCGGAAACCGACGATCCGGCCCGGGGTGTCCGGTCGAGTGCCTTGGGGGCCAGCGCTCCCTGGAACGCCTTCAGTTCGTCGATGTTGCCGTTGAAGTACTCGCCGGCGCTGCTGCGGCCTACCGACAGCACACCGGTGGAGTTCCAGCCGACGACGCCGGTGACTGTGCTCTTCAGCATGTCGGGACTGTCTTGGTAACCGACTGTCAGTTTGAGGATGCGGGCGCTGGCGTCGTAAGTGGCCACGAGGTGCGTCCACTTGTTCGCCACAGCATCGCTCTTGGCTCGCCACCACGTCGACGGGTTCACCGCCGCGTTCGGCATCTCGGCGCTCCACTGGGAGCCGTCGTACCTCAAGGTGAAGGAGTCCACTCCGGACGGTCCACGTTGAACGACGACGGCCCGGGCAGTGCCGGTGCCGTTGAGCTTGGCCCACACGTCCACCGAGAATGACTGGTCGGTGTTCAGCACAGGCTCGCTCGTGCTCGCGGAACCGTTGGTGCCGTTGAGCTCTAGACCACTAGCGCCCTCCACGGCCGATCCCCATTTGGCGCCACCGGCGAGGTTGAGCGCGAGATGGCGGCCGTACTGCGAAGTGTCACGAGCGGTCGAACCGGTCTCCTCGTTGAACTGCCACTCCCCTACACCGCTCGCCTCGATGGCGTCAGCCATGGACATGACCTCTTGCGGTGTGATCGTCCGGTTCCACACGCGCATCTCTGCCAGGTCACCGTGCCACGCCTCGGCCGCAGCGGAGTTGCGCAGCGCTTTGCCGATCCACACCTGGCCGTCGGCGTTGAACCCGTTCGTCACTGCTGAGGTCGTGCGTTGCAACGCGCCATCGACGTACAACCGAACCTCTCCGCTGAGGTTGTCTCGTGTTCCAGTCAGATGAGTCCACACACCCGCGACAGCCGGAGCATCAGACGTGGCCACGTTCTGCGCGGCATTTACGGCGTCGTTCGCCGCCAGCGCGAATGCCCACTTGTGCGTTGTGGCGTCGTACCCGAGCCGGAACGCGGACGTCGTCGCGCCCTGCTGACTCATCGCCGTGCGGTTCACTGCGTCATCGGTGAGCCGAACCCACGCGGAGACCGAGAAGTCCTTACCGGTATCGAGCACCTTCGCCGTTGCCGCACCGTTGGCGACGCTTCCATCGAAACCCACCGAGCCCTGACCACCAGCGGCTCGACCAACACGAGCCGTGTCAAGACCAGACAGTGCGAGGTCATGGCCGTTACCGGTGGCGTCGAACGCTGGATCATCACCACCGAACCAATACGCCTCCGCCGGCTTCGCCCCCGCCACAGTGAACTCAAACGTGCTGCGCTTCGACAATCCGGCGTGATCAACCGCCTCGACGAAGAGCTTCTTCAAACCGGACGACGGAGGCGTCCACCGCACAGACTCACCGGCGCGCACCATCGTCGACGGCGGGTTCGTGAAACCCCAGCGATACTTCACGACATCGGTCGAGGTGCTGGAGAAGGTGAACGTGTCCGCGATGCCGAGAGATCCGCAGCCGTCCGGGGCGCAGCCCGAGGTCCTGTACACCGACGAGGTGAGTGTTGGGGCATCGGGCTCGGTGGTGTCGACGGTGAATCCGCACCAGCCTGACGGCGAGCCCCACACCTGCCAGTCGCCTGCGGTGACGCGGAAGACGTACTTGCCGCCGTCGGTGAGGCCGACGCCTGCCATCGGCCACTGCTGTCCGCCGTAGCCGGTGCCGACCACGCCGGGGTAGAGCTGCCAGCTCGTCCAGCCGGGCAGGTGCGCGACGATGTCGGGAGCGCCGTCCCCGTTGAAGTCCGGGGTCATCAGGGCGCGGGCACCGGACCAGCCGACACCGATCTCGTACTGGCCTGGGCTGCCGGTGTAGGGCGAGCGCTTGCCGCTGCCTGGGTACAGCCACATGCGGTTGTCGTACTCGGCGATGATGTCCGGAGCGCCGTCACCGGTGCGGTCGATGATGCCGTAGAAGGTGTACGGGCCGAAGCCAACGCCGATGCGGGCACGCTCCTGGGCGGACTGCGCCCGCTTGCCCTCACCGGGGTACAGCCACAGCTCGCCGTTGCCGTCCCTCGCGATCAGGTCCTGCTTGCCGTCCTTGTCGAAGTCGGCCAGGCCCGCCAGCAGGTAGCCGCCGAAACCGAAGCCGATCCTGACAGGCGGCTGGGTCGACACGGCACGGGTACCTTCACCGGGATAGACGTACAGCTCACCGGACGAGTCGTTGCGGGCGAGGATGTCCTTCTTGCCGTCGTTGTCCCAGTCCGCGACTCCGGCGATGGTGAAGCCGTTCCAGCCCTCACCGATCAGCGCCCGAGCGCGCAGAATCCTTCCGTTGCCGGGAAACAGGTAGAGGAACCCTGCGGTGTCGCGGGCCAGCACGTCCGGATGGCCGTCGTTGTCCCAATCCCCCGTCGCGACAAGGGTTTCCGAACGATCGAGAACGCCGTCGTCCAGCTTCGGCGGTGTCGGGATCGTGGTCTGGGCTGTGGTGTTGCTGCCCCACGGATAGGTGTCCCGCACCTCGGCGACCGGCGTGTAGCTGCCGTTCTCGCGGACCCGTGCCCATTCAAAGCGGGCCTGCAGTGACGGATCGCCGTCCTTGTCGTTGACGCGAGCGCGCAGCGTCGGCGTCACAGTGGGAACGAACGAGGTGAGGGTGCAGGGCTTGAGGTCGGACGTCAGACTGTCCGGCGCGTCCGGCGGCGAGTTGTAGTCGATCGACAGAACCGGCGTGACGGCGTTGAAGCGCTTCCACTGGGCCGTGTCGTTCTCGTCGCCGACGTGCAGCACGAGAGTGATGGCATCGCGGTTGTCGTTCGCTGCGGCCTGGACGACTCCCCGGATGTCGAACTCGACATCTCCGGTGCCCGCGCAGTTGTGCTCGTTGGTGTACTTGTGGTTCGCGGGCACCGAAGCCGCCCACTCGTCACCCATCCAGCCCGGCTGGTTGTTCCACGTCGTGGAGCCGTCGATGTCGTTGGTCCACCGTGCGATCGCGTTGGAACCACCGCTGTTGCAGTGCGAGGCCCACATCTGCTGGATCCGGAACGATGCCCCGTTGATCTGCTTTCCCTTGACAACACTGGTGTCCATCTTGAAGTACGACCGGACGTTGTAGGTCGTACCGGCCGCACACCTGCCCATCGAATCAGGGAAGTCACAGATCAGACCGGTGCCGACCGCGCCCTTCTTGTCGGCCTCCTGCAGGAAACCGCCCTGCCAGAAACCCTGATTGGCCATGTTCGTCTTGTTCGTGACCAGCACCCACTGGCCGTTGTAGATGCGGCCCGTCCACGACGGGTCGATGTACAGCGGGAACTGGGTCGACGTGTCAGCCATCATCGCCGCGTCCGGCGTGACGGTCAGCTCGCCGTTGGCAACCGAGACAGGCATCGTGACCTGACGCGGCGGCCTCGGATCGGCCGCCGCCTTCATCGGCACCGTCGCGGCGGACTCCCACATCAACGGCGTCGGAGAGGCGAAGATGACGTTGCCCTGCGCATCCTTGGCGTCCAGACCACCCGCACCATTGGACGCCGCCATCACGTTCTTCGTGGCGAACCCGAAGTTCACCTTGGCCAGCTTGGAGTTCTGAGCCGCCGTCCGGTTCTTCACGATCAGCAACTCGGAGAAACCACGAGCCGACGCCGTCAGCCGCAGATCGACGCCCGGCAGCACCTCGGCGTACGTCGCGCTCGGACCAGCCAGCGTCGGCTTCGGCAGCGCACCGAACGGCCAGGTGATCGACAACTCACGATCCCCATCGCGCAGCACCGCCGCCGGGCCCTCGCCACCACCGGAGAACACCAGCGGCAGCGCAGCGGCCTTCGGAGTCACTGTGGTGCCGGTGGGCCGCAGCTCCACGTCGATGGTGGTCCAGGAACCGTCAGGCTGGCGTGACCAGCGTGGTTCCACCGAACTCTCGGTCGTGTAGCCGCCGTCGGGCTTGGCGAACGTCTGCGAGTTCTCCGAACGCCGATCGCCGATCTCCACCCGGCGGTTGCAGCGCGCCGCCATCTCGGTTGCCGCCACCACGGTTGGCTGCGCGTCAACGCACACCGGCTCGGCCGCACTGGCCGGCACAACCATGAACGTGGATACCACTGTCAACGACAAAAACGCGCGCAGGAACAAGCCCTGCGTCACCCCGACGCGTGTCAAGAAAAGCCCCCCGCTATCCGCGCATGTCCCCCGACAACACGCGAACCCCACCCTCGGGCAGGGAGTCTGCCTGCTCAGATAGCAAATGACAATGAGGCCGAACGGGTGAGACCGAGCGCACGGCGATACATAAGGCAGAGGAGTGTGACGGTGAAGGTCCCCGACGGCGCGCAGAAGTCCTTGTGCCGCACGCGTGCGGCACAAGGTGGACCTGCGTCACGTGACGCAGGAGCTGCGAAAGGAGCCGGCGCGGCTGTGGTGACCGCATCCTGGCGACGCGTTCCCATCGCCGGGCTCTCGCCTGTCAAGGAAGCTCGATCCCGCAGGATCCAGTCCCGGTAGGTCAGGTCCGGACAGTCACGCCTGGGCGTGAAGTCAAGCGCCGATCGGCTTGCGGACTTCGGCGGCCTTCGCTGGACCGTATTTCGTGAGCAGCACTTCATCGATCATCTGGGCATGCGTCAGGCTCTTCTGCTTAGCGATCGCACCCAGCGTGGCGTCGGTGAAGTCAAACAGCGACGGCAGATGGAACTTCCATGCGCCGTCCTCACGCAGGAAGCTGAGAAACACCGTTGTCTGTGCACGGGCAGCGCGCACCTTGCCTAATGCCTTGCCATCGTTGATCGTCAGGTCGCCCAATGTGATTGCGCTGATGCTGTCCTCGCTGACCAAGCCCTGGTCGATGACAGCCTTCACCAGGTCGCCCGGAGACGCGGTGCGCAGTATCACGGGGTCCATGTCGCCGCGCATCGAGTACACGAGGATCCGGCCGCCCGGAACCAGAGCGGCGACCTGCTGCTCGGTGCCGGTGAGCGCGACTTTCCTGACTTCGTCGTAGGCGCTGAAGGTGCTGCTCGACAGCACCGATACAGCGGTGGCACCGTCTTTGGCTCCTGCGGCCTTCGTGAAGGTCTCGAAGGCGGCGCCGATGGCCTGGGAGTCGTCGACGACCTGCGACGTCGAGGACGGAGTGGAGGTGGTGGCCGGTACCGAGGTGCCACACGCGGCTCCGAACACGCACACGGCTACCACGAGAAGTCGCTTCACCAGCGGAGCGTAGCCAGTCAGCAGGCATCGAGAACGCAGAACCTGACATTCGGCGCGGTTGCCATCAGCTGATGCAGCGGGACGAACCCACGGACTTCCACCACTGGTAGCGCTCGTCCTCGGCCGATCAGGTTCGGCCAGAGGATCCGTTTCAGCGTTGAGCCGCAGAGTCGAGCACAGAAGCCGCTTGTCGCTACCCATTGAGTACTTTCATAACCTGATGGCCGCAGATACAAGATGTTCAGCGCAGTTGAGCGCACTTGACCCCCAGATACGGGTTCACAGGCCGCTGACCTGCAAAGACAGGCACATTGGACGCAGCTGGGCGCACTTGACTGCGAATCAAGTGCGTTGCTGGCTGTTGCACAGCCTCCCAAGATCCACTCCTTCGTCCCCGCGGTCCACACGACTTCGCTCCACCTGCGAAGTTGCATGAAGAAGTCCCTCAGGCCGTGCCGAAGACGCGATCGGATGAACGGGAACGTCGCTGCGCCATCTGGACATCGATCCGAACACTGCACGCCAGCGCCTCGAGCCACTGGACCGGGAGATCCTCACCATCAGCATCCGCAGCCCTTACCCAGCTGATCGACCTTCTAACCGAGATCGTGGAGGACTTCCGCGAGTCCCTTGAGCTGATCCACGATCACCGGCGCGGTGTCGTACTGGATGCTCTCCTGCTCACACCGCTCTCCGGTAGTGGCGATCGCGGCGGCGAGCGGCCGGAGCAACCGCGGCCCGTGGTTCACGAGCTCGGCGGCGGCGCGCCGCCAGGTGACGTAAGCCTGCTCGTCCTTCTCCTCCAGCTTCGTGCCCCCGGACCAGATCTCCGGCGTCATGCCGACCGGCAGGACCTCGCGGTCGAGGCCGTTCTCCACCGACTGCACGATCTCGATGCCGTCCGGGTCTAGGTCGCACCAGGCTGCGATGCGGCGCGGGCGGATGCGTTCGAGGAACGGGATCAGGCCCTTGCTGACGTTGCCTTCGAGCCAAACACAAAGCCAGGTCTCGGTGAGGTCGGTGTCGCGGCGGAGGTGTTCGAACGTGGTCAGATTTTCCACCAGCAGCACACCGTCCGCCGGGCAATCGAGCTCGCCCGCTTCCAGAACTCCCTGCGCGGGAATGTCGATCCACGGCCTACCCAGACTCGCGTCAGCGACCGGGGTCTTGTTCGTCCACATCAGCGGGCCGGCGACGCGGATCAGTGCGTCGGTCCACTGCAACGCCTCCTTGAGCCCCTTGTCTACAAGCCGGGAGAACGCCACCAACTGGGCCATGGTCCACTTCTTGGATCCCTTGAGCGCATTGGAGGCGACTTCACGCTCCCACGGCACACGCTTGGCCGACCACCTCGGGTACCACCAGGCGGCCGCCCTGATCGCCGCCTCGTAGGCGGACCAGGACTTCGTCGCGGTTGCCGACTCCGGCGGCACTTGCGACGTCGTCCCCAAGGGGAGAGTTTCGAGCAGTTCGCGTTCCCCATCAAGCTGCGGCACGCGGCGCATGACTTCCCAGAGCGCCAGCCGCTCGCGCACCACCCGAAAGCTGTTCACGCGGTCCCGGTACCGCTTGCGGCCGCGCAGGCTGATGATCGGCCCGTCCACTGCGATCACGAGCTGGTGGATGCCGACACCGAACACCGTCTGGCGCAACGCATTGTCTGCCCTGCGCAGGTGCACCCCATCCGCGCGTACGACGCGGCGGCCGTGACCGAACAGGGCGTGCAGGTCGTCCAGCTTCTCCGCGTCCAACTTGAGATCGAGCCACTTGTCCAGCTTTCCGCCGCGGACGAACCGGCTCCGCGCCGCCTTGCAGAACGCGGCACCGCCGGGGGTGCTCGCCCATTTCATAAGTTCGGGGTCGACCGGCACGACGCTCACTCCTGTTCACCGAGGATCGGTGGTGGGGGCGCGGTGTTCAGCGACCAGTCCTCCAGCCGGTAGCGCCGGGTGCCGTCCCAGACGATCGGTGTGGCGAGAACGCCGTGCACGTCCGGGTCTCGGAACAGCTGGTACGTCAGGACTCCGGGCACTGTCGGGTGGAAGCCCCATTCGTCGTGGCTGGCCATGACGAAGTCGAGGTCGAACTCCGTCAGCAACCCGATGCAGCTCCCCCGCATCTCCGAGTCGATTCCGGCGAACGCCTCGTCCAGGTAGATCGGTCTCGGTGAGGTCGGGGCCGCGCCTGCGTAGTGCGCCGCGGCCGCCGCGAACATCGGCAGCTGCAGCATCACCGCCTTCTCTCCGCCGGAGCCCCTGCGATGCAGCTCGTCTGTCAGCGGGACGGCCTTGGGTTTGTCGTGGTGCTTGACCTGGAGTTCGAACTCCGACCAGCGGCGGTAGTCCAAGGCCTCCGTCAGGTGCGCCTTCCAGTCCCCATGCTCGGCGCGCTCCCGCGCTTCGCGGACCTGCTCGGTCAGGAACTTGATGAGCGCGTCGCGCGCGTCCGAAGCGAGGAAGCTCGTCGAGCCGCGGTCCAGCAGCTCGATCGCGTCCCTCACCTCCGGGCCGGCCTCGTCCGAGGGCTTCCACTTGATGCTCATCAGCATCTTGGAGGCGGTGGGGTGACGGCCGAGCTGCGCGTCCATCTCGTCGACGAGCTTGCGCGCTTCGAGACGACGCTGGCGCAGGTGCTCGCCCATCGAGCCGAGCAGCAAGTCGGAGTACAGCCGCCGTTCCTTGTCCTGCACGTACGTGCCGCGGATCGCGATCTCGTCGACGATCAGGTCCCGCAGGTCGGACACCGGGTGATCCGCACCGTTGAACGTCACCTGGACGACGAAAAGATCTCCGTCGTTGTCGCCCCACGGCCGCCAGTCCGATCCGTCGATCTCCCGCTGCAGCCGGCGGAACTGGTCATCGACGTCGTTGCGGGCGTTGTTCCGCGCGGCGTCGTCAGACTCCTCGGCGGCGAGCAGCTCGTGGACACGCGCCGCCGCGGCGAGATCGTCCGATCCGGTGTCCACATCGGACTCACCGATGAGCCTGAGGAACCCCCTGGCCCTGACCCGCTGGAACTCCGTGAGCGCCGTCTGCTGTTCCGCGAGCCGCTGATCACAGTCCGCGCTCGTGGAGAGAACCTGCTGCTCGAGCGCTCCCAGCCGCTGGCGCTGCCCCTGCTGGAGGAGGTTGAGCTTCTTAGTCTCCTCGACGGCCAGCGCCAGGTCCTTCTTGGCGTTCTTCAACCGCTCCAGCACCTCGTTGATGCCCACACCAAGCAGCTGAGTCTGCTCCTCGAGCTCCTTGGTCAGCCGAGTCTCCTCTGCGGCGGCCTCCGCCGACTCCCCCGCGAGTCCGTCGCGATCGGCGGTCAGCTGTTCGACGCGCTGCTCCGTCGCGACGTGCTGTGCGGTCAGCAACGCAACGGCGCCGAGATGGGCGGCGAGCCGTTCAACAGCGACGTTCAACTCCATCAACGCAGAGCTCATCGCATCGAGCTGTTCCGGCGCCATCGGGGTGAGGTGCTCGACCGCGTAGACCCGGAGAGCTTCGGTCGCTCGGCGCAGGATCTCCTTTACGTCCCGCAGCCGTTCTGTGGACTTCTCCAGCTGCTTGGTGAGCTCGTGCTCGTGCTTGCGCGCGGCGACCAGCTCGCTGAGCCCGTCCCGGACTGCGGTGTCGACCGGTTGAGCGCGTTGCTCAGCGGTGAGGGCACGCAGGCGGCGGTCGAACACCAGCAAGTCCTCGTCCGCGAGTGCGATCAGCTCCTTGAGTTCGGCGATGCGGGCGTCCAGTTCGGCGAGCCTGCGCCGCCTGGCCGCCTCACGAGCGTGCGTCCCGATGTAGCAGGCCTGCTCTTGCCCGGAACTACCGCGCAACGGGCCAATCGCCCACCTGCCGTCTAGCGAGACCCACGAACCGGCCGTCTCGTCCCCTGTCTGTTCATCAACCACCGCGATTCCGGCGAGGATGCGATCGACGACCGTCTCCGGAACGCTGCCATCCGGTACCGCGCACAAGACGCTCATTAGCGACGAACCGTCGGTGTGCACCCGATCTGCCAGCAGCAAGGTGTCCCAGCTCTCCGGGTTCACCAGCGTGCCGTCCGGTGTGACCCAGGCGTCAAGCATCCCCGCGCCGAGCAGTGCCGCCTCGACCGCCGCTCGGGAGTCGTCAGCGATGGCGGGGTGGAAGTCGACCAGGCGCCACAGCGGCGCACCCGCGACCTCAGTCCGGTCGCGGCGGGCTACGAGCGGAACCGGCGGAGGCGGATCAGTTTCGAGCGCGACTTGCTCCCGCTGCGCCGTGGTGGATTGGAGGTCGGCCGCGAGCGTCTCCTTCTGGGTACGCCGCGTACCGCGCTGCTCGATCAGCTCGGCGCGGACATCTTCGAAATAACTTGCGATGCGCTCGGCCAGCCGTGGCGCCGCCGGGTCCTCGACCTGGTCGACTGTTGCCACGAGCTCAGCGACCTGATCATCGGTTAGCGCGCACTCCCGGCACTGCCCGGACCACGAGACGATCGCCTTGGACAGCAGCTCGGCCTGCTCCTCGAACCTGAGTTCGGTGTCCTGCACGTGTTCCACCGCACTGGTGCATCGCGCACCGAGCTCGTCATGCGTGCTCTGGAGACGATCGACCGTATTCTGCGCTTGCAGTCGCTCCCCGAGCAGCCGCTGGGTTTCTCTGACCACCGCCCGGCGCGTGGTGATGTAGCCGTGCAAGGTCAGCTGAGCACCCGCAGGGTCGGTGCGCAGTCGGTCCGACTCTTCCTCGAACTCCTGCCGCAGCCCGGCGGCCAACGCGTGAACCGCCGCCTCCACTTCAGCCCTCGCTACCTCCCGGTGCGCCTTGCCCAGCCGGCCGGTCACCCCTTCCAGCTCCTGCTCTGCGTCAAGTTGCTGGTTCGCGGCCTTGGTCGCGCGCAACTTCGCCGCGGACGCCTGTTTCCTGGCAGCCTCGACATCGCTCTGAAGCCGGCTGAGCGCCTGCTGGTTCCGCATCTCCGGACCGCTCTCCAGAGCACGGATCTTCCCGGCGAGCCCCTCCCGCTCTTCGCCCAGCAGACGCAGGTCCTCGTCCGCCTTGCTGACAGCTCCCCCGATCTCGGAAAGGCCCGTCTTCGCTCGTTTGCCCCTACCCAATGCCTGCCGGTGATTCTCCTTGGCCTCCAACACGTCCCCGGTGACGTGCCGGGTCATCCTGCGCGCATACCCGCGGTAGCTGCTCAAGAAGAGATCGATCTCCTCCTTCGCCTTGACGAACCGCTGAAGTTCGTCCTGGTCGCCTTTGAGGTCGTCGAAGTTCTTGGCGAGCCCGGCGACGAGTTCGGCGTCGATCGGGGGCAGGCCGTCCGACAGGATCTCCTTGAGGCTCGCGACGCTGAGGTTCTCGCTCAGCTTGGGACGACGGAGGATGATCAGCAGCTCCACCAAACTGTGCAGGCGTTCCGGCGCCAGGCCGAACAACTCACGCGCGAGCGTGGCGCGATAGTGCTCGGCGGTGGTGAACACGGAGTCGTCCGCTCCGCCCAGTCGCACCGCCAGGTCGCTGTCGTTGAGCGGCCGGTTCGCGTTGTCGTGCAGGTCGAAGTCGACGCCGACGCGCAGTGGCGTAATGAAGTACCAGGGGTCTGGACTGCCGGCCTTGGTCTCCTTCGCCCGCATGCCCGCGCCGATCGTGCGGTACTCGGTGCCACCGTCCTCGGTGATTCGCCCGTACTCGCACCACACGTACCCAATCTGGTGCGTGCGCCCGCCGAAGAGCAGGTTGTCCCGCATGGACCTGGCGTTGCTGCCGAACGGGTCGAGCCGCCGGGCGTTGAGGTTGGCGTCGAGGAGGAACGGGCTGGTCACCTCCAGCACCTTGGTCTTGCCGCTGCCGTTGCGGCCGTGCAGGATCAGCCGCCCGTCGTGGAAGTTGAACACCTCGTCGCCGTACTGCCAGATGCCCGCTAGTCCGGTGCGCAGCGGCTTGAACCGGGTGCTGGCGGGTACCGGCGGAGCACCCGACAGCAGTGCCGCGAGCTGAGCGCCCCGCAGCGCGGTGGAATCGGGATCAGACATCGGAATCCTCATCGGCCGGTGCGTTCTCTTCGCCGGGCAGGGTGAACAGCACGGGAGCGGGCCGCAGCCGTGGTGTGGAAGGTTGTTCCACGTTGCGATACCTGCCGAGTGCGGGCAATGGCCGCACGCCGCCGTCCACCTGTTCGACCAGCCTCAGCTTGGTCAGCACGGTGAGCGCGGCTTGCCTGGCCTCCTTGGCGCTACTGGACTTGATGCCGCGGGCGGAGAGATGACTCGCGGTCCGTTCCGCGATGCGCCCCAGTGCTATGTCGTCCACCACGGTCGAGGAATCGGTCACGCCCGGTTCGTCGGCGAGCGCGGCGGCGAACAGCAATGCCGCGAACGCATCCTTAGTGTCCTTGGGGAAGACCAGGTCGGTCAGCTCCTCGTCGATTACAGCGGCACCTTCCGCCCGCACCTCGAGCCGGGTGTCGAGCATCTCCCTCAGCTGCCGCACGAACAGCGCGCGCTGGTTGCGGAAGTAGTCCAGCTCGTCTGCGGGGAGCTCGTCGAAGTACATCACCGGCAGGTCGACGAGACGGCGCATGGCTGCGTGGCGTCGCCTCCGGTTTCCGCCCTCCACCGTGTCCGGATAGGACTGCTGGGTGAGGTGCCCGACCTCACCCGCTCTCGTTGGTGAGGTCGGACATGCCAGCAGCAATGCAGCCGTGCGGTGATCTACGTCGTAGAGCGCGTTCCCTTCGGACTCGACATACTTGTTCTCGTCGTCCTTGGTGGACGCGCTGTCCCGCACGGGAACCAGTGCGCCACAGGTGGTCAGCAGCCGGATCGCCTGGACGAACGCCTTGCGTTCGGCGTACTCACCGGGGTCGTAGACAGGAATTCCCTGCGCAGTAGCCGTGATCGTGGTGACTTTGGCGGCCAACTCCGAGATCACCGTCTGCGCTCCTGCGTCCTCCAGCGTGGCGAGCAACAGACAGAACAACGCACAGCACCGCGCGGTCGGGGCGTCGTCCGGGTGCGCCAGCACCTGCGGCTGCGGCACCTTCACCAGCCGGATGACGTCTCGTTCGATCACCAGGGGCCAGCCGAGGTACTCGTCGAACCACGCCTTGAGCACCTTGCCGTGCCGATGCACCAGGGCCGCAATCCGGGCGTCGCGGCCGCTGTTGTGCAACAACGGTTTCAGCACCAGGAAGCGGGCAGCCTGCCGGATCTCCTCCTTCGCGGTCTCTTCTAGGATCACGAGCTGGTCTCCATGTCTTCCAGGCTGATGTGGAAGTCGGCAATGCTGAGCGTTCCGCGTGGTGTGGCGATCGTGGCGAACTCACCGGGCCTCGCTGGTGCCAACGTCACCCGGATCAGCCCATCGCTGGTTTCCGCTCGGCGAACACCCTCGCGCGGGTTGCTCGCCAGCGCCACGTCGAAGCACCGGACCAGAAGGTCGAACTCCGCGGCGGGCAGGTGCGTCAGGCTCGACAGCCGACACGGAGTCCGCCCGACCAACGACCGCGCGGCGGCCTCCACCGCGGCGTCCTGCGCTCGTTGCCGCTCCCGCAACAGCCTCTTCGCCGCGCTCTGGTCCGGCAGCCGCCCACTGACCCCGCTGCTGGCCCTGGGTCCCTGCGTGCGCAACCGCGGCGAGATCGGCGGAGCGACGCCTTCCCACCACCCGAATCCAGGACGGATGTCCAGCTCGGCCTCCGCCGCGTGCGGCGCACCGAGATGCCGCGCCGGGTAGAGGCCGAAACCCGCGCGCCACAACCGAACCACGTCAGCGTCCTCGGCGGAGAACCACCGTGCCATCGTCACCAGGTCCGCCCGCCGGTTCACCCGGCGGAACCGCTCGTCATTCAGCTGGCGCACGGTCGTCATGATCCGGCTGATCGCGTCGACAGACCGTTCCGTCAGCGTGTTCACCACCGGCTGCTGGTCTCCGTCAGCGAAGAACCACCGGCGCAAGCCCGTCCACTGGGCCTGCATGACCTCCGCATCACGGGCGGCGGCCGCCTCCCCGGTCACCCCAAGCGCGGGAGCGGCGTCAACACCGGCGATCTCTTGGAGCGCGATCAGTACGCCTCTGCTCTCGGCGAGCTCGATCGCCTCGGCGATGCTGGACGCGAACTTTGAGAGGCCGACCGAGAACGTCTGTAGGTAGTCGACGACGACGCGCTTGTACGCGAGGAACGATTCCGCCTTCTCCTCGGAGTCGACGTGCAACGACCGGTTCAGACCCTGGACGAACAGCTTGGCGTTGTCCGAAAGCTGGGTGAACCCGTTCACCACACGAGAGAAAGCGGCGTACGCGTTCTTTGAGCGGTCCTCCGCTTCCTCTTCTGTCTCGATCTCCGGCTCGTCAAGCGCGGAGGCTAAGGCCACAAGAGCCTGAAGCACCTCGGGCAGCATCGACGCCTGCAGAGCGCCTGTCACACCGAGCTCCTGGTCGATCCTGCTGAGCTCGCGGTGGACGATCGTGCCAGCAGGTGTCATCTGATAGAGGAAGTCCTGTTTTAGGTACTCCTGATAGCTGCCTTTTCGATGCGTGTTGTGGATCCGGTCGACGTTGCCCCACTCATAGAGCTGGTCCAGCAGCCCAGCGACCGGCGGGCAGGACGCGGATCCACCGGCCAATCGGCCGACCTGCTCGGCCGTCCGCTCCGCGATGGTCGCGGTCGGCAGCTGGAGGCCGAGCTGCGACTCCTCCTCGACCAGCACGTCGAGCACGATCCGGTAGAACGGCGCCAGTTTCGTCGCCAGGTACCTGACCACCGGCATCCTGCCGGGCACGACACCCGCTGCGGCCAACTCCAGGAGCTTCGCACCCGCAGCCTCCCACGCCAGCTCCAGCTCGTCGTCCACAGTCTCGGCTCCTCTGGTCGACCGCCTCGTCTACCCAGACGTGTCTACCTGCCGCACGCATGCCGTCATACGGTGATCGACGACCGTCACCCGATTCGAGCAACTCGCCGACGATGTTCGTGAGGGATTCCCATCACTTACTCCTTACACGTGCGGGCAGGTACGCAAAACCGCCAGTATCAGAGCTTTTCGATCTTCACGAGAGCATCAATTCGGAGTTGGCAGCGAGACGATCCTGACCTCAGGACGACCAGTTGACGTATCCCTGGAAGGGAATACTCGATCAATGTCGATGTCAGTCCGGCAGAATCGCGAGACAGGGCGATGCCCCCGTGTGAGTCACGGGGGCATCGGCGAGTGCAGCGGTCAGGCCGCGCTCGGCACTTCGTCTGGCTCTGGCAGTTCGCGCAGCAGCGTCTTGCCCGTCTCCTTGTTCGTCCGGTAGACCTCGACGTAGATCTCCTCGCCGAGCTCCACCTCGTTGTTGTTGAGGTCCGCCCTCAGGTCCTCGGACATGTCCTTGACCAGCAGCAGGGCGTTGCGGCCGGTCGTCGGCAGGCGGAGGAGGAGGTAGCCGCCGCGGCCGTTGTCTTCCGGCACGACTCGCGTCACCTCCGCGTGCCCGCGCCAGTTCAGGGCCGCCTGCGGCGCCTCGTTCGAGGAGATGGCCCGTGGCCCTGTTCCGACGCTCATCAGGCGCAGGGCGATCCTGCGGCGGTGCTCGTCCACCGTCACGATCATCGTCTCGATCTCCGCGCCAACCGCCGGGAGCGTGCCGGCGAACTGCTGGCTGGGCACGAGGCCGTTGATGCCGTACTCGACGTGGACGAACGCACCGTGGCGCTCGTCCACGTTGACCACACGGCTCTTCAGCACGGTGCCGGGCTTGTACTTGTTGCTGAGCAGCGGCCACGGGCTGCGTTCACCGCTCACGAGCGTGTACCGCATCTCCTTGCGCATCGGGTCGATCACGAAGGCTCCGTCGAGGACGGTCCCGACCGGGAACATCTTCCTCATGTCGTTGACCACTCTGCTGACGTCGGCGTCCGCACTTCCCATGACGCCGTAGCGACCGGAGTCATCGCGCACCATCACGTAGTCCTTGTCGGCGTTGATGACCTTGGCCTTGACCGAGGTGGTGCTGCCACCCGGCATCGGCATGGGCGCCATCTCGTCGGCGGGCTCCTGGCTGAGCGCGTTGAGCTGCAGCGCGAGCTCCTTCCTCAGCGTCTGCATGTCCTGGTAGTTCTGGCTGTACGCGATGTAGCGGTACAGCCCGCGGATGTCGGACGGGATGTCGTTCGACTCCTGGGTGATGACCACCGTGCGCTTGTTGAGCATCAACGCCCAGGCCATCTCGAATGCGACGTTCGGCGAGCCGCCGGTGAAGTCGGCGACGACGACCCCCGCCTGCTGCATCGCACGCCACACCGCCTCCAGGACGCCCTGGGCGCCGTAGAGGCTGTCGACTCGCACTGGCGTCATGCCGCACTCTCGCACCACCGGCACGCACACGTCCGTGTAGAACGCGTCGAAGTCGAACGGCTGGCCGTTGGCCAGTTCCTTGATGCCGAAGGGCATCGCGAAGAACACGTGGTCCGGCTCCGGGTTGAGGGTCCGGGTCGGCTTGAAGATGGCGCTCATGGCCTGCTCCTCTGGTTGCTGTTGTTGGTATCAAAAGCATCCCGGGCACTCGCTCACAGACCATGAGCCTGATGCTGACAATCCACTCACACCTCGCGGCGTTACGGTGAGCGAGCCGTGAGCGATAACCAGTGCGGAATCTCCACCGGCCGCCGGGAGTCACCATGAACGTCAAGCGCATCGAACTTCTTGACGGCGAGATGCGGCTCATCTCTGGTGACGAGGAGCGCCCCCTCAAGGGGCCCACTTTGCAATGCCTTGTCGCCGAACTGCTCGCCCGCTCACAGACCGGCGCCACGCCCAAGGAACTCATGCGGGCCCTCGGCTGCGCCAAAGGCGCCCTCCAACAGAACCTCTACCGCTTACGCACCATCCACGATCTGCACGTCCTGAATGACAACGAGCGATACCAGATCCTCCACGGGACGCTCACTGCGGACGTAACGGAGTTCATCGACGCTGCGGATCTCGGCGAGGCCCACGCGACAGCCGACCAGGTGCGCAGGGCACTCGCGCTGTGGAAGTCAGGACCGCCGGACATCCTGCGTTCCACCCTGCTGTGGAATCGGCTCCACGCTGCCAGAACAAAGCTCGACCAGCGGCGCGCGCAGCTCGTACGGCGGCGCTTGCTGATCGTCGAGGACCAGGTCGGCGATCGTCTGTGCGAAGTTCTGGGCGACTATGACTGCACGGTGGTGCGTGACCTCCAGGGATTCTGGGCGGTGCGCCCGTACCTCGGCAGCATGTTCGACGGTGCTCTGGTCGATCTGCACCTGCGACCGGGCTACGAGGACCGCGACGGCGAGATCGTGGTCGACGCGATCAACAGCTCCAGTGCACTCCCCGCCGTCCTGATGACCTTTCGGATGCCCGGAGGCTTCGACGTGATTGGCTTCCAGCGCCGCTACAACCTCGTCTCCGTGGTGACGAAGAAGGACGACGGGCCCAACGCCGACTTCGGCGGCATCGCCTCCGTCGTACGAGAGATGTTCGCCGCAGACGCGGGCACGAGGCTCTTCGAGATGCTGGAGGACACACTGCCCTCGCTGCGCCGGCGTGCGGGCAAGCAACTGCGGCTGACCGGGCGTCTGGGCAGCCTCGACATGATGCATCTCAAGTACAACAAGGTTGTCGGCGTGGCGCAGCGGGGCGATCTCGCCTCGC